>JAQWMC010000074.1 GCA_029246985.1 Pirellulales bacterium
ATATCGGTTACTAGAGCCGGTATCCTGCTTGAGATCATCCATCATTTCTTTCGTAATCTGCTCACGGACGTGAGTCCAGGTATCAAGAACCTGGTTGTAACGCTCACCATCAGTGATAACACCACGTGAATAGAGCTTACGAATTTTGCTTACTTCTTTATCAGCCTTATGAAGAATTTCAGGTTTGTTTTCAGGCGTGATGAGATCATCTGTTGCAAAGGAAAGGCCACTATTCGTGCTCCAGCTAAAGCCAACACGATTCATATTGTCTAAAAGATCAATCGTTTGACGTCTGCCAAGTAACTGATAGCAGTCGGAGATAACCTTTGCTAATTCACTTGAACGCATTGGTAGGTTGTAGAAGAGCATGCTTTCTGGCAGTATCGAGTTGAAAAGGACACGGCCTGCGGTCGTCTCCGTAATCGCTCCAGGTTCACCAACAGCACCCTTCTCATCAATTTCACAGCGGCCTTCTGACAACTTCACCTTGATAATTGCATGGGTGTCGACCTTGCCCAGAGAGTGAGCCATCTCAACTTCCGCAAAGCTTCGGAAGACCATACCCTCGCCGCGACGGCCGGCCATCGACATTGTCAGGTAGTAACATCCCATTACCACGTCCTGTGACGGCGAGATAATTGGTGCACCATTGGAAGGACTAAAGATATTATTTGTTGCCAGCATCAGAGTATGTGCTTCCACCTGAGCTTCTATAGAGAGTGGAAGATGGACTGCCATCTGGTCACCATCAAAGTCAGCATTGAATCCCTTGCAGACAAGCGGATGTAGTTTGATGGCGTTTCCCTCGACAAGAACAGGCTCAAAAGCCTGAATTCCCATTCTATGAAGAGTCGGAGCACGATTGAGAAGAACAGGATGGTTATGAATGACCTCTTCGAGGATATCCCAAACTTCGGCGTCCTTGCGTTCGAGCATTTTCTTGGCACTTTTAATTGTGTCAGCATGCCCGAGATCTTTGAGGCGCCTTATTATAAATGGCTGATACAACTCGAGAGCAATCTTCTTGGGGAGCCCGCACTGATGCAGACGGAGACGTGGGCCAACGACAATGACACTTCGAGCGGAGTAATCTACTCGCTTGCCAAGTAGATTTTCACGAAAACGCCCCTGCTTTCCTTTGATCATGTCTGTAAGACTTTTCAGAGGGCGATTACTCGAAGCAAGAACAGGTCGCTTGCAACGGTTGTTGTCAAACAATGCATCAACAGACTGCTGAAGCATTCGTTTTTCATTGCGGATAATGACCTCAGGGGCATTGAGGTCAACAAGTTTTTTCAAACGATTATTTCGGTTGATTATTCGGCGATAGAGGTCGTTGAGATCACTCGTGGCAAAGTTCCCGCTATCAAGCATGACAAGCGGACGAAGATCTGGGGGAATAACAGGGATGACATCAAGAACCAGCCATTCGGGTTTGTTTTCACTATCACGAATCGCTTCAACAATTTTTAATCGATTGACGAGATCTTTGGCTTTCTGCTTTGAACCTGTTTGTTCAAGTTCTATGCGGAGCTCTTTTGAAAGTTCAACAAGGTCAAGACCAAGAAGCAGTTTCCGAACTGCTTCAGCGCCCATTTCTGCCTCAAAAGCTGTCTCGCCATACTCATCACGAGCAGCTCGACACTCTTCTTCAGAGAGTAACTGTTGTTTTTTGAAGGGCGTATCCTTGGGATCAAGGACAACGTAGTCCTGGAAGTAGATTACCTTTTCAAGACTGGTGGTCTTCATGTCAAGCAAGGCGCCCAGGCGGCTTGGCATGGCCTTAAAAAACCAGATATGAACAATTGGAGCAGCGAGTTCGATATGGCCCATTCGCTTGCGACGAACGCGACTATGGGTCACTTTTACTCCACACCTGTCACAGATCATGCCCTTGTATTTCATGCCCCGGTATTTGCCACAGGAGCATTCCCAGTCTTTTTCAGGGCCAAATATCTTTTCGCACATGAGTCCATCCTTTTCGGGACGGTACGTACGATAATTAATCGTCTCAGGTTTTTTCACCTCACCGAACGACCAGCTACGGATGTCGTGCGGTCTGGCCAGACTGATTTTTACGGCTGAGTAGTCATTGACGCGATCGTAGGTTGCTTCGCCGATGCTCACGGAGATTTCTCCAAGGGATAGTCAACTAGTGGTGTTCAAAACTTTTTTACGGGATAGTAATATGCGAACAAAAAGCATTTCTCAATGCCTGCTATTCACCGTTTGATATCAGATACGACGTTTCTCTAATTGCATATTCAGGGCGAGCCCACGAATCTCATTCGTGAGAACGTCGAAGCTGGCCGGGGTTCCGGCTTCAAGGGTGTTTTCACCTTTGACCATACTTTCATAGATTTTGGTTCTTCCCTCAACATCATCACTTTTGACAGTGAGGAGTTCTTGCAAGATGTAGGCGGCACCATACGCTTCTAGCGCCCAGACCTCCATCTCACCAAACCTCTGTCCACCAAACCGTGCTTTGCCACCAAGTGGCTGTTGAGTAATGAGCGAGTATGGGCCTGTTGATCGAGCGTGAACTTTATCATCTACAAGATGGTGTAACTTCAGCATGTAGATGTAACCCACGGTTGTTTCCTGCTCGAGTGGTTCACCTGTGCGTCCATCAAACAACTTGGCTTTTCCATGCTTCGGAAGGCCAGCATCATTCAGAACGTCGTTAATCTCCTCTTCACTCGCACCATCAAAGACAGGAGTGATGGCTTGGAATCCAAGCAATTTCCCCGCCCAACCAAGGTGCGTTTCAAGGATTTGGCCAACATTCATTCGACTCGGAACCCCAAGAGGGTTCAGCATGATCTGGACAGGCGTGCCATCGGCAAGAAACGGCATGTCTTCCTTCGGTAAGATCTTGGCAATGACACCCTTGTTTCCATGTCGTCCAGCCATCTTGTCACCAACAGAGATAACTCGCTTCGCAGCGACATAAACTTTGACCATCTGAAGGACACCAGGCCGTAGTTCATCGCCGCGTTTCATGCTGTTCAGGCGACGTTCTTTTGTATCGAGTGCTTCCTCGACAGAAGGCCACAAGGTTTTATAGAGTCTTTCTATATCAGCTTTTCTTTGTGGAGAGCGAATATCGAGAGCTTCCAGAGAGAACTCAGCCGCCCGTTCCGCAACAATCTTATGATCTTGATTTCGAACTAAAGGGCTGCCATCGGCAGCAGCAAGGGGCTTCTGCAAAACCTTCTCAATTTCAGCAACAAGTGAGCCGAATGCTTCAGCAACCATAAGATTACCTTCGCTTTCAGCCTCTTTGATCTGCTTCTGAAAATCACGGCGCTCTTCTTCTGACAGACTCATCTGTCGAGCAAATTTTTCCGTGGCGATAACGATGCCCTCTACCCCAGACGGAACCTCAAGCGAGTCATTTTTTACATCTTCGCCAGCTCGCCCGAAAATTGCGTGAAGAAGTTTTTCTTCCGGAGTGAGTTCTGTCTTGCTCTTCGGAGAAACTTTTCCAACAAGAATATCTCCCGGACGAACGTAGGTGCCTATACGTACAATGCCGCCATCATCCAAATTATGCAGTGCTCGCTCACCAACATTGGGGATGTCACGAGTAAACTCTTCTCGGCCGAGTTTTGTGTCACGAATTTCAATGTCGTATTCTTCGATATGAATCGATGTATACACATCGCCTTCAACAAGCTCCTCACTGATAATGATGGCATCTTCGAAGTTGAAACCATCCCACGACATGAAGCCAACGAGGACATTGCGACCCAGGGCCAGTTCGCCTTTAAACGTGGCAGCACCATCAGCAATGACTTCATTCTTCTCAACCTTTTGGCCAAGTTGAACGATCGGCTTTTGATTTTGGCAGGTTCTTTCATTCAGTCCGACATATTTTCGTAATTTGTAAACGTCGGTTTCGTTTATTTCAATCGAGTCTGCATCAACATATGTGATCGTTCCCTTACGGTCGGCCCGAATAAGCAAGCCAGAGTTGGCTGCGACATCTCGCTCCATACCTGTTGCCACGATCGGTGGCTCGGTCACAAGCAGTGGGACTGCCTGCCGCTGCATATTTGATCCCATTAACGCACGATTTGCATCGTCATGCTCCAGGAACGGAATGAGCCCGGCTGACACGCCAACCATTTGGCTCGGTGCGACATCAATATATTGAACTTTTTCAGCTGGAACGAGTACGAAGTCCCCTCTGTATCGAGCGACGATAGTTTCTCCGTGGACTTTGCCGTCAACAACAGGTGCATCGGCAGGCGCCAGATAGGCTTCGTGTTCCTCATCGGCCCGTAACCACACAACATCATCGAGCAGTTTGCTCTTTGAAACTTTGCGGTACGGTGTGACGAGAAATCCATACGAGTCGACACCAGAGTAAATCGCAAGACTTGAAATGAGCCCAATATTGGTGCCTTCGGGAGTCTCAATCGGACAGATGCGTCCGTAGTGGGAAATGTGAACGTCTCGAACCTCAAACCCCGCCCGCTTTCTATTGAGGCCACCAGGGCCAAGAGCGGAAAGACGTCGTTCATGCGTAAGCATTGAAAGAGGGTTCGTCTGATCAACAACCTGTGAAAGTTCACCTCGACCGAAGAAGTACTCGATGGCCGCAGAAATACTTTTCGGGTTAATGAGTGAACGTGGAGTCATCTCAGAAATATCTTTGAGACTCATTCGTTCCTGAACGGTTCTTCGAAGTTTGAGAAAGCCCTTGCGGAGTTCGTCACTGGCCAGTTCATCAATTGTTCGCAACCGTCGATTTCCCAGGTGATCAATGTCATCAACTTCGACTGTTTCGTTCTCGCTGTTCATCAATTCCAGCATGTAGCGAATTGCAGCAATTAAGTCATCGGCACGAAGGGTCATCTCAGTTTCAGGAACAGAAAGGCCAAGCTTTCTGTTGATTCGAAATCTACCAACTCGACCCAAACGATAGCGATTCGTATCACGGAACTTTTCATCAAAAAGTGTAGTTGCCTTCTCCAGCGCTGCCGGATTCCCCGGTCGAAGTCGTTGATAAATACGGATAAGAGCGTCTTGATGGCTGGGAGCAACTGACGTCCTTTTCTTTGCCTCATCCGCATCTTCTCGAAGGCTATTTTCGATAAGCGGCATTTTGTTGGAAGGCATTAACTCAACAGCTTTGAGGCCAGAGGAGCAGATTAGTTCAGACTGATCCCGAGTAATCGTGCAGCCAGCCTCCACAATAATCTCACCAGCACGGTCACTACTCTTCGGGTACACGATGTCGTCCGCAGCAGTCTTTCCTTCAAGCTTTGAGACACTGCGACTTCCCGCAACTTTTTCAACTTTTGTTTTGTTGAACAATTTTAAGATGTCGGTGTCACTACTCAGTTTAGGATCCATTGCTCGGAGCAGAGTCAGCGCCGAAAATTTTCCACTTTGATCAATTCGAACCTGTAGAGTGTCTTTTTTCGACACGTTGAGTTCGATCCAGCTGCCTCGTTCCGGGATAATTCGGCAGTTGTATGTTTTGCGATCTGTTGACTCAGTATCAGCAACAAAGTCTATGCCGGGCGAACGATGAAGTTGGCTGACAACAACTCGTTCAGCACCATTGATAATAAACTCTCCGCCACCCATCATGATCGGGACATCACCGAGGTAGACCTCCTCTTCGATTGGCTGTTCTCGAGTCAGGCGAAGCCAGACGCGAAGTGGGCGACCATAGGTCAGACGAAGTTGCCGGCACTCATCCGGATCGTACCGAGGCTTTCCAAGATCATACCGGACATACTCCAGGCGAACGCTTTTGTCGTAGCTTTCGATTGGGAATATTTCTCGAAGGACGCCTTCAATACCCTGATCTTTTCTTTTACTTGGAGGAATATCGTATTGCAGGAAAGACTCAAAAAATCGAGTCTGAATTTCCGTCAAATTGGGCATCTCGTGACGGCTTCGATTGCTACCAAAGTGACGAATTTCTGTGGGCTGGAGTCGGCGAACAGCACGAGTTGCCATTGACAAATCACTCCTTAGAGGGAAAACACTAGACGAATTGAGCTACGGATATTTTGGGGGCACTAATGGGTTTCGAATACCATTCAGCAAATACACTGAGATGGTGAATCAAAACAAAACGACCGATGCTGGACAAACACCGACAAATGATCAGGTGTGATCAAAATATTGGACACAGGAAAACCGCAGTGAGCGGAATCGAAACAGAAGGATTGCACGCAAATACTATACCGTTTCCAAGGCAAGCCGCCAATGGCCTGAGCAGAAAACGGAAAAACCGCTAAGAAACTACTTAACAGATACCTTCGCACCAGCTTCTTCAAGCTCTTTTTGGAGTTTTTCGGCGTCTTCTTTCGAAATTCCTTCTTTAACCTTACCAGGAGCACCTTCAACAAGATCTTTTGCTTCCTTCAGGCCGAGTCCGGTTGCCGAGCGAACCACTTTGATCACACTGATCTTGTTGTCACCAAATGATTCCAGAACAACGTCAAACTCAGTTTTTTCAGCGGCAGCTTCACCACCACCCTCTCCACCGGCAGCAGCACCAGCTACCATGACAGCACCACCTGAAGCAGGCTTAATGCCGTGTACTTCATCAAGGTAATCGGAGAGTTCTTTCGCTGCCTTCAACGTGAGGCCAACGATGCGATCACCGAGTTCCTGCGTATCTGTCGAAAATTCCCGGGTTGACTCTGTTGCTTCAGCCGTTGCCATTGATCGCGATCCTTTCACTCTAGAAATTAGCCGTAAAGGCTTTCAAATGTGTAGTTCTAACTCGTTTTTCCCGTCACGTACTCGCCGGGAATCCTTTTCATTACTGTTTCCGTGCTCTCGATTCGTTGGAACGTAGGAACAACCTCTTTCAACTGAATCTCGAGCCTTTTTTCTTACCACGAAATTTCCCTGTGACTAGTCCCAAAATTTTGGGCTTGACTATTTTTCTTGGAAATTTCTGGATGCCTACTCCTTTTTCGTTACTCTACGCCGCAGTGACCTCGTCGCCAGAATTTTCCAACTCTTCCATTCTGCTCTTGATTTGGCTTGCCAGTGAGCTTCCGCCACCCAAGAGTTGTCCGGATAATGTCGCGCCCGCCGATAGCATTTGGCCCGACAGAATAGAGAGTTGCTCTGTCCGTGTTGGCCATTTTGCGACCTTTTTCAGATCGTCAGGCTCAAGCTTCGAGCCGTCCATCGCACCACCACGGCACTCGATATGCTCAAAACCATCGAGTTCGGCGAGGCGATTGAGTTCCTTCGCCAAGTCCACAACGTCTTCGCCGCCCCAGCAAAGAGCTAACATGCCGCTGAGGTTTTCAAGAGCAGGTGCAAGTGGCGTTTCTGCTAGAACACGCTTCGCAAGTGCGTTCTTGATGAGCTGAAGACTTATATTTTTTTTTCGCAGTGTGAGTCTCAGGTTGGTCGTTTTCTGAGCGTCCAGTTGACCAAGAGATACAACGAAAACATCGCCAACGCCCTGAAGACGAGATTCGAGATCATCCATCATGAGTTGTTTGACAAGTTTGCTCATGGTTTTCTTTTGGTGTTTGTGTTGTTTGTTTTCTGAGTAAAAGTCTACAGTTTTTGGATTGACTGGCTAAGCAGCTACCATCACCCCGGGCGACATGGTGGCAGAGATGGCAACTGTTTTTATGTACTGGCCTCGAATTGCACTCGGCTGCATGCTTCGGATCTGTTCAAGAAATGCATGAATGTTGTCAACAAGTTTATCATTTTCAAAACTTGCTTTTCCAACCGCGGCGTGAATGATGCCAGTCGGATCATTTCGAAATTCAACTTTGCCAGCTTTATATTCTTTGACAGTTTTGGAAATATCAGCCGTGACAGTTCCAGCACGTGGACTTGGCATCAATCCTCGTGGGCCTAGAACTTTTCCGAGAGGGCCAACAAGGCCCATCATATCTGGTGCTGCAATGCACACATCAAAATCTGTCCAGCCACCTTTGATTTTTTTTGCGAGGTCATCGCCACCAACTTCCTCCGCTCCAGCGGCGGTTGCATCGTCAGCAAGATTTCCTTTGGCAAAAACGACAACACGTTTTGATTTGCCAATGCCATGCGGAAGGACAATCGATCCTCGCACTATCTGATCAGCTTGCTTGGGATCGATGCCCAGACGAATGTGAATTTCAACTGTTTGATCAAATTTTGTCGGTGGAAACTTCTTGAGTGTTTCGACGGCTTCTGAGAGTGGAAGTGGTGCTTCATTAACCGGTTTAGCGGCAAGAGCTGATTTCATGCGTTTGGTGAGTCGCACTTTTGAGTTCCTCTGTACTGAGACGTTGTGAGTTTAAATTTTGCTTTAAGAAGAAGCCCCAAGCCGGAGTTGTTCGTCACTCGTGCATGGTGCTGCATTTCTGTTCAACATGAACAGAGATGGCACTGTGCCATGACAGCGGAGTTTTTCACCTTCGAAACCTTAGATTATTGCAGGTTTTTTCAGGTATTCAACCTTCGACGGTAATCCCCATGCTACGAGCTGTTCCGGCAATCATCCGGCGGGCATGTTCGTCATCACGTGCATTCAGGTCAGCAGACTTCATTTTGACAATCTCGTCTATCTGATTTACCGACACTTTCCCAACTTTATCCTTGTTTGGAACGCCAGATCCCTTGGCAAGACCAGCAGCCTTTTTCAACAAAGCAGCTGCAGGCGGGCTTTTTGTGACAAAATCAAATGATCGATCGTTGTAGACGGTAACGACCACAGGAATAGGCATGCCGCCAGCTTCTTTGGTCTTGTCGTTAAATTGTTGGACAAACTGGCCCAAATTAATACCGAATCGACCGAGTGAAGTGCCTACCGGAGGTGCAGGGGTCGCCTGACCACCTGGCACTTGAAATTTTGCTTGACCTGTTACCTGTTTTGCCATCAGCCCAAATCCTCATAAGTTTCCGTCACAACGCGAATCATCCATCATGCCGGTAAATTTCTTCCTGTCAAAGCCCCTATAGCGGTTTTCGCTCAAAAGCGGACACAGAAGTGTTTTACTGGTCTTGGTTAGCAGCGAATTGTCCCTGCCTCGACGGTGACTTAGTCCCCACTCGCCGCATGAAGAGGTCGAGCATTGGGGTTACAAGACGTGTTCCGAGACTACACCGTTTCAATCTGCCAGTACTCAATATCAACCGGTGTCGAACGACCAAAAATGCTTAACATAACGGTAACGCGACCGTTTGCTTCGTCAATCTGCTCAACTTCGCCCTCAAAGTTTTCGAAGGTACCTTCGTTGATTTTGACGCGATCACCTTTCTTAAAGTTGATCTTCAGTTTTGGTGTCTCTTCGGCCTTTTCCTCACCCTTGTTGAGTAGTTTTTTGACGTCCTGAGGCAACATTGGGCTTGGCTTCCCGCCAGAACCCGTGAAATCACCAATTCCACCTGTTTCACGTACAAGAAACCAGGTTTCATCATTCAAAATCATATTTACAAGAATGTATCCAGGATAGAGTTTTCGCAAGACAACCCGTTTTTTCCCACTCTTAAATTCAGTGACTTGTTCCTTCGGGACCACGACTTCACCAAACCACGGATCCATGCCCTGCATTGAAATGCGTCGCTGAAGCGTTTCTCGAATTGAGTCTTCTCGATTGCTCTGAACTTTAAGGATGTACCAATCCATATCCCCTTCTGCGGGTGTTGCTTCTTCGGCCTCATCTTCTTCACCATCAAGCATGACAGGCTTTGCATTTTCACTACCAGAAAACGGATCATCCAGTTCGACGGGACCATCGTCTTCATCTTCTTCGACAAGCTCGGTTGATTCGAGTGAAGCCGTTTCGTCGTGGGAATCGTCTTCTTTGCTGCGGTGTAGATCAGCAGTTTCATGCTGCTCTGGAGCAGTTGATTCGGGACCACCACCAGCTGTTTCATCGGTTGCTGTGGGCTCAGTTTCTGAAAGGTTCTCGTTTTCTTGCATTGCTATCCATGAAGTGGTCTTGAGGATGTTCGAATCTTGTTCAGTTGATTCCTAGCCTTGGAGGGCGCGAAGGACGAACCACCAGAAAAGATCGTACACGGCTAAAATTCCAGCGAGTGTAAAGATCAGGAAAATAATCACGATCGAGCTGCGGATGACCTCATCCCGCGTTGGCCAAGAAACCTTGGTCATTTCTGTTTCAACAGCGATAAGGAAATCTGCAATGCTCGGTGTATTGACCATTCGAAAACTCACCCAAATGCCAACGGCGAGTAAAATGCCAGGAACAAGAAATCGCATGATTCCCAGCTCATCGCTACTCAGTGAGCTTGTGGCATCACCGCCCAGCCAAAGAGGTAGCAGTTGGGCAAGCCTCCAAACACCAATTGCTATGGCGATTGCGACTGCAGCAAACGTGACTTGGCGAGCGACTCGACCCTGCTGACGCTTATAGAGCGAAAAACTAAGGAGGCTTCCCACGAAGGTTGCGGCTGGTTGTTGTGTTCCTGCCATGTCGGTTCAATCTACCTTGAGACAAAGGTTTACAGTTTCAAATGATCCTAAATCTTCTACCAATACTGCCCGTCCGAATACAGCCGGTTCTCATAAGTCCCCAGAGTTTTGGCTTTTCCAAGCATCGTGGCGATCTCGTGTAAATACTCCAGACAATAAGCAGGGGCGGCGGGAATCGAACTCGCAACCTCTGGTTTTGGAGACCAGCGCTCTGCCAATTGAGCTACGCCCCTGTGGAAGTACGGGGTCCGGTTGCCCGAACCCCGCACAAGTAACTTTTCTGACGATGCCAACAGTTCTGGCCACCGAACAAATCAAGAGTCAAGAAATTCAGTCAAGAATCTTCGTGACAACCCCCGATCCGACGGTTCGGCCGCCTTCACGAATCGCGAAGCGAACGCCATCATCAATTGCAATTGGTACCATCAACTCAACTTCCATTTTGACGTTGTCGCCAGGGGAAACCATTTCGACTCCACCCATCAGTTGTGTTGCACCAGTCACGTCAGTTGTTCTGAAGTAGAACTGTGGACGGTAACCTGCAAAAAATGGGGTGTGACGACCACCTTCTTCTTTTGAAAGAACGTAAACCTCGCACTCAAACTTTTTGTGCGGCTTAATTGTTCCAGGTTTGGCGAGCACTTGGCCTCGTTCAATTGCTTCACGATTAATTCCACGCAGAAGGCAACCAACGTTGTCACCAGCTTGACCACTGTCGAGAACTTTCTTGAACATTTCGACACCGGTGACGGTTGTCTTGTCAGCCTTTTCCTTTAAGCCAACGATTTCAACTTCATCACCGACGTTTACCACGCCTCGTTCAATTCTACCGGTCGCGACAGTGCCTCGACCTTCAATTGAAAAGACATCTTCGATTGCCATAAGAAAGGGCTTGTCGAGTTCTCGTTCTGGCTCTGGAATATAGGAGTCAACAGCATCAAGGAGGTCTGCGATGCACTTGTTTGCCTCAGGATCAGAAGGACTGTCATAGGCAGGCTTACTGGCGCCTCGGATAATTGGGATATCGTCGCCAGGGAACCCGTACTTGGTGAGTAGTTCCCGGATTTCCATCTCGACGAGATCGAGCAATTCTGGATCATCAACCAAGTCGACCTTGTTCAGGAAGACGACTAATGCTGGAACACCTACCTGACGTGCCAACAGAATATGTTCACGCGTCTGAGGCATAGGACCGTCAGCGGCACTTACAACAAGAATGGCACCGTCCATCTGAGCAGCGCCAGTAATCATATTCTTGACAAAGTCAGCATGCCCTGGGCAGTCAATGTGAGCATAGTGACGCTTCTCAGTTTGGTATTCGACGTGACTAACAGCAATGGTCACCGTTTTGGTTTCGTCCCGAACGGTTCCACCCTTTGCAATGTCTGCGTAGCTCTTGGCCTCAGCCAGATTCTTCGCCGCCTGCACGGCGACAAGGGCACCGGTGAGCGTCGTTTTCCCATGGTCAATGTGCCCGATCGTGCCGACGTTCACGTGGGGTTTTGTTCGCTCAAAAGTATCCTTAGCCATGCTCTTTTCCTCGGCCTTTCCTCATTGAAGGGGGAGCAGGTTTTCTTGACCTGCTTGTTGTAAAAACTTCAAAATTATTCTGTTACGACTACGAACCGCATCAGATTGTATCGTTAAATTCTCAAAAACGGGACATTCTCTTTACAAATTTTAAGAGCCCATTACGGCAGAGCTGCTGATGGGATTTGAACCCATGACCTCGTCCTTACCAAGGACGCGCTCTACCAACTGAGCTACAGCAGCCTAATTGCTGTCTGGGCATCGATTATGTACCGAGATATCTCCATTAGTTTTAAACGTTTTGTCACATCTGGATAGAAGTAAAACCTAATATTTCATGGAATTATCATATTTTCTCGAATCGGATCAGCAAAAAGAGCGGGTGAAGGGAGTCGAACCCTCGTCTTTAGCTTGGAAGGCTATTGCTCTACCATTGAGCTACACCCGCTGTTTTTCATTTCTCTATCGGATGTTTCACTACAGCACTTCATTTCACTGGTGTTTTATTGAATTTCTGTTGAGTGGGCATCCATTTTATGTAGTGGGGAGTACAGGATTCGAACCTGTGAAGGCACTGCCATCAGATTTACAGTCTGACCCCTTTGACCGCTCGGGAAACTCCCCTTCGCAAAATGTGGTTGTAAATGCTTCTTTTTGCCGATTCCAGGAGGTTCCTTACGTGGCTGGCCTACCTGTTTTTCTCCTTTAAAGCACCATTTTATTCTTACCAAAATGTTGTATCGACCTCGCCCAATGTGTGGCCTGTTCGGTCGGCAGGCAAAGCCTCCGTCCAGTGTCGGCATCCGAACGACGAACGAGTCCACAAACGGACGTACGTCGAACAGTTTCCATCCGGCTGCGTCGTGAGCTAGCGGCGGGACTTGAACCCGCAACCTGCTGATTACAAATCAGCCGCTCTGCCAATTGAGCTACGCTAGCGGGCCTTTTGGACCGCGAACCGAACAAGTCTACGGATTCACTGGCGACGTGCAAGATGGATGATGGCACGGCAACGACAGGAATCGCAATCCAAAGAATGAATTCCAACGGTTGGTTTACAAGACGAAATTGTGTTTATCGGGGTATTTCCCAATACATTCCAGAAGTGAAAAGACTGGAAAAGCACAAATGTGGTTCTCGAAATTGAGTTTTCCCCACGCTTTGTAGGCTCTAGCACCTGTTTCCCAAGACGAACGGGCAATAGAACCAATTCACGTTGGGCGTTGAGGCGGCGATACTCAGTCTGTCATCATATGCCTTCTTTATATTCTTTCTTCTTTCGGCAATGTTTGCGCATTGGTAGGGCGAAATCATATAGTTTGAAATTGGGGTGCCAACCAGATTCGAGGGTGAAATGCATTCAAAAATTGGATCAACGCGAACAACTCGTGAGACATCGTTATCTGTCGAGGAAGTTGTTCTTGTTGACTGTCCCGATGAGGTCGGGCTTATTCATAGGATCACCGGCGTCCTAGCCGCTCACCAATGGAATATTGAAAAGAATCAAGAATTTGTTGATGGTGAGGCTTCTCACTTTTTTTTTCGTGCAGAGGTGTCGTCCGAGACATGTTGCTCGCCGCAGGACATGCAAGACCTTCAAACTGCACTTGCTGGTGTGTTGCCCGCCACAGCAAGTGTCCGTATTGTGTCACGTGAGCCAAGGCCCATTGTCATTTGTGCGACTCGTGAGCCACACTGTTTAGGCGAGTTGCTTTTGCTTGATGCTGTTGGTGAACTGCCCGGCAAAATCGTTGCGGTAATAAGCAATCACGACACCTTGCGTCAGCTTGTTGAGAGATTTGAGGTGCCTTTTCATTTTTTGCCTCACCACGAAAAAAGTCGGGAAGCTCACGAACAGCAGTTAGCCGAGTTAATTGACACCCATGCCCCCGAGGCGATTGTCCTCGCACGATATATGCGAGTTCTCTCCGATCGTTTTGTTGATCGGTATTCACAAAAACTAATTAATATTCACCACTCGTTCTTACCAGCCTTTGTGGGAGCGGCACCCTACCACCAGGCGTTTGAACGAGGCGTCAAAGTGATCGGGGCGACAGCTCATTACGTAACGGCAGAGCTCGACGCAGGCCCAATCATTGCCCAAGATGTTATCCCCGTGGATCATACCTTTTCGGCAAAACAGATGGCTCAGGCAGGGCGTGACGTAGAGAAAATTGTGCTCGCAAAAGCAGTACGACTCGTGCTTGAGGACCGTGTTTTTATGCACGGTGGTCGAACAGTAGTATTCTCCTGAAGACGCGTGAGTAACCCACTGTTTTTTCAGCATCATGCTCTAATTCTGGAGTGATACACGTGGGTTGTACCTACTCCAAGTTCGATTCAGTAATTGGCTTGAAACCAGAAGTCGCCGCTATCGCATCAGACTTTTGTTACATGGTTGTCGGTTGAAGGGTTATAACTACGAGAGATTCGTTTGTTCAGTTTCGATTTTGAATTCAAGAGTCAGACACTTTGGGAAGTGGGTTTGAGTATGCGTTCGCAAGTATTTTTCTGGTTGGTTCTTCTTTCAATGATTTTCGGGTTTTCGGATATAGTTTCAGCCCAAAAAGTATCTGTTGAAGAATTTACGTTGCCCAATGGAATGCAGTTTCTGCTCGTACCCAGAACAGATCAACCAAATGTTGTAAGTGCTGGCTGGGTAGCTCGTGTTGGAAGCGTGAATGAACGTCCGGGAATAACGGGGATCAGCCATTTTTTTGAGCACATGATGTTCAAGGGAACTAATACAATTGGAACACGAAACCCCGATAAGGATCGCACGTTTCGAGTCGAGCAGAAAAAGGTGCGGGATCAGATGAACCAACTTGTGCTGAGTGAACAGTACGAACGATATCGGAACGGAGAAATAGATGACCCTTGGGATTCAGTAAACGATACGCCTCGGCTGAAGAGTTTGCGGACGAAACTCGACACACTTATTCGTGCCCAGCAGGGTCGAGGAAAAGCCGGGCCCGCCACTGCAACTATTGTCAAAGATGAATTTGATCAGGTTTATACAAAGGCTGGCGGTAGTGGCATGAATGCCTTTACGAGCTATGACCTGACCTGTTACTTCATCACCGTGCCATCAAACAAATTGGAATTATGGGCGTGGATGGAGAGTGATCGGTTGAATGATAGTGTGTTTCGAGAGTTCTATTCAGAACGAGATGTTGTTCATGAGGAACGGCGGTTGCGTACGGACAGCACGCCAACGGGTCGATTTCAAGAGCAGTTCAATTCAATGTTTTGGGCTTCGTGTGGATATTCCTGGCCCGTTATCGGCTGGCCAAGCGATCTCAACAGCTACACCTTTGAGCAGGCCCAAGTGTATTGGAATACGTACTATCGCCCCGGAAATCTTTTTGGTGTTGTAGTCGGTGACTTTGATCCAAAGCAGGCGAAAAAGTACATCACGGAGTACTTTTCACGACTCGACCCCGGAAGCAACAAATTACCGCCCGTTGTTACGCTTGAGGTTGAGCAATTAGCCGAACAGCGAATGAATGCGATTGGTGATTTTCCGCCAACGATAGAAATTCGTTACCACACTGTGCCAGCAGGCCATGTCGATAGCTACCCTCTCGATATGCTTGCAGAGGTGCTCAATGAGCGAACAGGTCGTCTCTATTCTTCGATGGTGGAGGGTCGTGGTATTGCTGCCACAGCATCGGCAAGTTCAGACACGCGCAAGTATGCGGGCCTGTTTTCTTTCGATGCAATGACCCGCGGGGATGCGGTTCCAGAGCAACTCGAACAAGCTTGGTATGAAGAGTTGGCAAAGCTGCAGACGGAAGAGTTGTCAGAACGTGAGCTTCGCAAGGTGAAGAATCGTGTCGCGGCATCGAATTATCGTCGACTTGAGAACAATATGTCGCTCCTCATCCAGCTGGCTTTCAGTGAAGCGTTGCTCGATTGGGAAGAGATCAACGAAGGTCCTGCAAAATATGAAGCAGTTACGGCAGATGACATCAAAAGAGTTGCAAAGAGCTATTTCGATGAGACGAATCGTAGTGTTGCAATTTACCGAAGAAACTCGGAACAGGTCGCAGCGAAGGAGGCTGGAAAGTGAATCATCAGGCGTTAAGAAATATAATTCGTATGCGTTCCCTGGCAGGTGTTATTGCCGTGAGCCTGCTCTGCTTCTCACAAGTCTTTGGTATTCCGCCACGTCCCGAAGCGATTGAATTTCAGGCTCTTGAGTATACGCCGCCACGTGCGGCTGATTTCCGTAGGATGCTTTCTGATGGAACGATCGTGTACGTTGCAGAATCTCATGAATTCCCACTCGTCAATGTTTCAATCACTTTTAAAGGTGGAAACTCACTTGATCCAGCAGCTACCCCCGGGCTTGCTTCGGTGATGGCACGAATGGTTCGTGAGGGTGGTGCAGGCGACATGAATCCAGCGATGTTTGATGAGAAGCTAGATTTTCTTGCTACAGAAATGTCTGTTTCTTCGGGCAACACATTTACAACAGCACGGATGAACTCATTAAGCGGTAATTTTGATGAGAGCTTGAAGCTTTTTGTCACCATGTTGCGAAACCCGGCTTTCGACAAACAGCGACTCGAGGTCGTGAAAGCACGGTTGCTTGAGTCATTGAAACAACGCAATGACAATGCTTCATCAATACTGGCTCGTGAGTGGAAAGCTATGCTCTACGGCCGAAAGCATTTTGAAGCGAGTCAGCCAACAGCATTGAGTGTTGAGGCAATTAGTCGAGAGCAGCTTCAGGCAATTCAAGAGCAGATTATCCAGCCCGGAAATATGATTGTTGCTGTATCTGGTGACTTCGCTGTTGAGGAAATGCTGGAAAAACTCACAAAAGCGTTTAATGGCTGGGAACGGGGGGCTGTGGCTCCCGACCCGACAATGCCAGAGGCAGTCCTTGTTCCAGGCCTCTATCACATTCAGAAAGAGATTCCGCAGGGAAAAGTGGTACTTGGGAAGCGAGGGATAGTTCGCGATGACCCAGATGCCATACCATTGCTTTTACTGAATGAAATTCTTGGTGCCGGTGGCTTCACCAGCCGGCTTATGCAGAAGGTTCGGAGCAATGAAGGCCTTGCGTATTCAGTTCGTTCTATCTTGTCTCGGCGAGTCAATTATCCGGGTGCATTTCAGGCTACATTTGAAAGCAAAAACCCAACGGTAGCTCTAGCTTCAAAAATTGTTCTTGGAGAGATTGTGCTGATTCGTCAGCAGCCCGTTACTGATGAGGAAATCGAGGTTGCAAAGCAGGGTTTAATCGAGACGTTTCCCCGGCAGTTTGAGAGCAAGCCAACAACGCTTCAGGTATTTGTAAATGATGAGTGGACGAATCGTCCAAAAGACTACTGGCGTACTTTTCGTGAAAAAGTCAGAACGGTAACAAAAGACGATTTGCTCAGAGTCGCAAAAAAGCACCTTGATCCGTCGCAAATGGCAATTCTTGTTGTTGGTGATTGGGAGGCGATTGCTCCCGGGGATCTTGAGGGAAGGGCAACAATGAAAGAATTTTTCGATGGCGAAGTAAAGCATCTACCCCTTAGAGATCCATTAACGCTTGAGCCACTTCCGCTTGATTGAACGCAGTGGTATTTGTGTTCGAAGATGGTTTTGCCAGAACAGAGGCTCTTGCTATGCCTACGCTCCTTGAGAAACTACCGCCGGCTCGGCCTGCAGAACTTCATGCTGCAACGATTGCGAAAGAGGTGACCGGAAATCATATTCTGGCTACTACAGTTGGTCGTGGCCAGGCTGCGATTACACTTGCGGAGACTCGGCCAGATGCAGAGGTGAACCTCTGGTTTCATGACCAATACCAGCAGCAGTTGTTGGTCAGTGCGATACAGGATTTTCCGGCACAACTCGGTCTGTATTGTGAGGCAGATGCTCCAGTGAGCGCTCACAAAAGACAATACGATCTCGCTGTTATTCCTGTTTTCAAATCTGGTGAGGCTGAGTTTACGCGAGATGTGTTGCAGTCGGCCTTTCAAGCATTAGATATCGGCGGCCAATTGGTTGCCGCGATTGATAACCCTCAAGATAAGTGGTTGCGATCGCATCTGGCTGCCACCGGTGAGACAGTGCGGGTGCGTCGAGATATATCAGAAAAGCCGACGACGGTCTGTTACATCGTACGGAAAACACAGCCGTTAAAAAAAGTCAGAGACTTCGAGTGCAAGATAGTGTTCCGTGATCAGGAACGTTTGCTTACTGCGGTGAGCCGCCCAGGTGTTTTTGCACATCGTCGGATTGATCCAGCGGCACGGCATCTACTGAATGCTATAGACTTAGCTGAAGGTGCTCGTGTTCTCGAACTAGGCTGTGGATCAGGTTGCGTCAGTTTGGGTCTCGCAGCGAGACATCCATCAATAGGAATTTATGCGATCGACTCTTCAGCTCGTGCCGTTTCCTGTTTGCGACAGTCGGCAGCAGAAAATAACCTGCCGAACATAACGGTTGCCCTCGAGGCTACGGGGACTGTTCCTGATCCCGGGCGTTATGATCTGGTTGTCGCAAATCCGCCCTACTACTCAGATTTTCGCATAGCCGAGATGTTTGTGAACTCAGCCCAGGCTGCGCTTGCACCTGGGGGTACTCTCCTTCTGATCACGAAGCAACCTTCCTGGTATTTAGAACAGTTGCCCGAGGGTTGGAATGACGTCGCGCAGGAACTTGTGAAGGGATACCACATCATTGAGGCAGTCAGAAGGCCGTAGCTGCTTTTAGAATAGTGTTAGCGATTCACATGGACCACTGTTGCAGGTGGGAAACCATTAAAATGAGTTGAACTGGCTGCAGAATAGGCACCAATCGTGTTGCTGTAGAGATAATCTCCAATCTTCAGGTCAGGTAATTGCTCAGCAAGACTAATCGTATCAAGCGCGTCACACGTAGGCCCGAAGACAGCGCACAGTTGAGTTGGACCAGATTTAAAACTCTTCATACGGTAAGTACAGTGGTCAAAAATGATGCCGGAGTAGGTGTGGTAAACGCCATCGTCTACGTAGTAGCAGAGTTTGTCATTGCGAACTGCTTTCCCAATAATTTTTGAAACAGCAGATCCTGCAGAGGCAACAAGAAATCTTCCTGGCTCAGCAAGAATTTCAATCGACTTTGGAAACAAACGGTCGAGTTCGTAGTTCAGTTTTTTTGCGAGCGTTGCAAACTTGGGCACACTTGCGTCGTACGCGGCAGGAAAACCACCCCCAATGTCAAGCAATTGTAAATCGAAGCCACGGGATTTTGCTTCTGCAAAAATGCCTGCTGAAAGATGAATCGCCTGAATATAATTCTCAGGATTCGTACACTGGCTTCCTACATGAAATGATATGCCTTCAACTGTCAGACCATGATCATGTGCGCAGGCAATTAACTGGACTGCTTCGCCCGGCAGTGCCCCGAATTTACTTGATAATTCGACCATCGACCCCGTGTTTGGAACACGAAGTCGAAGGGCTAGGCCTGCGTTTGGGGCGTGCTTTGCAATTTTCTTAACTTCTTCCTCGTTATCAAATGTTACGAGTGGTTTGTAGCGATCAAGTTCCTGCAGCGTCTCAACGGGCTTAATTGGATTGGCATAAATGATCTTGTCCCAGATGAAATCCTGGCGTTCTTGTGGCGGCAAGTCTTCGATGAAACGATAGACAGTGTGGAATTCCTGCATGCTGGCAACATCGAAACTGCCACCAAGTTTGTAAAAAGTTTCTACAACAACGGGGTCGCTGTTCACTTTGACGGCATAGTACGCTTGTACTCGCGGGAAGTGCTTTCGGAATAACGCATAGTTTTTCCGTAGTTCCGCATGATCAATAACAAACAAAGGTGTGCCGTGAGTCTTTGCTAGCTGAAGTAAGGTCTTTTTATTCATCCGGATGATGCCTCATGCAGAGCGAGCAGTTCAACCATATGCAAACAGGAGAAGTTTTTGAATAAATTGGTAATCAGTCTTTGTCCTCGGTTTGCAGGAAATTCTTAAATTGCCAAGGGTCGTCGGGATCAATGTCGGGATTGTTGTACCCATGGAATGTGACAGAAGTGTTCTTTCGTGGTGTCCAGTCTGAACGTACTGAAATGAATCTCCCGAGGTATGGTTTCGCAATATCAAGAACATAGTCGTGCGGTAAGTCATCGGGAAGATGTACGCCTTCTTGTGGATTTTCAATCATCCACATGCAGGCAGCAACTACGGAAATTGCAACCTGCATCGTGGTTGCATTTTGATGAGGTACAAGCTGCCGTGATTCTTCAATCGACAGGTCACTTCCGCACCACCAAGATGTTAGTGGGTGTCCCATAACCAGAGCACCAAGGATATCTGCTCCGTGTGTGATTTCATCAGTCATGATGCGGGTGCGAGGTTGGAGTTCATAGTTGTAGCCGCGAAGTTCCCAAAGACTGGCAATAGCTGCATCACACGGGCAATAGGCGTAGTGCACCGTGGGGCGATAAATTGTTTCACCAACATTGTCTCGAACAGAGAGTTTTTCAGTAATACTGAAAGCTTCACCGTGTCGAACCACCATGCCTGTGATGGTGTAATCCGGAACCCAGCTAGACACGTAAGTGTTCATTCCCATGCGGGCTAAACAGATTTGGCTTTTTGGGCCATCCTCATGTTCATATGCGAATGGAGGAAGTTCTTTTTCATGAGTACCCCATCCCATCTCGGCAGTAGTTGTCCCTTCCTCACGAAAGCCCTCGACGCTCCAGGTGTTGACGAACTCATCAACTTCTTTCGGTGAAGTAGAAATCTGAGTATCACGTTCACTGCAGTGAATTACTTTGACTCCCAATTCCTTCGCAAGGTAATTGAAGGTGTGTGTTTTCCGATACTGTGCAATCCGTTCGGCCTGTTGGCCAGAAAACTTTTGTTCTTCAAGGCATGCGTCGGCGATATCAAGCAGTGCCTGCTTTGTAAAATGACTGATCAGCCCAGGATTCGCGCCATGTTCAAGGACAGCCGTTGGTCCTTGTTCAGTCCACTGTGAGATCATGCGACGAAGGTTCATATGGCGCCAGTAAAGAGTGAGCTGTGTGGGATGGGCATTCTTTGCATGTTCATATGGATCCCAGAGCTCAACGGATGTATTCAGGTAGAGTACGCCGTGGTCATGACACCAGCTGACAATCTCACAACAGTCAATGTTCCACGCGAGATCAATGAGCAGGTCACCCTCACCGACATAGCGTTGGAGCACACTTCCTAAATTGTCTGGGCAGACCTTGTCTTGAACGAATGTGACACCTCTTTCGATCCACGGGCGCAGCGCTTCTTCATCAGGTTCAAAATCAATAATTGTAATATTTGAAGGATCAATTTTTATGTGTTTCAGCAGGATCGGCAGCGTGCAACGAGCAACAAACCCAAAACCAACGAACAAAATTTTGTTGTCAAATGTGACCATGCGAGCAACCAACTCCTGAGGCAATGCAATACGCGCGAAAGTGTAACGTTCATGAAACCATTGGTTTAGAAATGAGCACAAAGTATAACGTTGATTCCGTCAATCAGCGGTACCGGTAGATTTGCTTGTAAAAAGACGTATCGGAAAGTGAATAAACAAACGTTTTAGGTTTATGAATACTTCTTTATGATGCCGTCTGGAGATGAAACCGTTACAGTCGCTATTTTCCCTCTCACGGCCTGAATCAGAGCATTGTTTCCAATCACGAACCCTGCCAGGTTGAACTAGAAATACTCATGACATTTTCGCACGCAATCTGGCTGGCAGTTGGTGGAGGACTTGGCACACTTTCGCGTGTTCTGGTGATCATGCTAGCCGTTCGTCTGTGTGGCCGTGATTTCCCCTGGGGAACTTTTGTGGTCAACCTGTTCGGTAGTTTCCTTTTTGGAATAATTGTAGCCCTCGGCCGTGGTCGGCTGAATGTGCCCGCAGGTCTCGAAACAATATTGTTGGTAGGCTTTCTTGGAGGATTTACAACGTATTCGAGTTTTGCATTTCAGTCATATGACTTGTTCCAAGAGGGGAGGCCGGTACTTGCTGGAGCTTACATGGTTGGAACAACGATCTCTGGTTTGGCAGCTGT
>JAQWMC010000095.1 GCA_029246985.1 Pirellulales bacterium
TACTGATGTCTTTATCCATGCCCAGTAGTTGATATGGAATTGAAACTTCAGATCAGACTCTTCTTTGCACCAATACCTGTATTCGTATTCGGTAAGGTAGCAACAGGACTCAAACAGCGTGGTGAATTCTGATTCCCATGCTAGGCTCTCGCAGGCCCGTATTCCCACTGGCGTCGTTGTAATAACAACAGCAGGCCTTATTCCATTCCACCGCCGTTCATTGGCAAGACGCTGCTCCAGCCCGCCCAGCCACGTACGTATCTGATTCTGCAGAAGCTTTTCTTCAGCATCCTGCGCCTGGGCTGGTTGCCGAGGACGGGCTGGTGACTTTTTCCCACGGGGCCGGATTTTCTTTCGCGAACGACTCAAAAAACGCCGAAGCCTCACAAGCCAGGTGTCAATGTCTCTCTGTGTCATGGGTGTGGATGTGTGGAGCCGGTCAGTTTCTCTAGACATGTTTCCCCCATCGCTTTTTCTTCGCTACCGCTGCCGTTGGATCATCAGGCCATGCATGCTTGGGATACCTTCGCTTCAGTTCTTTCTTGACGCCAGGATATGTATTGACCCAGAAACTTTTCAGATCGGTAGTCCGCTGTTGTGGACGATTATTCGGCCCTAGGAGTTGTAAAAGTAGCGTCACTTCACCATCAACTATTGGGGGGACATGCGTAATGCCAAACAGATTCTGGATTCGGATGCTCACTTCAGGCTGTTTGCCAACTGCATACTCGATAGGATATTTTTTTCCATCTTGGAGAATACATTTGACGGGAGCTAATTTGTTGACCTCTAGGACCATGTCGTCTCCGAGGTATCTGCCGAAAACGGACTGCCAATTCATTGTTCGAAGATCCTCGAATGACCGCAGTCCGTCAGCTTGACTCTTAGCATGCTGAATGAGTATTTCATCGTCGAGGCATGTATTCATCAGTCGCTCTGCATGGGTACTCTTGCTTTCCCTCAAAATCCGCTGAAGCCACTTTGCCCGCACCATAAATCCCCCTGACTCCGTGTTCGCCGCCGGGAGCACCTCACATGGCTTTCGAAGGGCCTCCTGGAAAAGAAGATCCAGTGACGCATTTTCATTACTAACTGCACGTGGAGATTCTTCAAGAATAAGCCCATGCCAGGAAACCTGCCGTCGTTCTTCTACTCTTTTCTTCGATTGATTGAACGACAAGTCATCACAAACTGAAACATGTTTCCTCCACTCACCCCCCCCTGTTAGCCACTGTGGTTCAACTGCCGACGCAGCCCGCACCGTCACTTCGCTGCCCGAGTCATCGATATCAATCGCCAGGAAAAATTCTTCATGACGAACAGCACTTTTTTTATCAAGCCGTACGCCCCGTCCCCCAACCATTGTGCCGCGGTCTGCGGACCCTTTCCGAATACGACAAAGTCGATCAGGGTATGCCATGAGAAAGACTTCTCGCAAAACACTTGGGGGGTCTGCTGCCCTCGTTCCACATTTCTTCGACACGAGATGGTAATACTGATCAGCCGATCTCAAAACAGTCCGGGCAGCGACATGATGCAGTGGTGGCAAACCCGAGGCATCAACGTCGGTTCCTGTCGCATGGAAGTGCTGAAGAAGAAGCACCTTCTCATAGATGTCTGACCGAACATGACTCTGTATTATGTCTCGCGGGCCCCTTTCACTCTGCCCACCGGCACGAAATGGATCTCGTTCGGTGAGCAATGCCGCAGCAACGGCCACCTCCCGAAGAACCCCTCGCTTTGCACCCTCTATTAATAAAATCGCCAGCCTCGGATGAACCGGCAACCTGCCTACCTCTCTTCCCAACCCTGTCACATGTTCGGGCTCCCGACCTTTAGAAGAGTCTTTCTTCAGGCATCCGAGTTCTTCGAGGACCTGCAGCCCTCTTGTCCGCGCATCGTCCGACGGCTTTTGGAGCCACTGAAATGAATCTGCCTGGTGAAGCACATTCAGTGTCAAGAATGCTTGCGTCAAATCAGCACGCACGACCTCTGGCACCTCAAACCGAGGACGTCTGGCATGCTCGGCTTCATCCCAAAGACGCCAACATTTCCCAGGCCCTGTTCTTCCCGCTCGCCCGGCACGCTGTTCTGCTGAAGCCTGAGATATCGACACTGTCTGCAACTGTGGCAGCCCCGTTGATGCAGAGATGTGAAGTTGCCGGGCGAGTCCACTGTCGAGCACCGCCGTCACTCCCGAAATCGTAACGGAGGTCTCGGCGATGTTGGTGGAAAGAATGATTTTCCGACTACCATCATTGAGGAGAACTGCGTCCTGCTGTTCTGCAGGCAGGTCACCAAAAAGCTTGAGCAGTCGGCAGCCCTCTCGCCTCGCAAGTTCTTCTATTTTTTTCGCCGTTGCAAATATTTCGCCAACGCCCGGAAGGAAAACAAGCACATGCCCATGCGTATCACGCAGTGCCTTGGGCATAAACGAGTGAATCAGATCAGGAAGATTTCGGGTAGACACATGCGGACCCACATGTCGTGCATACGTGACCTCGACGGGAAATGAACGATCAGTCACAGTGATGACTGTTGCTTCCCCTAAATAATGAGCAACCGCATCGGCATCAAGTGTTGCACTCATAATTAGAATCCGGAGGTCTGGCCGGGTCGTTTCCCGAAGATTCTTCAGCAAACCAATGAGAAGATCCATTTCGAGGGACCGCTCATGAAATTCATCAAGAATGACACACGCAACACCGGACAGCGATGGGTCGGCAACACATTGCCTGAGAAGCACGCCGGTGGTTTGTACGCAGAGCGTTGTTGCCTTGGACACCTTCGAATCAAAACGAACACGGTACCCAACGTCATCACCGAGCCGACATCCGCGTATCGTGGCGATCTGCCCAGCAGTGGCCCGCGCGGCAAAACGCCGAGGTTGGACCAAAATCAGGCTTTCCCCAGGGCTGAGAACGTCATGGACCGCACTTGGCACAAGTAACGTTTTCCCCGAACCTGGGGGTGCCCCAACCACTACAGGACCAGATTCTGCTGCTTTGACAATGTCGGGAAGTACTGAAGCGACAGGCAAATTCTTGAGAAACTCGACAACATCTGTGCATTTGTTCATGGTGTCGAGAAATGTTTGAATTCGAAAGTGCGGACGACGACGACGAGTTTGCTATAACTAACGTATGAGCACTGCAACAATAAAACCGACCCCAATTGCACGCCGTGCAATTGAAGACTTCCCTGACTTCGACTTGGCAAAACTGCTTGGGACAGTATTTGACCCAATCCAAGGTTGCCGAGTCGCGATCCTAATTGATCTAGCGGACACCAGCCAGATGAAGGATTTCGCATTTCTCTCAGATCCAGATCTGACCATTCAGCAAAAAGCCCATTCGGTTTTCTACAAAGGCCTTCAAGGTGATATCGCGGAAAAACTCGGTGTCTCAGGCGGTGAGATGTATGCCTATCACGAGACAGGGGGCAGTAATCTTGACCTTCCCGATGAGGCAATTGACAGTGCTGGGAACACAATTTCTTTGAAAGACTCGGTCTACACCAAATATGACCTGATTTTGTGCATTTCGACCTTCTCGGCAACCGCACCACTGACGGCTTTTGCAAAAGAGTTCGGTTTCCGTGGCGCAACCCTCCATGGCCTCAACGATATTATTCTTGCAACAGGACTCGCGGTAGATTACCGAGAAGTGAGCGTGGAGGCGGAAAAGCTTCGGCTCGCTCTCACGAAAGCTGATTCATTCGAGATCGATTTTGAGATGGGTAACTCGCAACACCAACTCACGATCCAATGCGATGGGCAGGAAGCTCAAAAAAGCCACGGACTATGCCTCGGAAAAGCTCCAGATATCGCGAACCTCCCTGCTGGCGAAGTCTATTTCGTGCCCACCGGCGCGTCTGGGACCTTTCCAATGAAGTTTGATGACGGCACTACTGCATGCATGCACGTTGACAATGGTCGTATCCACACGGCGACATTCGTAGCGGGTGATCAGTCGGTCATTGATGCTTTCAATACAAAATTGAAAGCTGATCCAGTCACAGGGGAAATTGGTGAACTCGGCTTTGGGACACAGGACCTCCCTGTTTCAGGCCGTGACATTCAGGACGAAAAGGTGCTTGGAACACTGCACGTCGCCACCGGACGCAGCGATCATCTTGGTGGTCATCTCACCCCAGACCTATTCGCAGAAAAAATCCATGCGACGCACGATGACATTCTCTTCTCACCATCAAAGACTCCGGAAATTCGTGTTACGCAGGCCCGCATGATCCGGGGCACAACGACTGAGGTCGTCATCGAGAATTTTGAACCGTCGAACTACCTTCGGGAAGCGTTGGCAGAATAAGACATCCTCTACCCTGATGGACGCGTCGCGATCCTGTGGCCTCGACGGAATTCTGCAGGAGCAATGCCGAACACCCGTTTAAAGGCGCGTGAAAACTGGTATTGGTCGGGATAACCGAGACGACGAGCCGCTTCTCGTACCAATACCTGCTCATGTGCCAGCCAGTCTGCCGCAAGGCTCATTCGTTGCCGCGTCAATAGTTGATATGGGCTATCCTCACCAAAACGCACGAAAAGACGGCAGGCATATTCGGGTGAAATTTTAGCCACTGCACATGCCGCCTCGATTGACTGCCATTCAACACACCGATCCACCAGAATCCGTCGGAATTGCTCATAACTTCTAAATGCACGGTCATCGACTGCCTCCTCCGGCATAATCCGCTGTTTAACTTTCGCGAGGAGAACGCCCAGCAACTGGGTACAAAGCGTCTCGCTATGGGCAGAGGGCGGTGAGCCACACCGCAACATCAGATCAAAAATTTCACGAACTTCATCCGGATGACTCACCCTCATCACTGACCCAGCAGTAAGACCCATTCTCCGCAGCCTTGCCCCCACCTGTCTTCCAACGAAGTCAACGTAGTGTTTTCGAAGCAATTGCCTTGAGTCTGTCTCTATACGATGCGGAGTTCCCGGTCCGTATGCAAAAAGGGTTCCGGCGTGTATTGGTAACGCTTCGTGCGACTGCCCGGCTGCTGCAGATTCTCCAAACCAGACTTTCCCTTTCCCTGCACACACAAATTCAATGCAGAAATAAGGAAAGTCTTTTCGACTGATTACATAATCCTTACGTACATGTTCATACCCCCCACAGGCCACTGCAAGCGACTGGGATCGATCCGGCAGCAAGTCAAGAAAGTAACGCTGTGATGTCGCCACCTGTCGTGATACGAAGGCAGGAAGTTTCTTTCCGCTCGTTCGCGGTGCATGTCTCTTTTTCATGAGGTCAAGAATAGCTATCCTTTAGTCAAGAATCACTATCCTCCGTTATTTGCCGAGCATTTAGACTTTCGTGTGAACAATCCACCTCCAACCCCCTACCCAACAGACTACTATGCGAACACTGCCACGTTTCTCATTTGGTATCGGCGACCGTTTTGGTCATGAAGCCACAGCACAACTTTCTGCCTTCCAGCAACTTGCACGAGAAGGCATACAGGTGGCACCGGTCTGGAATAAATCTCACCGAGAGCACGGATTTATTGGCAGCCATCCTGAAGACGTGCGCGCGGCCGCAGCCAAAGCTATTGCTGAGTCTGGCTGGGATGGCCCTTGGTATGTCGACGCTGATCATATTCGCCTCGACACGGTAGATGGTTACCTCGAGTCCAGTGACTTTTTTACTATTGATGTAGCTGATTCAATTGGGCAGCCTGCTGATGAGTCGGATATCCGAACGTTTATCTCCGCACATCCGGAGTTATGCAAGCCGGTTTCGATCCCTGGCATCACCAAGGTCATACGACTTTCCGAAGAAGGTACCGCGAGTATTGTCCGCAAGTACCACAAAGCCTGCAGAGACGCGGCGACGATCTACAACCATATAGCTGAGAAACGAGGCGGCGACGTTGTCATAGAAGTCAGCATGGACGAGACGGACGAGCCACAAACGCCTCCAGAGTTACTTGTCATATTAGCGCTGCTCGCTGATGAGAAAATCCCGGTACAAACCGTCGCCCCAAAGTTCACTGGTCGATTTAATAAAGGCGTCGACTACGTTGGCGATCTTGCACAATTCGAGCAAGAGTTTTCTGACGACGTTGCCGTATGTAGTTTCGCAGTCCAGCAATACGGTTTGCCCGACACGCTAAAGCTTTCAGTTCATTCCGGCAGCGATAAATTTTCACTCTACCCAATCATTCGCCGAGTCCTCCATGCAACTGGATCAGGTGTTCATCTCAAAACAGCCGGAACCACATGGCTTGAAGAATTAATCGGACTCGCAGAAGCCGGAGGAGATGGACTTCAATTAGTTCGTGACGTCTATCGATATGCGATTGAGCATCGTGACGAACTTTGTGGTCCGTATGCAACGGTCATTGATATTGACCCAAACCACCTGCTTTCTGTCGAAGACTTCAGAGCGCTTTCAGGCCCCGATACGGCCGCTACGATTCGACACATCCAAAATGACAAGCGGTTCAATCCTCATGTCCGCCAGCTTCTTCATATTGCGTTCAAGGTCGCAGCAGGAGAAGGTGCTCGATATACCGATTTGCTCAAAGAACATCGGACTATTGTGGCAGACCAGGTAACCACGAATCTGTACGAGCGACATCTTCTTCCACTCTTCGCTCAGTGAACATGCCGCCCAATCAATGCCCCTTATAGAAAGCCCTGCATGAAATCGGCTATCACAATTTGTCTGGTGCCTGAAGCAGCCCGTGGCCCGTTTGTATTCCATGATGGCCTCTCAAGCGGATGTCAGCATGCTGCAGATGCTGGCTTTGATGCCGTTGAGATTTTCCCACCAAGCGCGAATGAATTCCCAACAAAACAACTCCACTCGCTTCTACAGCAGAATTCCCTCGATCTTGCCGCCGTCGGTACCGGCGCTGGTTGGCTGAAACGACGGCTCTCGCTCACAGATCCAAACCCCGTTCAGCGGCGGGAGGCCATACAATTTATCTCTGAAATTATTGAAATCGCAGCCGAATTCAATGCACCAGCCATCATCGGATCAATGCAGGGTCAGGCCACCGACATCACTCACCGCTCGGAATCATTGGGTTTGCTTGCGGAGGCCCTCGGCACACTCGGCGACCATGCGCAGAGTCATGGGCAGGTGCTTCTTTACGAAGCGCTCAATCGCTACGAAACCAATCTCTTGAACACTCAGGAAGACGCAGCAAACTTTCTCATCAAGCATTCTCTTCGAGGCAATGGGGTGCGTCTCCTCTGCGATCTCTTCCACATGAATATCGAAGAGCGGAATGTGCCTGAGACGATTACGCGTCTCGGAAGCCTCAGTCCAGATCTTATTGGACATGTGCACTGGGCCGACTCAAACAGGAGCGCAATGGGCCTTGGCCACACCGATTCGACGGCAATTTATCGCGCTCTCAACGCGGCCGGGTATGACAACTATCTAGCCGCAGAAGTGTTCCCACTGCCTTCGGCAGCCGAAGCAGCCAGCCAAACGATTTTATCAATTAAGGCCCTTACATCCTCATAGCCCCAATTTCTAAACATTGACTGAACCCATGCTGAACATACCACTTCTCCACCCTGAAATTTTAAAAATTCTTGCAAGCGGTGGCCATCACTCCCTTATCCTCATAGCCGATGGCAACTATCCGGCAACCACCAAGCGCGGGCCAAATGCCGACGTCGTGCCCCTCCAGCTTATGCCCGATGTCCCAACGGTTGCTGAAGTCTTTCAGGCAATTCTTGGGAGCATCCAAATCGATAGCGTTCAAACGATGGGCGTTGACAGAGACGACTCATATGCTGATGCGACTCCAGGCGATCCCCAAGTCTGGGAGAAGTACCGCGATCTCCTGAAAGCTGCTGGAAGCAGCTGCGTTTTGGAGCCTCTTGTGAAATGGGACTTCTATGCAGCGGTAGACTCCGCTGATCACATCCTCACAGTACAAACAGCTGACACCCAACCGTGGGCAAACCTTCTCCTCACTATTGGATGCCGAACATTCAATTCCACCACCTGATATCTCAAACGAAAAAGGGTATCCATGCAAACCAGACCACTTGGCACCACTGGACTTGAAGTACCAATCCTTTCCTTTGGCGCCTCATCGCTCGGACAGGAGTTTCGAAAAATTACCCTCGATGAAGCAATGTCCAGTGTACGGGTGGCAATTGATAATGGCATGCGCCTCATCGACACGAGCCCTTTTTATGGTCGCGGGATGAGTGAAATCATGCTTGGGCTCGCGCTGCAGGATGTACCCCGCGACGATTACCTGCTCTGCACCAAACTTGGCCGGTATGACGTTGGGCATTTTGACTTTTCCGCACAGCGTGTGGCAGAGAGCGTTGATATTTCCTTGCATCGACTCGGCACCGACCACCTCGATATCATGCTCTGTCACGATATTGAATTTGTCCCAATGCAGCAGATTGTAGACGAAACCATTCCAGCGCTCCGGCATGCGCAACGGGCTGGAAAAATTCGTTTTATCGGCTTCAGTGGGTATCCACAGAAGATTTTTCGATTTATCTGTGACCAGACAGATGTCGACTGTGTACTGAATTACAACCAATACACGCTTCAAAACACGCGTTTTACTGATGAAACGGTGCCATACCTGCAGGAGAAGGGTATTGGCGTCATGCACGCTGGGCCATTCAGCGCACGTCTTTTGACAGACGCTCCACTCCCACCTTGGCTCAAAGAACCTGAAAACGTTCGGCAGGCTGCACGTGAGGCCGTTGCATGTTGTCGCGAGCACGGGTCGTCATTAGCGAAACTTGCCCTTCAGTTCTCCGTTGCCAATCCAGCAATTGCCACAACTGTTGCCGGAAGTGCCAACCCGAATAATATCCGCCAGTGGGCTGAATGGCTTGAAGAGCCACTCGATGAGGATTTGCTGAAGACTGTACTGAAG
>JAQWMC010000100.1 GCA_029246985.1 Pirellulales bacterium
GCTGGCAAAAGAAGACCGACAAGAACACCAATAATGGCAATAACAACAAGAAGCTCAATCAGCGTAAAGCCGCGATTTCGACTTCCAGTTGGCTGAGAAGAATGAGCAGTGTGTAGCACGTCTAACTCCTTAAGTGAGAAATGTAAAATTATTTTTGGAAGACGATTTGCCTTCCGTCAGTTGCAAGGAGTTTCGACATCTTTCATGAGTGGATTGTGAGACAAACATGAGGATTTGATGAGTTTTTTCAGATGCTATTTTTAGGGCAAAAACGAACGTTTTTGGAGTAGTTTCGAAGAGTGGGACGTCCTCGAATCTGGTGTTCTGCAGGTTGAACACATTTGGCTCATATATCTGGTTCGTATTCCTTCAGGAAGCAATGAGAAGTACAGGCTGGGCCGGGGTGCCTGTCGACCAGCCCTCAAGGTGAATCAGAGTCGTTTCTTGCTTGTTTTTCCGATACCTGGATTGAAGGTATTGGTTGGATCGAGCTGACGATGAAATTCCTTGACGACCGGCTCGGACTCGTACAGATGGCCAACGTTATGTTCCGCCGGAAATTTGGCTCCTCGAGCCGTGAGCCGCTCGAGCATACGTGTCTTTATCCGTTCCATATCAGTACCCTTGCGATATACGTAGATATTGTGAAACACGTGGCACAGGTAGTGTCCGTAGGAAAGGTCCAGCACCAAATCCTTGGTGAGTTCATCAGGGAGATCTTCGATCCAGTCCGGGTCGTTGCTGAGCAATGCGATATCAAGTGACAGGACCTCTTCGGTGGTTTGTTGGTGAAGGTTCTGATACCGGAGACCAGCCCCCGCAGCACTGAAGCGATGAAGGAGTGCCGCCTCTTGTTCGCGTTCTGAACACTCGAAAAATCCAACCCCGTCCGTTCGCCCCCAATCATTCTCAAGGTACTGCCTCGCCTCATCAATCGCTTCGTCCGCCGTGACAAGGATGAGGAGGTGCTCGTAGGTGTCCCGGTACTCCAGTAGCCGCTTGGGCAGGTGCTGCGGAAACAGTTTGCTGGCGTAATACAGAAAGATGTCTGGCAGATACTTCGGCAGCAAAGAAATCTTGTTGAGTAGATATTCTGCCTTCGCCTTCAGAGCGTAGGCCTTTGGTAGTCGCTCGGTTCCAAGATACTTGATCGCCAATGCAACATCCTTCGCATACTTCTCTGCGGTCGTAAATGTCGACTGGTTCATGTACTCGACCATCTCAGGAAGATGTACGAACGTACCGAGAATGTGTCGACGCATCTTCACAAAGTGATCTGGGTCGTTGGCTCCAAGTATAAACACCTGCTTTTTCTTGGGTGCCGGAAACGTATCGACCCGCACAGCGAAGCACGCGACCTTACCTGCGCTGCCGCTGGCTTCGTAGAGTCGTTTTGGATCAGCGTTATAGCGATTCGGAACATTCGCATCGAGAGTGCGGATGCGATTGACGTAGTCGTTGTCGGATGCGACTCGTCCATCATCGATGAGATCTGCATCCGTGAACTCGCCGGCTTCAAGCCGGGTGAGGATCTCTTCGGGCGTCTCGCCAAGGTTTCGAATGCCAAGGTGATCGATCAGTTCAAGCGCACCCTGCTCATTCACCCGGGCGTACAGTGCAAACTCTGTGTACGACGAACCTCGCTTGCAGAGTGCACCACCCGCATTGTTTGCCACACCACCGATAACAGTCGCACCAATAGTTGTCGAACCGAGTACCGAATGAGGAACACGATCAATCTTCTTGAGTTCCTGGCTTAACTCAAAGAGAGTCGTACCAGGAAAGGCAAGGGCCTGGGCTCCATCCTTAAGAAGGTGGAGACCGCGCAACCGACTGACGTTCATAATCACCACGTCTCGGTCGTAGTCGAAGCCACTCGGAGATGAACCGCCAGTCAGACCAGTCTTCGCAGCTTGCATGATGATGGCACAGCCGGCGTCGACAGCAACTTGAAGAACCTTCCACTGCTCGACAAGGGTTGATGGAAACACCACAGCCTTTGCGCCACCAAATCCACAGCGAAACCCAGAACGGTAGTACGCAGTATCCATCTCCTTGGTGAGGACATTTGCCTTGCCGACGATGTTTTTGAAGGCCTCAACAATCTCGGCCATAATTGGAATCCGATTTTTTTAACAGAAGACTGCGTGGTCTGGAGGAGAGAACCGCCAAAATAAAGATACTAGTAAATAAGATAGTTAGCTTCTGAATAATTGACGAATAATTTCCTTGCCAAAAGTTACACAAACAACACCAGCTAATAAACATGCACCGACCATCATCAGCCATTGTGAAATCTGCACATGAAACTTTTCAAGAGCTCGTTCTGCGGGTGTTGGATCTTGTAAGGGTATCGCCACACCTGACAGGACACCGTAGGCAAGACCAATTACAAAAAAGACACCACCAGCCCAGAAAACAGCCCAACAAAAATCACGCCACGTAGAGTGTGTACCGCTCTTTTCGTGCACGTTGTGTATTTTCAAGAATATCTCCTATCTTTTCTCTCATCAATTAAAGACATAATCATTCCTTGCTTGATGAAGCCTGCAAATCAAAAATTAACCGGTCTCAGGCATAAATGTTGGCATGGTGACACCACGAGGCTCCTGCCATTTCCCTCTGGTTTGTCCAAAATGCAATTCACAGTTTTTTGCACCCCACCCATAGAGTTCCGCCACAAGAGAATGGCACGATGACGGCACGAGCCATACAGGCTGACCGCCTCGATGATACTGATCGAGCTGATATCGAATCAAAGCCAAGGCATCTTCTTCTGATCGCATGAACCCAGGTCCGAGCATCGTACTGCCAGGATGCCTCACAGACACAAGCACGCCATCAATTCGCTTTGTATCTTCAGATTCAATAACGCAAACATTCCATATGTTCATGGCATTTTTGAGAAAAAAATGATGGTCTTTCTCACGATTAATACAACAGAGTTCGTGTTCCAATTGGACAATATCCTGTAGGTCATCAAGACATGCTTTCCTCACTCGATGGAAGCCGCGAATGGTACATTCCGGAAGACCTTCATCAGGTACCGCTAGTGTCATATCCTGAAAAATCTGTCGCGGTACAAAACCGCCACGCGTGTAGAGTGAAAATGAATCAAGGTTCATTGCACTCGAAACAAGCCGCGTTGGCTTCTTCTGTTCATCAGATAGACGCACAATGCGGTCAAGAAGTTGCCTCGCCAGGCCTTTCCCAAAATGATCTGGGTGAACATTCATGATTCCGAGTGAAATATGAGTGGGGCGAGGATGATAGAAACATGACGCTGCGATCTGCCCCGTCTCTTTTCCAATGGCAAGAATACAACACCCCGGATCGAGTGCTTCATAGACATCGCAAAACAACATGGTTGAGCTTGGATCACCAGTAAATATTGGTGCTTTTCCATTGGCTTCATACCAACAATTTGTTGACTCACGGATCAGGCTGGCAACATCATGTTGCTCATTCGGTCGCATCTGCCGAAACTCATAATGGCTCATGGAGTTTTCTCTGGCTTATAAGGGTGCCATAAAGGAGTACCAAACCAGTCATGCATTTCTTTTTCGAATGGCTTCACAATTGCGTCAGGTTCTGGGAATTCGCCCTGATCATTTGTTTCTACGATCCATGTATCCAGGGCTGATCGCATACCAATAAGTGCTTCACGATGATCGTGCTGATCCGAATCAACAAGATTATGAATCTCATGAGGATCTTTTTCGGTGTCGAATAACTGTTCTGCTGAAACGTGAGGGGACATGAGAGCTCGTGCTGGACCCGTGAGTTCCCCTTTTGCATACATCTCTCGCATTAAGGGCTTTATTGGAAAACACTTTTCCTTATATCGATTCAGTGACGCAAAATGTCGGTCTGGAAAATAGTTCCGAATATAGTGGTAGCGAGTACCACGAACACTCCGGACGCGATTGACTGTCTCATCGATTCGATCTCTCGCTGAAAATGCATAACGACGCTCTTGCCCACCTGCATCACCAAGAAAAATGCGTCCGTGCATCCCCAGCGGTCGATCAATACCAGCACACCACAGTGTGGTCGGTGTGAGATCAATTAAGCTGACAACCTGATCATTGACCTGACCCGATTGAAAGCCTGGTGGTGGCGTACGATCACGAGGCCATCGAATAATAAGTGGGACGTGTAGACCAGTGTCGTAACACCAGTGAATACCTCGGGGTTCAATCCTTCCATTATCTCCAAAAAACATAACGATTGTATTTCCAGCAAGCCCTTCTTCTTCAAGACGTTTCAGAATCTTTCCTACCGTTTTATCCATTCCTGAAATTGAGTTGAGATACCGTGCCCATTCAAGTCGTACCAAAGGGTGATCCGGATAATAGGGCGGCGGCTGAACCTTTTCAGGATCAGCAATCTTTTCGTGGTGGTCTTCGCCCTTCCACTTGACCCGTGGAACGCGCCATGTCTGACGGTCATAAATATCGTATTCGGCTTCAAGCGTATTTATTTGTGCAAAGAACGGTTGATTCTTGGAAAGTTCTTCCCACCTATCTGTGTCATACAGTTTTCCCTCATTCACAAAATTCAGGTCGAGCTTTCCGGAGCCAACAATCTCGCCGTTCATCGTCTTGATATTTGCCGTTTTGTAGCCGACTGCTTTGAGCCTGTGTGTCAGTGGCCTGACTCCCTCAGGAAGTTGATAGTCATCTTCTCGGTGCGACCGCATGTTATGTGTGTCAGAAGACGTCTGATACATGCCAGTAAAAAATGCGCTACGGCTTGGCGCACATACGGGCGATGTTGCAAAAACCTTGGTGTACCGCATGCCCTCCTTCGCAAGGCCATCAAGGCAGGGTGTCTCCACATGCTTAGCCCCATAACATCCAAGATCAAGCTTTAGATTTTCACCAACGATCCACACAATGTTCGGCCGATCAAGAGTGCTTTCAGCCGCTACAGGAAATAGATGGAGACCTAGAAAGAAAACAAAGATACCAATGCTAAAAAAACGTCTCATTTTTGCCCCATACAAATGCAGTACTCGTCCCATGAAAAGAATACGGCAAATGGGGTTCCAGCCGCAAATCCCAAACCGATAGGTGATGAATCAATCGTAATAACCCTGTCTCATTCTCAAGGAAGAATCATTGACTAGACCGTACGCACTCTGTTGTTATGGAGCTAGAAAATGAAACGAAGAACTTTCAAAAGGCAGGCTTTTCTGTATTGCCGCCTTGGGACGAAACTTGAGGAATCCACTATCGTTAAAAACAGGACGCATCTTTGTTGTTTTGTTCATTGATACAACCATGTACCCTTACATCTATTCACAACGCTTTGCTGACATATAAAGTTGCTATTCATGAATATTAAAGTCCTATCCACAGCCCCATGCCTCGCGTACCTACTCGGCATTGTATTCTTTGGTATTTCTTTCAGTTCACTACGAGCTGATCCTATTCGTAAAGGCCCCAAGCCGCTCAAGCCTGCTGAACATGGTATTGGACAACTCGTCGAAGCATTTTCATTTTCAGATATCAATTGTGAACAGCATGCTCTTACTTCTGAACAAGCCACGCAATTCACAGCTTTTTGCTTCACAAGTACATCCTGTCCTCTGAGCCGAAAATATCTACCAACCTTGGCAGAACTCGCTCAGTCGACACCTGCACATGTTCAATATGTGCTTGTCAATCCGATTCAGTCTGACAACGAAGAGGACATGTGGGCTGCTGCACAACAAGCACGCAACGCGATCTATGTTCACGACACTGATGGAAAACTATCGCGACATCTTCAGGCTCAAACAACAACTGACGTGATTGTTGTTGATGCCCGTCGCACTGTGGTCTACCACGGTGCCATTGATGACCAATATGGCTTTGGATATGCCCAAGCAGAACCAAAACAACACTTTTTACGAGATGCCATCCAGTCTTTAATCAATGGGCAGCAGCCCTCGATCGCTGCGACGGATGCACCGGGATGTAATCTGAGTTATGAAGCGGTGAAAGATACTGCGGGAATGACGACCTATCACGGAGAAATCTCCAGAATCTTGCAGAGAAATTGTATTGAGTGTCATCGAAAAGGTGGCATTGGGCCGTTTCCCTTAGACACCTATGAGGACGTTGTTGCACATGCTGGCATGATTCAAACTGTGGTGACCAACAAAACCATGCCTCCCTGGTTTGCTCAAGATTCAAGATCCAGCACGACATCAACCAGAAGCCATCAACACATTTGGAAGAATGATAGGTCGCTGACTGCTGATGATCGAAATGACCTTCTTGCGTGGGTTCAGAGTGATCATCCACGGGGAAATCTTAAGGATGCTCCTAAGCCCGCGATATTCCCAAACGATTGGCACATTGGAAAACCCGATAGAGTCTGGAAATTTTCTGAACCAATACCCGTTCAGGCAACTGGGGTCATGCCCTATCAATACATAACGATTGATACACAACTGGATGAATCAAAATGGGTACAAGCAATTGAAATCCAACCTGGTAGTCCTGAAGTCGTGCATCATGTCATCATCACTCTTCAGATACCCGGTCAAGGAAAGAGAAGTTCGGCTGAGCGAGAAGAAGATGGCCTTTGGGCTGGTTATGTACCTGGTCAGTCTGTCTGGAAATATCCCAAGGGTTTCGCTCGTTACCTTCCAAAAGGGTCGCGCCTTATTTTTCAGATGCACTATACGCCAAATGGAATCGCGACGACCGACCAAACACGAGTTGGAGTTGTCTATGCAGATGAACCTCCTGAGCACGAAGTGCGTATCAAAGGCCTCTCAAATCATCGCATACGTATCCCACCTGGCGCTAAGCACCATCGAGAAGAGGCGTCACTCCAGCTGCCCGTTGATGCCACATTGCTCGGATTTCTTCCTCATATGCATTTACGTGGAAGCGCTTGTCGGTACGAGGTAACCGATACCACAGGTACTCAAGAAGTACTTTTAGATATACCCCACTACGATTTTAATTGGCAGCTCCTTTACCGATACGCCGAACCAAGAACATTTCATGAAGGCGATACCATCACGTTTACAGCATGGTTTGATAACTCGGCAGAGAATCCTGCCAACCCTGACCCAACGCAGACTGTACGTTGGGGACAGCAGACATTTGAAGAAATGCTACTTGGATACGTTGAATATTTTCTTCCTGGAGTTCCACCGGGGACTCCTTTGATGAACAAGGCATATTCACAGAAGCAACAAGAAAATCTGCCAGCACGGGACAACAAGAACCTCCAGGCTGTCTTTTTACGACTTGATCAAGATGGTGATCATGCCTTGAGCAAAGAGGAAATACCGAAACGACTACGAAGCCGCTTTGACCAATTTGATTTTGACCGCAATGGACTTCTTTCGTATGAAGAGGTTCAACAGTCTCAGGCCCAGTGACAACTACTGTGTTGATCGCGGAATCTAGATTCTCAGTTCGTACGGAACTGGCGTTCGTGATACGATTCGTGCAATGAAGCTGGTGTTTGTTCTTCTATCAACTCACTCGTGGAGCGATCTCAATGCATTGTGGAAATAAACTTTTTCTGTGCGTCATTCTTGCTGTTACCTCATTACCGCTTGCATTGACTGCAGAATCTTCCAGCGACGCGTGGGTCACCATGTTTAACGGACAGGATCTCTCTGGCTGGCAAGCAAACCCTGAAAACCCAGATTCTTTTCATGTCGAAGATGGTGTCCTTGTTGTCGACGGACCACGCTGTCATCTTTTCTGGATTGGCGAATCAGAAAATACCAAGCATGAGCAACTCACAAATTTTCACTGGCATGCGAAAGTCAAAACTATGCCAAAAGCCAATGGTGGACTCTACTTCCATACGCAGTATGAAGAATCAGGCTGGCCTTCTGCCGGCTATGAGTGTCAAGTGAACCAGACCCACAAAGATCGTAAAAAAACTGGTGGACTCTATGCAGTTGCTGACGTCCTTGACACATCACCGGTCAAGGATGGGGAGTGGTATGACTACGACATTATTGTTGACGGGAAACACATTGTTATCAAAATCAACGGGGTCGTGACGACAGACTGGACAGAGCCAGACGATTGGCAGCCACCAAAAAACATGTCAGGACGAAAACTTTCACAAGGCACTTTTGCCATACAGGCTCATGATCCTGAGAGCGTAGTGTATTACAAGGACATCCGTATGAGACGGCTCCCGTAAGCAACACCTGATTTATTCATAAATTGGGAAAAATGTATTGAATGCCTGCTCACAAAAATCACCGGGATCATTAAACCGATAATTTTTATTGAGTCCATCAATAATCAGCATCTGCTCCGCAGAAAGTGAAAAATCAAAGAGAGAAAGATTTTCTACAAGACGTTTCGGCTGGGATGTCTTTGGGACAACTGCTGTACCACGTTGGATTCCCCACCGAAGTAAGACTTGTGCCGGCGTTTTTCCTACTGCGTCAGCTATTTCAAGAATACTTTCGTGTATGAGCAAACTATCGTCTTCTTTCGCCATGCCGAGGGACACGTACGAAGGAGCACCCAACGGTGAAAATGCCGTGACGGCGATATTTTCTTGATCACAAAATCGGAGAAGTTTTTCCTGGGTCAGCCTCGGGTGCATCTCCACTTGCAGACTAGACGGTTGAATTCGAGCTCCAGCCTGTAGGTCACGTAACAGCGAGACACCGAAGTTACACACACCAATAGTCCGTACGAGTCCCGCATCAACGAGTTCTTCCATGGCACCCCATGTCTCTGCTAGTGGAACCTTGATTGATTGCATGGAAGGGTTTGTTGCATCTGGCTCAAAAAACCAACCTGGTGGATAGCGTGTCTCAGGTGATACATACGCTAAAGAAATTGGAAAATGAATCAGATAACTGTCGAGATATTCAAGCCGAAGGTCTCGCAAGGTTCTTTCAATTGCTGATCGTACGTATTTTGGTTCATGGAAGGTATTCCAGAGTTTTGAAGTCACCCACAAATCTTCACGATGACACAGGTTTGATGTAAGGACACGCTCGATACCTTTTCCCACCTCTGCTTCATTTCCATAATCACACGCGCTATCAAGGTGTCGGTAGCCAACACTGATCGCCTCATGAATCAGTTCACCTACGCTAGTCGGGTCTACCTTCCATAAGCCGAGCCCAACAGAAGGCATGTGCGCAACAGTACTATTATCTACACCGCCCACTCGAATCATCGTATTTGACATATTCATTTCTTTTCAAAACCACACTACGTAGTGCGTCGCAGACATGAGAATACCTGACACTCCTAAGCTAACGACGTCTTCTATCAGGCTTTCTTATAAAATGAAACACCACACGACGTACTATTTTGTTAGAAAAATGAAGATCGTGTTGCAGCGACACGTGCAGCGTAACAGCTTCCATCTCCCGGAGAAGATTGTTGATGATTATTGTTTTGATGGGTGTTTCGGGATGCGGCAAGACAACGGTAGGTGTAGACCTTGCTGCCCACCTTGGCTGGGAGTATCAGGAAGGGGATGCCCTCCATCCACAAAAAAATATCCTAAAAATGGCAGATGGTATGCCACTGAATGACGAGGACCGAAAACCATGGATTGCCAGAGTGACGGATTGGATTAATTCTCATTGCTTAGCTGGTCGAGATGGTGTTATTAGCTGCTCTGCACTGAAGAAATCGTACCGTCAAACGATCACCAGCAAACAAAACGACGTCTATCTTGTTTACTTGTGTGGCACCAGAGAATTACTCTCACGTCGTCTGGCGCAACGAAGAGATCATTTCATGCCACCAGATCTTCTCGACAGTCAGCTTGAGCTTCTAGAAGAACCGAGTGCTGATGAGCGTGCCATCGTGGTAACGATTGACCGCACCCCGAACGATATGGTTAAAAGTATCTGTGATTGCCTGGGTCTACAATGAGCAGTTGTTCTTTGGAAAAGAGACTCCGTATTTGGATCACTAACTATGCATCCGCGGCCGCTTGTCACCTTCAGAAATAATCTCTGCCTCTCGTGAAGCCAGCCAGTGCAGTCTGTCATGAACAGTTGATTCTGGTGCTATATCGCAGGCTAGCCGAACATATGTCGCATGGTGACGCGCCTCTGATTCAAAAAGACCGCCATAAAACTCTTGAAGCTCTTCATCATGAACATGATTTTTTAATAAGGAAAATCGCTCGCAACTACGAGCTTCAATCAGGCCAGCCACAAGCAAGCGATCGACTGCTCTGTCTGGCTCATTCTTACAAATCAATTTGTGGAGTTTTGGACCATAGTTACTCGGAGATAGTTTTCGAAATTGAATATCTCGCCGCTTTAACAAATCAAGTACCATTTGAAAATGTTCCAACTCTTCATTCACTATTTCAGTCATAGCACGAGAAATTTTTGTATTCTCTACATAGGCAAAGAGAAGATTCATTGCCACACCTGCTGCCTTCTTTTCACAATGCGCGTGATCTATTAATATCTCATCGAGATTCTCATCTACCTGCGAAAACCAGCGGTCAGATGTATCAATTTGCAAGCTGAGCATAACCATATCGTGGGTTACTTTAGGTCAAAGTGAATGGAATTATTTATACTGAAAATATGAATGATCGAACGAATTGTATTTAGCACAGTCGCCCTCCAATGCCCTCTCGTGATTGAAGCGGATAAAAATGATTAGTTTTGATAGCTCACATGATTCATCTGACTTGGAGCATAACCGGAACCTTCTCGGCAAACCACTGACTCCGTGTTCCACTGAACCACTGACTGGTTTTTTTCGAGATGGACTTTGTCGAACTTGTTCTGATGATACCGGCTCCCATACCGTTTGTGCTGTCATGACTGAGGCATTCCTTCAATTTACAGTTGAAGCTGGAAACGATCTTGTCACACCACGACCCGAATTCAATTTCTCTGGGCTCGTACCGGGTGATCGATGGTGCCTTTGTGCGGCTCGATGGCTCGAAGCCAAGAGAGCGGGCTGTGCCCCACGAGTTGTTTTAGAAGCAACGAGTGAGAAAGCACTCGATGTCATTCCATTCGAACTCCTCCAACAACACACTGCCTGATGTTTCTATTCAGTCGGTGTTATTGCTCGTCGACAAAAACAGTTTGTTTGCAGCGCTCCGATCTGAGCGGCTACCGACAAATGAAACTTCGTCACCAATTTGCAACTGAATCATCGGCCCAGGATTTCGTATCTGCTGATTACTACGCTGGATTGCAATGATTGTCACTCCTGTTTTAGCTCGGACATCCAGTTCACCAATTGTCTGGCCCACGACAATGCTACGTTGTGATATTCGACAACGTCCTAGTTGGTCATGCATGTCAGGACCATCTATCGACTGAATTGGTCGTCTTCTCACACCACTTCGCAAAAATCCATAGTTTTCTAAACGAAGTTGATCAACAAGATCATCAATTTTCTCTTCTGGAACATCGTAGATACCAAGCACGCGCTCAAAAAGTGATAGCGCCGTTTCAAACTCTGCAGGCACAACAACATCTGCACCCAATAGTCGTAATTCATCAACTTCTGCCAAATACTCTGTCCGAACAAAAATCTCGAGTTCTGGTACGAGATCGCGTGCTACTCGTACGCTACGGCGTGCACTCGCTGGATCAGAGATTGCTACCACAAAGGCCCGTGCACGAAAAATTCCTGCATGTTCTAGAATCGCTTGACGAGTACAGTCGCCGTAGCGAATATCTATACCCAATGATCCCTCACTGCGAACCGTTTCTGGATTCAACTCCAAAATAACATGTGGAACGCCAAACTCAGCCAAAGCGGTTGCTAGGCTACGGCCATTAATGCCGAACCCAGCAATGATCACATGGTCTGATAAATCGATATCATCTTCCGGTGGAGAATCATGAAACATTCCACCAAACCATGAGCTTTGTCCAAGCCAATCACAAAGGTGTGGCACAACAATCGTAAGAAGTGGAGCCGCAGCCATCGTAATAACAGCAGCAGCGAGAAATGTCTGGTAATCATCTCCTGTTAACAAACCGACATCAGCTCCTCGTGATCCAAGAACGAATGAGAATTCGCCTACTTGAGCGATCGTACCACCAGCGATAAGGCTCGTCCGGACAGGAAAACCTGCAAGCATCGCCGGGATTGCTGTAGCAAAAACCTTGAGTAGCACGATCACAAAAACGACGAGGCATACGAGTCCGAAGTGTGAAAAAACAAACGATATATCAAGCAGCATTCCCACAGATACGAAGAAAAGACTGGCAAGTGTATCGCGAAAAGGGAGCATTTCTGCAAAGGCCTGATGGCCATATTCACTTTCAGAAAGTGCTAAACCGGCTATGAAAGCCCCTATGGCAAGTGATAAGCCAGCCGCCGCAGTGATAGCCGCTGTACCGAGGCAAATAAGTACAAGCGTTATAAGAAATAGCTCCCGATTCCGTAGTCGCACTACTTCGTGCAAGACTTTCGGAATGAACTGCCGCCCAGCAAGAAGCACACCAACGACAATAGAAAATCCAACAAGAACTGCCAAGAATGGATTTTCAACAAGTGCTTGAGCGCTTTGATGAGGAGCAATTTGGTTATTGGGTGCTGCACTTACTCCGGCTGAAGCCGCTAACAAAGGTACCGCAAGCATTGCAACGATTACAAATAAGTCCTGCAGCAAGAGAACCGATATTGATATGCGTCCTGCCTGAGTACCAGATTGACTGCGATCCGATAAAAGTTTTAGAACGATCGCAGTACTCGACATGGCAATCAGGAGCCCAGCAAAAATTGCTTGGGGAAGTGTTCCTACATGCCAACGACAGGCTGCAGCAATCAGAAGTGTTGTTCCAGCAATCTGTGGAAACCCAATACTTGCCATGAGTGGCAACATGGCAAGCAGTCGTGAAATAGATATTTCAAGTCCCACCGTAAACAAGAGGACGACAACGCCAATTTCTGCAAGGAGTTCAACGCTCTCCAGGTCATCAACCAGAGAGAGTCCATAAGGGCCCACAACAACTCCCGAGACAAGCAAACCAATAACACTGGGTATCTGTGCTCGTCCAAATAGGAAAACAACAACTGCTGTTACAGCAAAAACGACAAGAAGATCAGAAAGAAACATTATTTAAATAGGAGAGAAGGGCAGCAGGGGTAATTTCATTCATAACAAAAACTACAGGAAAATCATCAAATCCCCATACCAATCCGGCTGGAAATCACACTAGGGGAAGCACTCCACTATCTGTTAATGTCTGACACGTACCAAAAACTTTGATATTTCCCTATGAAAGCTTGATACAAGTGGTTACCACGCAATGTCATTGGGCGAGGCTTCTGATCAGGACATTTTGTCCTGTCATTATATTCCTGTTTTCCTTTGGGCACGCAGTTTCCGCCAATGAAACGGAGTCTCTCAGAGTTGAGACTGATGTTTTTGCGGACAAGGATGACGTACCTATTGCTCACAGTCTGACACTGTTCTCATCCGAAGTTGCCTGGGACTTTCTTGACACCACAGCTACGAAAAAGAAGAACTCCGAATCTGAATCAGATCACACCAAAGCATTCAATGGCGAGATTGTTCTACACGACCCAACTCGAGAACGGGTTTTATTAATTGATCCGCGTCGGCAGGTAAAAACATCAATAGATAGTATCCAACTTGAACGATTACGTGTTTCACTTGCAAACTGGGTGCGCACATCGGACGACAAACTACTGTGTTGGGCTGGGGGTCCACATTTTGAGAATGGCATTCATGAATCGGATGATGCAATTGAACTCGTTGGCCCGCGGGTGCAATACCGTATTGAAACCACAGATGCACCGTCACCAGAAATGGCAGGGCAATACAGACAGTTTGCAGACACAGCACTCCTAGTACGTGCCCTCCTTCATCCGGGCGGCATTCCACCATTTCCTCGACTGGCACTAAACAAACGGATTGCATCTGAAGCCAAACTTCCGACATCTGTCACTCTTCAAATAGATTCTCGAGGTAGTCTTGTTGCGTCCGGACTCTCCTCGATGATGCAACGCCACTTGCATTCAGTTCACCGCATTCATCCCGCACTTCGATCTGATGATCTACAACGAATTGCTGATGCCGAAGCCTGTATGGCAATCGCTGAAGAAGTGAGTCTTGCAGAGTACACACAGGCTGAAAAGAAATAAGTTCAGATTCTTTCAGTGTCTACTGATGCGCAATCAAATTCTATAAAAAGATTTTACATCTTTAGTGAGTCCCCGGTGCAGCCGGAATGATCCGTATGACTGCATGATAAATCGTTACGGCCAAGAAATCTTAAGTATCCGGACGATATTTCCTTTGGCTCCTATCTTTCCCAGGCCTTTTGGTGAACCAGGTCGCGGTGCTGTCCACCCGTCGGGATCACATAAAGCCTGCACAGTTGCTAGCTCTATTCATTTCAAAAATCTATCTCACGAAAAACGGAGGCTTTTATGCTGGTATTGTCCCGAAAGCAAAATGAGCGCATTCGAGTTGGTGAATCAGTTGTGGTAACAATCGTAAGAGTAAATGGTGATAAAGTACGAATAGGCATCGAGGCACCATCTGAAATGCGGGTTTTGCGGGATGAACTAGAAATCGATGCACTCGGAGACGTCATTCTTGAGGATGATGGTGTGTTACCAATCTCAAGCTTATGCAAACTTGCTGGGTAACCAGTTGAGAGATCTGTTTTGGAAAATACTGTACATGAAAATTTCTCGCGGGACCTAGGAGACAACGAGGGAAATAGACCGTTTCATAACGCACTTAAGCAGATGAAAGCGTATCGGCTGCCACTTTTTGCAACGTTGGCCTGCAGCATGGTAATTGTTTTTGTTTTCGGTCTAGCCTTTGTGCCACCTCAGTTTTATCAGTCGGTTGTCAATATTGGATTGGAGGAGCAGTCAATTGCAGGACGTTTTGTGACGCAGATAGCATCCGTCACCAATGAAATTCGGCATAGAAACAAATGGGGTATCAGCGTGCGTGAAAATGAAATAAATGCATGGTTGGGAAATGACTTGCCTCGAAATCACCCTGAACTTCTTGGGAACGCATTATGGGGCCGACTGTCCCGCCCACGCATCAAACTCGAACCACACCTATTTCGTATCGGAATAGAAGTTTCGAGGTGGGGAGTTACAGCTGTGGCGTGGGCAGACATTGAGGTCCGGCTCAAATCCGCCAACCAATTCGCTCTAACTGTGCAAAGGGCCGGCGTAGGGCAACTCCCTCTCCCTCGTAATGCCATTCTTCAGGAATGTAGGAAAATGTTGGAAAACTCAGGGATGGATACAGACATACAACAATATCGTGATCGAATTCTTCTTTTGGCAACTATTCCTGAGCGTCTCGCCAATTCATCCTCGCCGGGCACAGAAAGTAGACAACCTCGACGTTGGCAGGTTGAATCTCTACGAATCGATCATGGCTCAGTCACAGTTGTAGGAACGAGTCATATGAAAAAGACTTCTCGTACATTTTCAGAAGCCATGTCTTCAAGTTAGAAATAAAATGAGTAAAAAAAATAAAAAAGTAGTCGAGAACCAAACATCAAAAGAGAACACTCCCTGGAGTGAGACTCATGCCGACATGTGTAACGACCTTCCAAATACAATACTTGGAGATGACATTGCGCTTGTTACTGAAAATATGGAGGCGATTCTTCGTTCACCTAGCTATAGCCTTGCGCAAGACGACCGTGCACTGCTTGAACGGACTGAAATGCGGGGCGTTCGCATGCTACTGGAACTCGGTAAACCAGAACTTGCATTTCAGGAAGATAATATTGAGTCAACTGTCATTGTATTTGGTGGTACACAAATAGCCGAAAAAAATACAGCAGAAAGACGTTTGTCAGAAGCCACTCGCAATCAGGCTTTGGATGTCGATAACAAAAGACTTGCTCTTGAAGTTCAGCGCAGTGAAAAACTTGTTGAGTTGTCGCATTTTTATGATGCTGCCAGGCAATTTGCTCGACTTGTTTCAATAGATAATCAGTGTGACAAAAAACGATCCTATGTCGTCGTCACTGGCGGCGGTCCCGGCATTATGGAGGCTGCAAATCGAGGAGCTTTTGATGTCGGATGCAAATCAATTGGACTCAATATCAAGTTACCGGCAGAACAACAACCAAATCCATTTATCACTCCCGAACTTTGCTTCCAATTTAAATATTTTGCCCTGCGAAAATTTCATTTTATTCTCCGATCTGTTGGTGCTGTATTATTCCCGGGAGGATTTGGCACTCTCGATGAAATGTTTCAGACGCTCACACTTCGACAGACGCACCGAATGCAACCTATTCCGATTATCTTATTTGGACATGATTACTGGTCCAAAGTTATTGACTTTGACTTTCTCGCGGACTCTGGTGTCATCTCACATGAACACCTCGATCTTTTCGAATACGCAGACACGCCTGAGAGTGCATGGGAGAAAATCCTTCAGTTCAACAAAGACCTAAAAAATAAATCGACTGAGGAAATGGCGCCTGATGGTGTCCCGAACGAATAGCAGTCCGATATACGGAAGACCACAATAGCTATCAAACGCACGGTATTCGAAGGCAGAATGAACTACCCTCGTTCGGTCGGCTATCAACTGAAATTGTTCCGCCATGAGCCTGAACAATGTGCTTCACGATTGACAGTCCAAGTCCTGTTCCACCCGCCTGCCTGCTACGGCCCTTATCCACACGATAAAACCGCTCGAAGAGTCGGGGCAAATGCTCTGAATGTATTCCGCAACCGTGATCAGCAACACTGATCGTAAGTTCTGCCTTATCTTCAGAAGAAACTTTTTCCAGATTGGCACGAATTGATATTGGTTGATGAGTCCCACTGTACTTGACTGCGTTTTCAATCAGATTAACAACTGCCTGTTCTAAAAGGGGAGCATTCACTGGTGCAATCAGGCTCTCGTCACAGTTGATGTTCATCGTAATACCCTGCTCCATTGCTCGAGGCATACAGTCCGAACATGCAGTTGCCAAAAGATCCGCGATTTGTGTTGGCTCTAAAGGCAGAACACCGGACCCCTCACTCTGTTCGATCCGTGAGAGAGCAAGAAGGTCCTCAATTATTGCTTCAAGCCGATCTGCTTGTTTTGCAACAATGGATAAAAACCGTTTATTATCATTTGGTTCATTGATTGCTCCATCAAGGAGTGTTTCAACAAATCCCTTGATTGTTGCAATAGGTGTCTTCAATTCATGTGATACGTTTGCCACAAAATCTTGCCGAACAATCTCTAATCGCTCTAACTCAGTAACATCGTTTAAAACCATTACGGCCCCACCTTCTCCAGACGGATCTCGGAGTGCCGTACCATGAGCACGAATTGTTCGTTTTGGAGGACCTGGAAGATCGAAGTCATCTTCTATCGGCTCACGGCAATCAATAGCCCGGAGAACAAAGCGACGTATTGCTGGATTTCGCACCACACTCTGAAGTGGCTTCCGCAGAGCGACGTCGATATCAATATTTAAAAGTGTTGCTGCTGCTTGATTAAGACCGACGATTCGTTGCCGAACATCGACTGCAAGCACACCTTCCATCATGCTGTCGAGGACAGCCTCTTGTTCAATATCTCTTCGCCCAAGAGTTAACCCTCGTTCTACAAGTTTTTCTTTGAGAATACTGGTCGCCTCAGCAATTGTTGCTAATTCTGCAACTTCCGGCCTTGGTATCGGCTCCGTTCCATCACCATTTACAACACGTTTGATTGCACGAGCAAGATCACGTGCTGGTTTTGCAACCCAAAGTGCAATCAGCCATCCTATGAACAGAGCAAACAAGCCAACAGAAACAAAACCAATCAAAAGTTTCTTAAATGAACCTGACAGAATATGATCTATCTCATGCGTATCAACCGACAGACAGAGTGCACCTATTGGAGTGCTTATGGGGCCGAATGGGACCGCTATAACCAAAAGTCGACTATTCTTTTCAACGTTGTACCAACTTGTCTTTGCAGTTCTCCCAGCTTTCGTTTCATCAAGAAGATATTTCAGGTCTGGTAACGTATCAATTGCGTCGTCCTGCAATAACTCTTTGGAGGATGTCGTACCTAAACGATTTCCTTGAAAACCGAAGATCTCGAATCTTTGTTGTTCCGAACTAATAATTTCATTCAAGAGTGGCGTAATTTGCTCTTCTCGGGATGAATCGATAACGCCTCTGAGAAGATCTGCCAAGCCAACAGCAGTTGTCTTCATTCGCTTGAACTCCGCTTCTTCTGTAACAGCGGCTATTCGCACGGCTGAGAGCCAGTAACAACTCGCTAACACGATGACTAATGCCACCGCGTAAGTTCCAAAGAGATGCCTTGAGAGCCGAGGTTTGGGCATAGTATTGCGATGGGTTTAAGAATTTATGCCCGGAACCGATACCCTACGCCCCGAACAGTCTCAATATTACCACCAAAGTCACCAAGTTTTTTTCTTAAACCGGCGACTTGCACATCGACTGAACGTTCCGTAACTGGATAATCCTCCCCTTTCACTGCATCAACGATTTGACTTCGGGTGTATGCCCACCCCGGTCGTTTTGCAAGAAATTGAAGAAGAGCAAACTCGGTGTAGGTTAACTTTATAGGCTCGCCCTGCAGAGTAACCTCATGCCGACCGGGATGAATGACAAGTTCTCTGATCTGAATGGTTGTATCATGCTGAGCACGTAGCTCTGCATCCTTACGACGCATTAGAGATTTTACTCTCGCAAGCAAAACGCGAGGACTGAAAGGCTTTGTAACATAGTCATCTGCACCGCCATCGAGACCGATAATGACATCTCGCTCTTCACTCTTGGCGGTAAGCATTATGATTGGTACTTCACGTGTTTTTGAATCTCTTTTGAGACGCCGACATACTTCAAGACCATCAATTCCAGGAAGCATTAAATCGAGCACTATAAGATCCGGTAACCTTTGCCTGACCGAATCAACAGCTTTCTCTCCCGTGTCGACACATGTGATCGAATGTCCTTCCTTGGCGAGTGTATATCGCACCAATTCAAGGAGGTCTTCTTCGTCATCTACAACAAGTATGTTGTGGCGAACCACTGAGTCGTTGCTGGACATTTTTAGAGTACGCAGGGTTTTTTCGATTTATACTTCTACGACTTCAAATCTCTGGCTATGAGCAAACAGAACTATTTGATTGTTCCTTCAGTCTTTCCAATGCGATAAATGAAGAATTCACTACGAAACCATCACGCTATCCTGTCGAAGTGTTGTCTACAAATAATGCAATAAATATATTTGGTTTATATGAGGTCTCATCTTTCGAAAATACCTCTTACGACAGAAGCATTTCAACATCTTCGGTTGTCAGTCCTGAAAGAATCCCTGTATCAGCAGAAATGATTGATGCCGCAAGTTCACGTTTTTGATCCTGAAGGGCAAGGATCTTCTCTTCAACTGTATTGCGAGCAATGAGCCGATATGCAAACACAGGACGTGTCTGACCTATACGATGAGCCCGGTCAATAGCTTGGGCCTCCACTGCTGGGTTCCACCAAGGATCAAGAATATAGACATAGTCTGCCGCAGTCAGATTAAGGCCTTGTCCTCCTGCTTTTAGGCTGACTAGGAAAAGCCGGCAGTCCGAGTCTTCCTGAAACCTCTCAACACGGCTTTGTCTATCAGTGGTTTTGCCATCTAGATATTCATACGTCCGACCTCGTTCATCCAACTTCCGTCGAAGAATTGCAAGAAAACTTGTAAATTGACTAAACACCAGTACCTTGTGTCCTTCATCAAGTACTTCATCGAGTTGTTCCAACAGCGTATCTAATTTTGTGGATGGATCATCAATTCGATTTGCATCGATCAAGCCTGGATGGCACGCTGCTTGACGGAGTCGTAAAAGAGCCTCAAGCACTGCAATTCGACTACGACCAATTCCTTGCTGGCCAATCCGAGTAGTAAGCTCATTACGGTAATGCTGACGAAGATCATCATATGCTTTTCTTTGTTGGTCACCCAACTCACAGAATAGCGTTTGTTCTGTTTTCTCAGGGAGGTCAGAGAGCACCTCTGTTTTTGTTCTTCGAAGCAGGTAGGGCCGCACGGCTCGTGCCACAAGCTCCGACCCATTCCCTCGACCGCCGGAAAGAAATCGCTTTAAGCGACCAGCTGTTCCAAGCTGCCCGGGATTCAGAAACTCGAAGATACTCCACAACTCACCAATATGATTTTCGACTGGCGTGCCCGTCAGAGCCAATCGCTGTCTTGCGCGTAGCAAACGGCATGCTTTCGCAGCCTGACTTGTTGCATTTTTAATTGATTGTGCTTCATCAAGAATGACATAATCAAAATCAGTTTTTCGGTGCTGCGCAATATCACGGCGGAGGGTTCCGTACGTTGTAAGAACAAGATCAAATTGATCGATCGTCTCTGCTGAATCAGTCCGTTCTTGACCGGTATAGTTGAGTAGCCGTAATTCTGGTGCAAAACGATTGGCTTCCTGCATCCAATTAAAAATCAAGCTTTTTGGCACAATGACAAGTGACGGCCGCGTCGCTATGCCTGCTTCCTCAAGCACCCGCTGTCTTCGCACCAAAAGCGCGAGCACCTGAATGGTTTTTCCAAGACCCATATCATCCGCGAGACAACCGCCAAGGCCAAGTCGCTCAAGAAAGCTCAGCCACCCCAGACCCTCTTTTTGGTAATGTCGCAGGCTACCTTCGAATCCATTTGGCTCATTTTCTGGTTCCGGCCTACCACCAGCAGCCAGTTCATCACGAATGACAGAAAATGCATCGTCCACCTGCGACTGTGGCATTCCGGCAATGAGTGCATCAAGGAGCGCTGCCTGCATACGGCCGTACCGCAGACGACCATTTTTTTCCTGCGCAAGTGCAAGGAGAGGCTCTAACTGAGTCGCAAAGTCAGCAGGCAAGATTCCACGAGAGCCATCCTGCAAATCAACCGCTCGGTCGCCTCTTGCAAGAGCTGAAAGGAGTTCGGGCATATCCGCAATGACACCACCGAAGTCAATCGATCCCGAAAGTTCAAACCAATCAATACCACTATTAACATTCCACGCCACATTTCCAGCTGGCCGATATCGTCGACCGGACACCTCTACTGCCCACCCCACACTGGCTAATTGTGATACCGATGCATCAAGTCGCGAACGAGGAACCTCAACATGATGCGTTGGAGCGGCATCATCTTCTGTCGCACTTGCGTGTCCTGTTCGGACTGGAGAAAAGCCAAATCGTGGCAGTGCTTTGAGCGCTTCGCGCTCTGCTGTTTTATTTCGCCGAACAAGTCGACGCCTCGCCGCATCAGCCGCGCCACCTGCTGGATCATCTGCGGCTATTTGAATTCCACTGTAGTCAAACCAAATGTTTCCTCCCAGCTGAATCTTTGGTTTGCTTTTACGTGCCTTGCGCCTCGGCCGACCGAGCGATTCCTCAGGATCAAGCGATCCTGCCTGCTCTTCATCGTTCGTACTTGGTGAATCATCTAATACTAATTTAGGCTGGGGCCTTCCTGACTCTACCTGCCATCCTGTCCATCCAGGAAGTTCTAACTTTGGTAAGTCTGCCAGTGAAGCAAGCTGCTCAATGAGTCCATCAATCTGAGACCCCGACAGCTCGATTGGACCTCGTCTATCAAATTGCTCCATCCAACCTCGAAGACCTGCCGGTTCGTCTTGCTCTGAGAACTCACCCTGATGTTCCTCTGCAGCTGCATCAATAACAAGCCGACAGAGGCGATCTTCGAGCACAAGAAAGCCAGCTCGCAGAATCAATCTCGGCGTTTGGAGTGACTGTCGCTCACTCCCCCGAACAAGAAGGCCATTGAGGCTGGCTTTCTTTGGACAAACCCTCTTTTCCTTTTTCGAAAGAAGGTCATTCTGAAGACAGGCTTCAAGACCCGTGTCGTCACTGGGTTCAATGATTAAGGCAAATTCCCACGGTCGACCGGCATCCCATACTAATGGCACAACTGCTTCTGGTGCTCGACGGGGCTCTGGCTGAAAGACAAGCCGACCCTCTGAGCAAAGCATTGCAAGATCCCGTGCTGCAGATTGTCGGCTTAGCAAAAACCGACTCATGGTACGTTCTTCAAGTGTTTGCCCACCATGATGTGTTTCAGCAGACATTGTGCCAGCGAGCATAGACAGCACTCGCCTTTCATCAGCATCAAAATGACCAAAAGAAATCGCCTGCGGGCCAATGATGATTGGCTTTGGCTGACCGGCAGGATGACCAGATTCATCAATCGGCATGCGACATGGTTGCAATGCAACAAGTCGACTGTCAGCCGATGCTGCATCAAGTAAAAACATCAAGGTGCCAGTACTTTTTCGCAAACCACCCAAGACGACGCTACTTGTTCGTAATGCAGGCTCAACCAAACGCCGACGGTTTTCAAGTTCGGTAGACCATGCTGGCTGTCGTCCTTTTTTTTGAACTGAACGATTTTCGCTATGCAAAGTCCGTGTCAACTGCGGGCTAGCTGGCTGTGGTTGGCCTGAATACTCCGTCTCGTTTTCTTGATTCGACGCTGAGAATGGCTTTGATTCCATTTCTTCAAAATCATCCGTTTCATCGGCAACGATGTCGAGTGTTACCGGTGTCTGCTCTGCAATACCACTCAGCAAACCTCGTCGATCAACCTCAAGCAAAACTGCTGCGACAAGCGCACATGGTTTGCCAGCTCGTCCGTCGGGACTTGTACAATGACTTTCAAGGATCATCCCGCCCCGTCGATTTGCAGAGAGCTCAAGTAAAACCTCATGGCTTGTTCCGTCATCACTCGAAAGTGTTGCCTGGACTTGGCCAACACGAGGGCAGACAACTTTTTCTGGAACGAGGTTGCGTGCTCGCTTACGATCGCGTGGGTCAAAAAGATGAAAGAGACGTTGCTCCAAAGTGGTCATATTATGTGTCGGTGCTTCGCGAATGGATAAATAAAATAATGAAATAAGGCTCAACGGGACTGCCTTGGTACCGTTCAGGCCAACCCTTAGTTTTACCCCAATTCGCTCAGAAACACAGATGAAAAATATTCGAAGAATTTGCCCGTTATATGACTACGAGTTGACTCGTTTTTTATTTTTGTTTAACGGTCGCAATGAACTCCAATACATTTTCAACTGGAGTCTCTGGCAATATGCCGTGACCAAGATTCATGATGTGACCAGGACGTCCCGCAACACGTGCAAGAATGTCTTCCGTACGACGACGTACAACGTCAGGAGTCGTGTGCAGTACAGCCGGGTCGAGATTACCCTGCACGCCTCGATCATAACCCACCTGCTTCCAGGCATGATCTAATTCGGTTCGCCAATCAATACCCATGACCGTCCCACCAGCTTCGGCCGCAAGTGGTAATAACGCTGGATTGCCTGCTGCAAAATGGATAATCGGTCCTCGCCCAGCTATTGATTCAAAGACGGTCCGGCTGTGGGGCAAAACAAATTCACGGTAGTGTTCTGGTGAGAGACAACCTACCCAGCTATCAAAGACCTGCACCGCATTCGCTCCAGCATCAAATTGAGCATGAAGATATCTGCCAATCGTCCTTGCAAGTCTTTCCATGAGTTCATGCCACCCATCAGGATCAGTCAGCATAAATCGTTTGGTATGCAACCAGTTGCGACTTGTTCCTCCTTCGATGGCGTATCCAGCCAAAGTAAATGGAGCTCCCGCAAAACCAATGACTGGCAATTCTTTTTGAAGACCGGCACGTGTTGTACGTACTGTCTCAAAAACAAAGCTGAGTGAATCGACATCAACAAGCTCGTGAAATCGATCGAGATCTGTACGGGTACGAAGTGGATTATGAATGACGGGGCCTTCCCCAGGGGTAAATTCCAAATCGAGTCCCATCGGCTGCAATAGTGGCAACAAGTCACTAAAAATAATTGCTGCATCGACACCAAGTCGATCCACTGTTGCCAACATAACTTCAGCAGAAAGTTTTGGATTCTTGCACAGTTCCAAGAACGTCACCTTATTACGAATGGCTTGATATTCGGGAAGATACCGACCCGCCTGCCTCATGAGCCAAACTGGCGGACGAGATACCGGTTCGAGGCGACATGCCCTCATAAAAAGGGAGTCTTCGACGTTGCCAGTAGCTGGCTCGTTTTGGTCCGGGGAATCAGAATCAACGTTCATAAGGCTCAGTATAGTTTGTAGGAAGCAGGTTGTTGGCTCAAAGTTGTCTATTTCTTGGGTACAATAAGAAGATTCCAAACGGAAAATAGTTAAATAGTCTGATTCATAAAGGAAGGCTGCGGTCAGGTTTCTTGTTCTCTATGCTCATCCTGCCTCAGATACGTCCCTGATTTCATGTTCTCTGGAAGATCTTGATACACGTTTGGGGTGAGCTTTTTTACTAGGGTTTCTATGGCTGATTTCATCTCACGAATTTCTGTTGTCTGTTTTGCCGCCAGCTATGGTGTCGCGCTTATATTTGAGGCAAGTCGGCTCTGGTTTCGGTCTGGAGTCCGAGGCATCACAATGATTGGTTTTGTAACCGCTGGTCTGGTTGCACACAGCCTGTATCTCATCTGGCGTTCAACCACGCTTCCTTCCATACCATTATCGAGTGAGTTTGATTGGTATCTTCTGGCTGCTTGGCTTTTAGCAGCTGGATCTCTTTGGATGACCATCTCTAATCCCAGAACACCCGTAGGTCTTTTTGTCCTCCCCGTTGTATTAGCTCTTATCGGAGCTGCTGAACTTTCAAGCCGGGAACCGTTCCCACAAAGTCCTGCGACACAAATTTGGGGCGTCATTCACGGAAGTTTCAATCTTGTGATGAGCGTCGCTGTTGTACTTGGTGGCCTCGCGGGCGGCATGTGGCTTATTCAGGCCGGGCGGCTTAATCGGAAACAGGCCCCCCTTCAAGGATTTCGTATGCCGAGCTTGGAAAAACTATCGATCTGGTCATCACGAATGACAGTAACCGCTGCTATGTCGGGAAGCCTCGGCTTTGTTTCAGGAATTATCTTAAATATTGTCAATCAGCAACATGGCCTTTTAGGGAGTGTACCGTGGACTGATCCTGTTGTTCTTCGCATGGGAGCACTTGTCGCTTGGCTCATAATCGTAGCTGGTACCTCACGAGCTATGCGACAACGTGCAATTGGCCGAAGAGTCATAGCACTTTTATCACTCGTTAGCCTCACGATGCTCACAATTTCAATTTTGTGGGGAGTACTTGGAAGTACACAGCACGGACTTACCCCTTCACAGGGGAACGCCGCAGGCATAACCATTCCTGCTGGAGATGCTTCATGAGCCTCGCCTTCGCAGGGGGAAGTCACCGCACTGTCCCGATTGAGCTACGTGAAAAACTGGCTTTCTCATCAGAGCAAGCAACTGAGGCGCTCACGCGTTTTCAGCAACAGTTTCCGGGAAGTGAAGCAGTCCTTTTGTCGACCTGTAATCGAATCGAGTTGTACGCTGCTGACGAGGAACGCCGAGGACCACCTCCACCAGATGAATTAGCAATGTTTCTAGCAGAGTGCCGGGGCGTTGATCCTACAAATGTCGGAAGGGTTCTCGGCGGTGAACAAGGAACTGCTGCTGTGAAACATCTATTTTGTGTTGCAGCCGGACTCGACAGCATGGTTCTTGGGGAACCTCAGATCGTTGCCCAGGTAAAACAGGCATGGCAGCTTGCTCAGAAAAGTGGAACGACTGGACCTCTTACTGGAGAACTTTTTCAGGCAGCCTTACGAGCCGCAAAACGTGTAACCACTGAAACAGCTGTTGGACGGGAACGTTTATCCATTCCAAGCATCGCGGTTGCCGATTTTGCCAGTGGTGTGTTTGAACGATTTGATGACAAACGTGTGCTTCTTATTGGTGCAGGGAAAATGGCAGCCGAAACCCTTCGTTATCTTCGTGACGCCGGAGCACAGCACATCCGAATTATCAATCGGTCTGTGGAGCGGGCTCACAGCCTGGCACAACGACTTGATGCTCAAACCGGTGATTACGACAACATATCTCGTGAGCTTGCTGATGCGGACCTTGTTGTTAGTACGACTGGTGCTTCAGAGCCAGTCGTAACACTCGACCTCTTCCAAAGGGTTCAAGATCAGCGGCAGGGACGTCCCCTTGTTGTTCTCGATCTTGCGGTCCCCCGCGACTTCGATTCACGTATCGGTACCAGGCCGGGGGTTTGGCTTTACTCAATCGATGATCTTGGTCAGGCGTGTGATTCCAATCGCCGTAGAAGACAAAAACAACTTCCAGCAGCACTCACAATTGTTGATGAAGAAACTCGTCGGTTCATGGGGGATATGCACCATCGATCAACCGTTCCGGTTATTGAACAACTCCGAGCGGGTTGGAATGAAACAGGTGAAGTAGAACTTGATCGACTTTTCCGAAAGCTTCCAAATCTTGATAACAGCAGTCAGCAAGAAATTCGACAGGCATTTGAAAGGTATGCTGCTAAGATGCTTCATCCCCCTATGGCTTCCCTGCGAAGTGAAAGTAAGGCAGGCCCACCTCATGGGCTTCTTGAAGCGTTAAGGCGGCTCTTTGATTTAAAGGAATAATGTGACCAAGGCTGCTCTGCCCATGAAGGTTGCGTTGCAACATTAACTTGTGAAACGTTTTACACTTTCACGAATTTGTAATTCTGGGGCTAATTCAGGCCACTTATAGTCTTCTTTACGTATCAACGAAAGAAGAACTCTTGAGGCGACAACTCCCATTTCATACGAAGGCTGCCGCATGGTCGTAAGTGGCGGCGTCATGAAGGCTGCCTCCACTTGGTCGTCACACCCAATGATTGAAACGTCACCTGGAACGCTGATGCCCCGGCGATAGAGAGCCAGTCTTGCGCCAAATGCAACGAGATCATTGGCCGCGACTATCGCACTGAAAAAGACACCCTGATCGAGTAGATTGTTGACAGCCATGAGCCCCGCATGCCCACTAAAGTCTCCTTGATAAACAAGATCATCAGACCGACTGATACCAGCCTCTTCAAGGGCCTCAAGATGCCCTGCGAACCGATCCCGTGCATCGGGGTGGCCCTCTGTTCCATGAATAAATGCAATCCGGGTGTGCTGCTTTTCCAAAAGATGCTTTGCTGCTAGGTACCCGATTTTTTTGTTATTGACTGAGACGCTCTGTCCTTCAAAGCCTTTTACCTCTCTCGCTGCAACAATAATTGGTAGTTGCTTGTTGTAAGACTGAAGTTCTGATGCAGACATATCACCACCAACAATAAGAAGTCCATCAACTTTTCGTGAAATAAGTGTTTCAATTGAGGCTGCATCTTTTGTCTGTTCATATCTTCTATCAATAACAGTCGGGGTATAACCAGATCCTGCTAGGCCTTCAATTACCCCTTGGGCAACTGAATCGTAGAAGGGGCTACCAATATTCTGCGTCAAGATGCCAAGTGTCATTGACTTCCCGCTTGCCAACCCCTGAGCAAACATATTGGGCGTATAGTCTAGGTCAATGACAGCCTGGTGAACGGCAGCTTGCTTCTGGTGATTGACTACTGCGCTACCGTTTAGGACTCTCGACACCGTACTTTTTGAAACATTAGCCCGCTTTGCAATATCTTCAATTGTGACACCGTCTCGCACGGACTCAACTGTTTGAAGTCGTTGATTCTTTCTTTCCATCATGATTATTCTCTAGATCACAAGGCACCGGGCACCAGGTCCTCTATTTTTGATGCTGGTTCTGTGCCTTCACAACACTGCGTCCCCCCCAGTATTTCATCAACCTTCACCTTTTAAGATAGACTGCATCGGTTTCATGGCAATCTAATTCACTTGGAACTGCATAAACTCATGCTTGTTTCTTTCTCCCGTTTACTTGTTTCTGTCTCCCGTTCAAAGGCAGAGCAAAACACCCCCCGGCTCACCGAGCCCACATCGGACTCGAATGCGACACATTGAGCCAGCCTATTCGGTGGCAGATGCCTGACAGTAACTCAATGCGAGGAGTGCGTAACTTGTTACCAAGTTGGCATCACCCTCAAGCCATCGAGTGTTATTGTTCACCCACGAACCATTGTCGTGCTGGGCGCTCAGAAGAACACCTGTTAGATCTTTTCGCCAGTCATGGGCTTTCCCATCAGTATCTATAAATGAATCCTGACCCAAAACATGAAGCGCCTTAGCAGCTGTGTGGAAATAGTAAAACAAGCCGGCATCACCCATGCCAGGGTTTTCTGCAAACGTGTAGTGCCGTCCAAGCCATTCTACTGCAGCCACAACTCGGGGATCATTCGCTGAAACGCCAGCATAAATCATGCTCCTCAGCCCCGAGTATGTCATCGACCCATAACTCCGCAAACCACCATTTGGTGTTGTGCCAGCCTGGCTTTCACCCCCATTTGCTGGCGTGTAATAGAAGCCACCATCAGGATTTTTGGGTGCGACTTCGAGTATGTCATAAGCGCCTTCGAGGTTTTGAGATCGCGAGACAAAAATCAATGCACGCTGAATAGCCGGATCATCTGAACTTGCTCCGACGCCTTTCAATGCATCGATGAGAAATGCCGTATTCGAGAGATCTGGTCGCTCGTGCCGGCCGTATCCGGCACCACCATATTCAGGATCAGCATACGTATTCCCCTCACTTTCATCCCATTGAATTGCTGTAAGAAATCGCTTGGCTTTTTTTATTATCTCCTCATAGTGCCCCGAAGTATTGCACTCATGAAGAGCGAGTATGGCAATTGATGTCTCATAATTCGCAACAGCTGATTCACGCTGATAGATTCCACCATCTGCTTGTTGGAACGTAAGAAGGTATTGAACTGCACGCACCACCATCGGACTATCAGCAGACGTTCCGGTTCGTACAAGGGCCGTTATTGCGAGAGCCGTTACCGCTGGACCACTTTGTGGCGAGAAACTTCCATCGGGCTGCTGACCATGGTTCCGCAAATAACGCGACGCTTTCGTAATTGCGTTTTCGATTATTTCGGGTGTGGTCGCCGTGACTGTTGCTTCGAAGACACACGAAATTACAAGCGACCAGATCAAAGAGAAGAAACACAATCTGGAAGAAAACATGAACAACTTCATTGAGCACCTTGGCCTCGTCGGCATGCTGCATGAACCCACGGCACAGAATTAGACATTGACTTATTGTACAGGGAATGCGCACGCGGGCAAAAGTTGCGTTATTCCCTCACACAACGTGTCTCATACTGGTGCGGATGGCATAGCTCGGGGATATGGTGGAATCTCACGCGGTGGAAGATCAATGCAATATTCAACTTCCCACTCACTTCGCTCAGCATTGTCAGCGTAGTACGTAAGCCAAATCAATGAATCCACAACAGGCTCGGGGTACCAATCACTTGTAGAAAATTCAGGAGGACGACCTGCAACGCTACAATCCCAATGGAAATAATTATCTGGTAGATCAACACGTTTGACCGATGTCGGAAGGATCTCTCTCCGGATGAGGTTGTAGAGATCACGATCTGAAAGATGGTCCGTGAAATCGAGAATAATTCGACCCTCATAGAGTCTTTCGATAACTCCCCATAACTCTTCGCGAAGATTTTCCTCGCTCAAGTTACAAGCCGGTTGCAACACAAGTGAGGGACTAAACCAGCGGCCAACAGGTAAAACCGGCGCCTGCTCCCAAGCCAACATTGATTCAAGATAACGATTTTCTACTTCCGTAGGCATTTCAAAAAAATCGATATCACCGAATGTTTCATCCTCTAGAAATGGTTCGATTGCATCGCGCAATGCCGCATTTTGCAACAGGCATGATACTTCTTCAGGAGTCGGTGTGTTTGTGAAATTCATGGTGCAACCTACAGAAGGCGGCGGGTTCAATTACTTGTTGGGAACAACAATGGAACGACATGTTTTTCCCTACCCCCGACATTACCAACGTGATTTGGTGACGCAACAAACTGGAAGCTAATTTTGCTGAGAAAATCTGGCTGTGTTTCGGCACGACCGTTACGACATGACAAGTCTTCGTCGGCCTTCAAAATCAGCACATTTCACCGACGTTACCACGAACAGTTTTCTGTCGCAGAATCCAGCTATTTTGGGAAGATTTTGACGGTCACCGGAGTTTTTAGGCACTTCGCGGGCCGCACGCCGTTGCCTCGAGGGCAGAAATCTTGCTCAATCGCCGTTCATGCCGGCCGCCTTCAAAATCTGTATTGAGCCAGATTTCTGTCATTTTCTCCTGCTGTTCCGCACCTACCATTTCTGCAGCCAGGCAGAGAACATTCAGGTCGTTGTGACGTCGACTCATCTCAGCTGCAACCTCATCGTGGCACGTCGCAGCACGAACACCCGGAATCTTATTCGCGGCAATGGCCATCCCTACACCGGTACAACAGAGTAAGATTCCTCTATCAACCAAGCCATCGGCAACCTGGCGGGAAACATCGGCAGCTACGTCTGGATAATCCACTGCTGTTTCGTCATGGCTTCCACAGTCCTTTACAGAATGACCGTGACGCTCTAGGAATCCGATCAGACGACGGCGGGCATCAACCCCTCGATGATCGCTTCCAATCGCAATTTTCATTCATTCAATCCAGGCTGCAGGCCATGGCTCCCGCACATAAACATCATTTCGAATTGCATATTCGACTGATTAGAATTCCACCTACATCAACTATCTAGCGGACTTCGAAGTTCCAGTATATCTAGTTGAGCGTCAAGATGCTCACGGATTTGCTGAGCACACTGGTTGTAGGCTTCGGCAGTCCCTCCAAATGGGTCCAACACGTCTTGATTTGTAGGTGAAAGCATGTGCACTCGGTCAGCAAATTTTGGAAACTGGGCGAGAATTGCTGCCCGATGGGCGGCTGTCATCGTCCACACAATGCCAGCTTTTTGAAGTAATTCTTCTGTCACTATTTGGCTTGTGTGACCACTCAAATCAATTCCTGATTGTTTCATTGTGTGAAGAGCGTTTTCGCTGGCTCTACTCCCTCCCCAACCAGACAGGCCAGCACTTTTGACTTCAACACCATGTTTCTGGATTTCGCTGGCCTCACAATTCAATTTCTGAGCTATTTGTTTGCGAAACAACGCTTCGGCCATTGGACTGCGACAAGTGTTTCCCGTGCAAACAAAAAGTATTGTTAATCGTGCAACATCTTGAAGTTCTTCTTTGCTAAACGTATTACCGCGAATGATCTGAAAGCCTGTCTTGTGGATTTCGATCGTTGAAACTATTTCTTGAATTGGCTGCGTACCGTCGTCTATCAAAAGTATTGACTTCTTATCTTGTCCACAAAACTCCATAAGATCCGTAACCATCTTAGGAGGATCTTTGCTTCCACCGGGCTCGGCAAGCACAACTGGACCAGCAAAAAGTCGCATGCAGTCCTGCAGCATCCTATGTCCTGGTGCCCGCAAGCGAATTCGATCATTACACAAAACATGTGGTTGAATGGACACCGGTAATTGATGCACCAAACCATCTGGATGATTATCCTGCAGCACCATCGCCAATGGACCTGGCCAGCATTGTCGTGCAAATCGCAAGGCAAGTGGTGTCATCGCTGGTGCCCAGTCAGACGCTTCGTCACTACTCTTAATAGCAACTGTCAATTGGGGCTCATGCTCTATGGAATCAGCGAACGCGCACACTCTCTCAACAGCTGTCTCATTGGTGCCCGCAGCAGCGAGGCAATAGTTTGATTCAGTTGGAACACCAACAACATCTCCTTCAGCAAGCGCTTGCACAACGCGATGCACCACATCACGCAGATCTTCAGACTCCTTCAGATTGATGACAGTCGGTGACATATATTCCATCGTGGAGCATGGATACCCGTAGCCTCTGAGCAAATTCCTTGTTTGCTCCTTTTCTTTTCGCCCATCGGCAAAGTTCGGAGGCTACACCAATCAGTTAAGCATCGCAGACTGGGTAAGACTACTTCAACCGATGTTCGCAGTAACAAGTCCTTTATTCCCTAAAATAACTCCTTGTTTCCACCTCTGGCAAGTTTTCGCCTTGTGGAGACCAGAGTTGCTTCGGTATTTCTCAGCGGCTTGCTGTAGAAGGCCCAAGTCCGCTTGGCTTAATACTTCATGCCTACGACTGACTAATTGACCGAGCCATATCACCTATGCCGAACACCCGTATATTCAAAGAATGCGCCATCGGGGCTTCTCTAATCACCACCTTTAGGGTGATTGGTCGCCTGCTTTGCATTGCCGGATTACTAATGTTGCTTGCAGGGTCAAAAGATGCTTTTGCTCAATCAGCAGTTGTTGAACAGCTTCCGTCAACTGCTGAAGGTGCAGAGCAAGACGAACGCATTGTTGAGGTTCGGATTGAAGGAAATGAGACTGTTGAAATCTCAAAATTGCCACAACTCAACACACGAGCTGGACAAATTTTTGATCCACAAGCCATTGAAGAAGACGTGCGGACGCTCCATCGCACACGAAAATTTATTGACGTCTTGCCCAAGTATGTACGAGTACGTCAAGGGGTCGTAGTTGTCTTTACAGTGGTAGAACGTCCAACATTACGTTATGTAAAATTTGTTGGTAACCAACGTGTGACAACTCGAACATTACGAAAAAAATCGGAGATTGATGTTGGTGATTCCATTGATAGCTATGTAGTCGAAGAAGCCCGTCGTCGACTTGAAAGTTACTACCATGAGAAAGGTTACGACGCAGCTCGTGTAACAACTGTTGAGGGAACAAAGCCGGGTGACAAAGGAGCAGTCTTTCTTGTCGATGAAGGTCGTAGTCGCAAATCTTTTTGGACCACCTTTGTTGGGAATACCATTGCAACCGATGCTCGATTACTCACACAGATCAAATCTAAGCCGGGATTTTTCTGGTTCCTAGGTGGCGACGTTGATCACGAAAAAATTGATGCCGATGTTGATACGCTCACAGCCTATTACCGCAGCCTTGGTTTTTTCCAGGCACGCGTTGGTCGTGAAGTTCAAGTCATACATGGCCTCGGCCGGGACTGGGCTTTGCTCACCTTTGTTATTAATGAAGGACCTCGTTACAAGGTTCGAAATGTTTCATTTCTTGGCAACAGTCGCTTTAAAGGGGAATTCCTTGAACGTGATCTGAAACTAAAAAGTGGCGAATTCTTTCACCAAAATCATATGGATTCTGACTTGGGTCTTATTCGTGATATTTATGGCGGTCGAGGTTTTGTATTCGCTGACATTCAAGCAGACCCAAGGTTCCTCGAAGAGCCTGGCGAACTTGATCTGGTCTACAAGGTGGCCGAGGGACAGCGATATCGGGTTGGACAAATCAACGTCCGTATTGGCGGCGAAAACCCTCATACTCGCCATAGCGTCATATTGAACCGGCTCTCCCTCCGGCCCGGTGACATTCTGGACATCCGAAAACTGCGTTCCGACGAACGGCGAATTGCATCGAGTGGTCTCTTCCTCAATGAACCTGCGCGGGGAGAGGGACCACGGATTGTTTTTAGTAAACCTGACCCATCTGAACAATTAATTGCTCGTGAGCCAAATCAAAAAGGCTTTCGAGGCCAGAGTCCTGACGATGGTGACGCCGTGCTTGACCTCGTGCTCAAGGGTGAATTAGCTCCATCACCATCCGAGCAAGAATCTGCAGATACTGCTCGTGAGCCCACTCCAAGCACAAAGAACTCCGTCAGCCCTGTTGAACTGCGCGAACAGCCCCAATGGCGTGGACAAAGTCCAGCGTACGGATATCAACCACCCGCAACTACCACTTCGGCACCCGCTACAAGTCCGCCACCGTATAGACAGTCATTCCCTCAGCAGGCTGCACCTGCTCGCCCGCCAAGTATTCCCGGTCCATCAACGGCCCAAAACCCAAATGCAGCTGCATGGGGTGGCTCTGCGATAGCAGCGACAAGCCCGGATGCAGTTGACTACGGACGCATTCCGCCTGCCTCCCCAACAGCGACCCCAATGGTTGCCCAGCAGCCTATCGCTCAACCTCAAGCTGCTCCCAACACACCCTCGGGTTATGCACAATCAGGTTTTGGACAACCTGGTTTTTCAGATCCTTCTGGATTTGATCCTCTTCCAAATGTCCCCGGAATGGGTCAACCGGGGCTTCCACCACCGGGCTTCGCTCAGCCTCCTCTTCAACCATTTCCTGGCAACGAACCATATGTAGTGGTTGATGTGAATGCTGAAGAAACACAGACAGGCCGGCTTATGATCGGAGCCGGGGTCAACTCCAATGCGGGCCTGGTTGGAAATATTGTGGTCGATGAACAGAATTTTGATATTACTCGACTTCCAACAAGTTGGGATGACATACGAAACGGCACTGCCTTTCGTGGTGCCGGCCAAAGGTTTCGACTCGAAGCAGCGCCTGGTACAGAGTTACAGCGATACACTGCTACTTTTCAAGAACCATATCTTTTTGATACTCGCGTAGGACTCTCAACGAGTGCTTCGTACTTCACTCGTTACTTTTTTGATTGGGCTGAAGGTCGTGTAGGAGGCCGTGTTGGCCTTGGGTATCAGTTTGTCTTTGCCCCCGATTTATCAGTAAATACTGGCTTCCGTGGTGAGAGCGTTGATATCTTCAACCCTCGTGTTCCAGGTGTACCCGACATCGAAAGAATGCAAGGAACGAACTCGGTCTACGGCTTCAGTGGTGGGCTTATTCACGACACTCGAGACAGCCCTTTCCTACCAACCGAGGGCCATCTTGCAACTGTCGAATTCGAACAGGTGATAGGAACTTTTGTCTATCCACGAGGCGTTTTTGAAGCTCGGCAATACTTCCTTCTCAATCAGCGACCCGATGGTTCAGGGCGACATGTCTTGTCGATGGGCACCATACTCGGATTCTCTGGCCCTGATACGCCATCGTACGACAACTTTTATGCTGGCGGTTACAACACTATGCGAGGCTTTGTCTTTCGTGGTGCAAGCCCACGGCAGCAAAGCACAACCACAGGCCAAGAGGCAATTGTTGGTGGACCATTTGAATGGTTAAACACCGTTGAATATATGTTTCCCATCACTGCCGATGATTCCCTTCGCGGTGTTGTCTTTACTGATTTTGGTACAGTTGAACAAAACGTAACTATTAAAGACTTTCGAGTGTCCCCAGGGTTTGGTCTCCGAATCACCATGCCTGCACTTGGACCAGCTCCGATTGCACTCGATTTTGCAGTGCCTGTCTCATACGCTGATTTTGACAGCCAGCAACTCTTCAGCTTCTTTGTTGGCTTTGCACGATAATCGCTTTCTCTAATCAAGCGTTGCCTTCGATAACCGACTGTGCAACTGCAACACCTGCGACATACGCACTCGACCAGGCCCACTGAAAATTAAAGCCGCCAATTCGACCGTCTACATCAAGGATTTCACCCGCAAGGTAAAGACCGGGACATTTTCTACTTTCCATAGTTTCCAATTTTACCTCTTCAAGAGGGACGCCACCAGCTGTCGCTTCGGCAATAGAAAAACCCCGATCACCAGTTACAGGTAATGGCGTAGCCGTAATACTTTGAACCAATTTTTTTCGAATGGTCCGAGTTAGGTCACCGACAAGTGGAGCCTCCGACTCTATACAGATTCGTCGAGCTAATCTGTCTGGAAGCCATTGACGCAACACGCCAAGTGCTCCTGTACGCTGAGACTGAAAGAACTCATCGACCGTTTCGGCATTCTGGCCAGGCAGCCAGTTGATACTCAACTGAACATCTGAATCGGCATTTTGTGCAATCAGCCAGTGACGACTGATGTCAAGAACAGCCGGACCTGAGAGGCCACGATGTGTACAGAGCGTACTGCCGGAACAAGAAAAAATTCGTTTTCCTGATGGTTTGGAAAGTGTGACTGTTGTGGGAACAGTTACTCCGGATAGCTCTGTAATCCAATGACTGTCCTCCAAAACGAGTGGAACCAGGGCAGGAACTAAAGGCTTTGTAGTTGTATGACCTAGATTTTCCACCAATCTGTAGCCGCCGCCGTCTGAACCGCTTTTGGGCAATGATCTCCCACCCGTACACACGATGACATGTCGAGCCAGCAACTCACCACTTTCCAACACCACTCGAAACCGTGGTTCTTGCTTCACGCCATTTGCTGTACCACCCTCCGGAAGTTGTTCGATATCAGTAACACGTGCAGGATGTGCAATTGACGCATGCGATTCTTTCGACTGGTCAATTAACGCATTAAGAATAGTCCTCGCTGAGTCAGTCACTGGGAATAATTTACCCGTTTCTTCTTCCTTAAGTTCAACACCTGCATCGGAGAAAAAATGAATCGTCTGTGCTATTGAAAAGCGACGCAACACTTTGCGAATTGCTGCCGGACTGCTTCCTGCAAAATCATGTTCTGTTACACGACGGTGGGTCACATTACAGCGTCCACCACCAGCTACGAGAATTTTGGCACCGAGTTTTTTTGCCCCATCGAAGACTGTGATTCCAATCGGATAGCCTTCTGAATTTCTCCCTGCCCATATTGCAGCAAAAAGGCCCGCTGCTCCTGCACCAATAATTGCCACATCAACATGCTCTTCTTGGCACAATTGTTTCTCTTTCTTGTATCGATTCGGCATTTCACTATCCATTTTCATGGAATCTGTAAATGTGTCCAGGAAGAGACATTATTTGTTTGGACGAGAAGAGCGACTGTCTTCGTAAAACACCTCAACGGGTAGGCACAAACATGCATTGTCCAATGGATTTGATACACATAGAGTACACACAATGTTGTTGAACTTCTTGGTACAGCGTTCGGTGTGAACAAAAATCAGAATCATCTCCGTGGTGCTCATCCTACGTCGAATGCTTTATAGGGGAATTGCATGCCAAAAAACGATGCCAAAGAAATCCACGGAGGGCTGACTTTTTTTTGTTTGAGTTGGTTTTTTCTTGCTCTACTTTGCAGTGGTATTGCAACTGCATCTGACGATACCGCTCGTAAGCCACTGGAATTTAATCGAGACATTCGTCCGATCCTTGCTGAAAACTGTTTCTACTGTCATGGGCCAGACCCAAACAAAAGAGAAGCCGATCTTCGTCTCGATCAACGACAATCCGCTTTCGATGCTGGGGCGATTGACCCTTCGGAGAGCCTGATCATCGATCGCATCCATTCCGATGACGGTGATCTCCTCATGCCACCACCAGACTCGAATCGTCGTCTTTCTCAGCGCGACAAAAAAATTCTTTCTCGATGGATTCATGAAGGGGCCACATATCAACCACACTGGGCATTCGTGGCTCCTGTTCAAAATAATCCGCCAGTGATTGGCACAGCATCACTCCAAAATTGGCCTAAAAATCCAATTGATTCGTTTATTCTTGCTGAACTTGAAGAAGTCGATCTTGCACCGTCACCAGAAGCCGACCGGGAAACATTAATTCGACGTCTCTATGCCGATCTTTTAGGTCTTCCTCCATCACTAAAAAAAGTTGACGAGTTTCTCACCAATCAATCACCAGACGCCTATGAACAATTGGTCGATCAATTGTTAGCGAATCAGCACTACGGCGAACGCATGGCAATCGCTTGGCTCGATGCTGCTCGCTTTGCAGACAGCAATGGTTTTCCACAGGAGGGTGACACGTGGCAATGGATCTGGCGAGATTGGGTGATCGACGCTCTGAATAAAGACATGCCTTTTGATCAGTTTTCAATCGAGCAACTTGCAGGGGACTTACTACCGGACGCAACACAACAGCAACAAATCGCTACTGCCTTTAACAGGAATCATCTTTTGAATGGTGAAGGAGGTGCAATTGCTGAAGAACAGCGATTCAACAATCTGTTTGATCGCGTTGATACAACAAGCACAACCTGGCTTGGTCTGACCATGGCATGCGCTCAGTGCCATGATCACAAATATGATTCTTTAACTCAGCTTGATTATTACCGACTGCTCCATGTTTTTAACCAGGTGGCAGAAACCGGCCGGCCTGGTCGACAATCTTCTCGCATCCGTGTTGCCACACCTTTCTTAGAGGTTGCAACTGCTGGCCAAAAAGAAGAGCTCGCACGATTAAAACAAACAATGAAACAGCTTGAGAAAAAAGCCAGGCCTAGTATCGACGCTGCATATGCCGCATGGAAAGCAGGCTTGTTTGCTGACGGGCAGGCTGCAGACGGAAAAGACCTTCCACGATCACTCACCCCATTACTCCGAAAACCTGAAGACGCTCGATCTGATAACGAAAAGAAAAAAATTGAAAAGGGTCTGCGACAATTTTTCATGAGCAAAGTACGCCAGTCAGTCATGAAAGATGTGCTGATCGTTGCTGAGTATGAAAAAGCCAAGCAGGCTCATGATGCCTTCAATGGTGATGAGATTCCCAGAATTATGGTTATGAGTGACAACAAGCCACGAGAAACCCGTGTACTTGATCGCGGTGCCTATCTCTCACCACGTGGTGACACTCTTGCTTTCCTGCCACCGGCAAACCTGCCGCCCTTACCTGATACCTTTCCGAAAAATAGGCTTGGTCTTGCAAAATGGTTATTCCTCCCAAATCATCCTCTCACCGCTCGCGTTCAGGTAAATCGGATGTGGCAACGATTCTTCGGGACGGGTTTGGTCAAAACCACAGAAGATATGGGTGTGCAAAGTGAGTACCCACGGCACCTTGCTCTCCTTGACTGGCTTGCAATTGCATTTCGAAAAAGAGGATGGAGCCAGAAGTCCATGCACAAACTACTGGTTATGAGCGCGACCTATCGACAGGCGAGTAAAATCAATCCCGACCATCTGCAAAAAGATCCAGAGAATCGACTCCATGGCCGTGCGAGTCGTTTTCGAATGCCTGCCATGGTTTTACGTGATTGGGCCCTTGCTTGTAGTGGTTTACTCAATGAAAACATTGGGGGCCCTCCGGTATACCCATACCAGCCTGATCAGATCTGGGAATCACTGGCAATTACGAAAGAGCGAGATTTTACCTACCCTCAATCAACTGGAGCAGACCTCTACCGGCGGAGCATCTATACCTTTTGGCGACGAACTGTTGCACCTGCCAACATGTTCGACTCTGCCAACCGTCGTACATGCACCGTTCGGGCGAATCAAACATGTACACCACTCCATGCACTCACCACGCTGAATGACCCAACATGGGTTGAGGCAGCGCATTCTCTTGCGAAGCGATGCATGACAAACAGGAATACGCTTGATGAACAGATTATTTTTGCATTTCGTACCGTTGTGAGCCGACTGCCAACCTCTACCGAACGTGCCGTACTTGCAGATATGTATGCGCACCAACATTCCCACACAACTATGGAGTCAGCACATGCATTCCTTGGCAGCGATACACGCTTACCAGACGCTTCTTACGACCCAGTGAAACTCACTGCATTAGGAAATGTTTGCTTAGCCATTCTGAATCTTGATGAAGCACTCACTCGTGAATAAGCACCTTAAAAAATACCACCGAATGAGTTTCCTCAGACTGCGAATGAGAAGGCTGTAATCATGCATGATTTATTCAATGAAAATCTGGCTCGCGTTACGCGCCGTCAACTCTTTGGGTCAGCTAGACAAGGAATCGGTCTTGCTGCTTTGGCATCACTTTTCGGACGCGACAGCACTTGTGAAGGAAGCGTACCCGGACGTGTTGACCTTCCACACCACGCTCCCCGTGCAAAACGAATGGTGATGCTCTGGCAAGGAGGCGGCCCTTCTCATGTTGATCTCTTTGATCCGAAAGATGCTCTCTTCAAACGTTCTGGTGAGGATATTCCAGATAGTGTCCGAGGAACAACTCGTCTTTCAACAATGTCGAGTGGGTATTCAAAATGGCCTGTCGTTGCACCAATCAAAAAATTTCAGCGGTTTGGCCAGTGTGGTATGGAACTGAGTGAAATGCTTCCATCCATTGGCGGGCTTGCCGATGACATCTGTCTTGTTCGAAGCCTTCACACCGAGGCTGTCAATCATGCGCCTGGGGTCACATTTTTTCTCACCGGAAGCCAGGTTCCTGGTCGCCCGAGTCTCGGTGCATGGATGTCGTATGGTCTTGGATGCGAGACTGAAGAATTGCCGGCTTTTGTTGTCATGACTTCCTCTGATAAAGCAAAGAGTTGTGGGCAGCTCTTTTTTGATTACTACTGGGGTTCTGGTTTTCTTCCCAGTCGCTATCAAGGAGTAAAATTCCGAAACACGGGAGAGCCTGTTCCGTATCTTGCAAACCCTCCAGGTATCAGTCGTGCTGCCAGACGAGCCTTACTGGATGACCTTGCCGTCATGAACGCCAAGCACCTGGCAGACTACGGTGACCCTGAAATTGATACTCGGATTGCCTCCTATGAAATGGCCTTCCAAATGCAATCGAGTGTGCCAGATCTCATTGACTTCTCGGATGAACCAAAACATGTGCTTGAGCGGTACGGACCTGATGTGCATATGAAGGGATCATTCGCGTTCAACTGTCTCGTGGCAAGAAGACTACTGGAACGTGGTACTCGATTTGTCCAATTGATGCACGCTGGCTGGGACCAACACAGTAACCTGTACAGTCAACTTGAAATTCAGTGTCACGATACAGAAGGACCATCTGCTGCACTGGTTCAGGATCTTAAAGATCGTGGATTGCTAGAGGATACACTGGTAGCGTGGGGTGGTGAATTTGGTCGGACACCCTTTGGACAAGGTGACCCAGCCAACCCAAAGGGCCGTGACCATTTTGGAAAGGCTTTTTCATGGTGGTTGGCAGGTGGCGGAGTAAACAGTGGACATGTCCATGGTGCAACAGATGACTACGCGTGGAACATTACTGCTGACCATGTGCACATTCATGACATGCAGGCCACAATTATGCATCTGCTTGGTATTGATCACACTCGCTTGACATACCGATATCAGGGCCGTCAGTTCCGACTCACGGATGTTCATGGCGAGGTCGTTTCCAGCATTCTGCGTTGACAGCAGGGACTCGCATTGAAGGAAATGATTTACACTTTTCTGTGGTTGAAGAAATTTCAGTCGACAGATGCTTCAAATCACCGTTGCCGACCGTAATCATTGCTCCAATGAGTCTAAAAAAGAGTCCAAAAACCTGTGCTTGCAAAAATAATGTAGTCCCACAGAGTAGAACTAGAAGTACACCCACGATTGAGGGGTTAAAGTACGCATGCACGAGCTTGATTCGTTACAAACCCCCTATACTTTCGACCTTTTCAGGTTTCAGCGAGTTTGGCTAGTTTCAGTGAATCTAAGTGCTTGACTATCCTGGTTTCTGGCTATACCTTTACGGGAGGTGGGGAGAAATCGAACGGAACGTTTTCTCTCCAGATGGCCGAATACGTTATTTAGACATCAAGAACCTGCACAGCAACAAGGGGCGTGCGTTTTCTTCCGAATCTTTGGGTTTTCTTTTTTTCTCATTTACCCGTTAGGGTGGAGTT
>JAQWMC010000115.1 GCA_029246985.1 Pirellulales bacterium
AAATCCAGTGCTGATCGCACTGATCACGATGTCATTGTTGCCGCTGGGGATTCTCGGTGTGGCAATGTATCAGTCGGCGCTGGTGGCAATACGCGGAGCTGCATTCCAGCGGGTTGAGCTGGCATCTGATCTGATAGCAAACACAGTGAGGTTGGGCTACGCTGAACTTGCAGCCGAACTTCAGGTGACGGCGTCTCTTCCTCGTGTTGAAACACGTTCAGCTGAGTTGATCAAGGGTTTTCGTGAGTTTGATTCGAATGCGGCAGATGAAGATCGTGTTCGCAAGGGGCTGCTCACTTATTATGCAAAAGCAGTAGCTGTAGATTCCGATGAAGATTCGGTCGAAGAATCGGAACAGAAGAATACCCCGAAATACAATGCAATTATTCAAGAATTACAGGGACCAGGACTATTTCTTCACGATCTTTACGTACGAAGCAATTCAAACGGAATCAAGAACAAAAGTCTATTAGACGATGCTGGTGACGGTTCGTCGTACTCTGCTGGACATGTTGAACTTCATCCAGTCATGCGGAGCATGAAGGAAAGGTTGCGGCTCTACGATGTTTTGCTTGTCGATGCGAATACCCGGAACGTCGTGTACAGCGTGAATAAGGGGCGTGATTATGGCGTGGGATTTACTTCAAATGCGATACAGCGAACCGGTCCTGTTGATGCAGTAGACACACTGCTTGATGGGTCTGTGGAGGACGGTTTTACCTGTGTCGACTATACGGCGTACGGGCCGGCAGGAATCCCTGTTCTCAGTCTCGCTACGTTGGTTCAGAGTGAAGGCAATGTGTCTGGTGTCCTTCTTTTTCTAGTTTCATTCGATCAACTGGATCAAACAATTTCAAAGAGCAATACTGCTTCGGGTAGCGTTTCATATGAAGTGTATGGAGACAAGTGGTCGCGAGCGACTGGCGGAGAATCTCCGGAGGTGAGGACTCGTCTTTTTGTTTCTGACGAAGCACAGCAGAAGTTCAACGCCTTCACAAAGTCTAAGAGCTACGCATCTGGTGAAAAGGATGGAGTTCGAGCCTTGCTGTGTTCTGCTTCCGTGAAGTCAATTTGTCCGCAGGCAGTCGATACAGATATTGCCTGGATGCTGGTTGCGACAACGCCTGAAGCAGATGTTATGGCGTCAGCGTTTGCTGTCAAAGTTTTTGGACAGACGGTTTTCGGAGTCACTGCTGTTGCAATCCTTTTGTCGGCATTCATTCTCGCGCGTTTGCTCACGAAGCGTCATGCAGAACAGCTTAGGCTGGCTGAAATGGTTACGAATACTTCTGTACAACTAGTTCAGGCTGATGCAGAACTTGATGTTGTGTATCTGAATCCAGCCACAGAACAGGCACTGAAACTACACCCCAATATTGGCGTTGATGGTATCGGTGTCACGCTGTCAGAACTTTTTGGTCAACAATCCGAAGATTTTGAATTCATGAAGGATCCAGCCAGCCTGCCGCAGGCAATCCAGGTTCACTCTGGTAGTGAGGAGCTGGAACTCCACGTGTCTGCAATCGAAGGTCGTCACGGTGAATTTCTTGGTCCTATGGTGACTTGGAGCATTGTGACAGAAAAGGCTCGTGCAGAAGAGCGAGAGCGCAAACTTTCTGAGCAGATAATGGCTTCAAAAGATTCTCTCGAGAAGTCACAGCGTGTTTTGCAGCACGGCGTCGATTCTCTTTCCAGCCTTTTTGAAGCTGCTTCGGCTGGCGATCTCACTAGAGAGGTCGCACTTGAGGGAAGCGACCAACTTGCAGCGTTGGGTCGCAATGCTCGTGACATGCTCAAGAATCTTCGGGAAGTCATTTCAAAAATCGCAGCTGCCGCGGAGCAACACGGTGAGGGGTCGCGGATGATAGCAGACAGTGCGGCAAGCCTCAGTGAGGGAGCACAAAATCAGGCGGCGAGCATTGAAGAGATTAGTTCTGCAATGGACGAACTAGCGACGTCGATTGTCGATGTCTCGGGTAATGCGGCTAATTGCCAGAAGGAAGCGAACAAGACAGTGAATCTAGCGCAGGCTGGCAGCCAGGCAGTTCGCGATGCAGTCGACTCTATGAAGGCGATTCACAGTTCTTCTGAACAGATTCGTGACATTATCACGATCATCAGTGACATCACCTCTCAAACAAATCTATTAGCTTTAAATGCAGCGATTGAAGCTGCACGAGCCGGTGAACACGGTCTTGGCTTTGCAGTTGTTGCCGAGGAAGTTCGCAAGCTTGCCAATCGTACGAGTGAAGCGACTACAGATATCACCCAGCTTATCAATGAGTCGTCGGCAAGAATCCAAAAAGGTGCTTCGCTTTCCGAGATTGTTGGTGGATCACTTGAGTCAATTGTGACAGCCGCTGATACGACAGCGAATGCGGTCGGTGAAATTGCAATGTCGAGTGAATCCCAGGCAAGAAACGCTGCAGAAGTGAAACGGACCATTTCATCGGTGTCACAGACGATTGAAAGTAATGCAGCAGCATCAGAAGAACTCGCCGCAAGCTCAGAGGAACTCGGTGCACAGGCACAGGGGCTATGGGAATTAGTCAGGCAGTTTAGACTCTAGTGCGACAGACTCTAGTGCGTTTCTTGACGAAAGAGCCATTTTCGGTTGCCGCACAATAGGCTGAATCTGTTCTTAGTCGTGGCACAGGTTGCTATGCACGCTGAAAATGAAAATTTCTTGTTGTCAGCTCGCCAAGAACGGCATCGTTTGTACGGAATGTCTTCTGTACATTCCGATGAATTTGTTTTTCTCTCCCAAGCACATACGTAAAAAGATTCAATGTCTGACTACACCCATCTTGACTTTACGACGTGGTCTTCGAAGGCCGAACTTGTGGGTGACGTTGCTGAAGTGCTTCCGCCTCAATTGTTGGAGCAGTATTCCGGTACGTCACTCAAGCGACCGGGCTATGTTTTTCGCGATGGCCTCGATAACTCGTACCGCTCCTTCATTATCTCAGATGATGACCGCAAGTGGTGGAGCATTCTGTGGACTGGTGATCGGGTGCAGGCTGACAATCTACTTGATGTTGCTATTGATGTCTGGCAGTCACGACTCTCTAACGTCCTCGATGAATCGTGACATTTTTTCGTGACACGCTCTTGTGTCGGTCAACTCTCAAGACGGCGGAGTAGTTTGATGTTTCGGATGTCGTTTTTTGGGTCCGGCTTGCCGTCGGCACCCTCTTTCGGAGTTTCGAGAATAAAGGGAACTTTTTTGAGTTTTGGGTGAGTCACAAGCAGTTTGAAGGCGGCGCGTCCGATCTCACCCTGACCAATACCCTCGTGGCGGTCGACGTGTGAACCCTGCTCACGCTTGGAATCATTAGCGTGAATAACCTTGAGTCGCGAAAGACCGATTACTTTGTCGAATTGCCGAATAGTTTCGTCAAGAGATTTTTTTGGTTGGAGTGGATAGCCAGCGGCAAAAACATGACATGTATCAAGGCAGACGGCAACACGTTTCTGGAGTGATTTGATTTTGTCGATGCGATGAAGCATGGCAGCGATTTCCTCAAACGTATCACCAAGGCAGGTCCCTTGGCCGGCTGTGGTTTCGATGAGAATACCACTGCTGAGTTTCTTGGTTCTGCGTAATGATTCTATAATCCCATCAGCGGCACGATTTACAGCCACCGTGCGGTCTTGTTCTCCGGCTGCTCCTGGATGCGCCACCACCCATGGAATCTCGAGAAGGTCTGCTCGTTCTAGTTCTGTCACGAGTCCTTGTATTGATTTCTCGCGGAGTGTGTTATCTCCAGACGCTGGATTGATGAGATACGAATCATGCGCAATGACAAGTTTTAGATTGGCCTTCTTCACTGCTTCTCGGAAGGCTGCTGCAATCTCTTGATCAATAGGCTTTACAGCCCACTGATTTACGTTTCGGGTAAAGATCTGCATGCAGTCGCAACCGGTTTCGGTTGCTCGTTCGACAGCTTTGGGCAGCCCCCCGGATATTGATTGATGTGCTCCAAAGGGGCGCGACGAACGTTTGCCCGAGGATGATGTGCGCGTCGGAGATGGCTTTTTCTTTGCTACTTTTGGCATCATATTTCTTTGGGTAAGAAAGGGAGAAGGGGCGAGTTACTCGTTGAGGACGATCATCTTTTGCCCCTTGGTCAAAGGAAGTTTACACTGTGAGCAGGGCGATTGCGTTTCAGGGCATCGTTCCAGCACGAAGGGAAAATCAAATGGTTCCAATTCTATCATTTCTTGTCATTGTGCTCGGTATTGCAACAGGGCTTATGCTCACTGTTATGGTCGTTCGTCCTGTTCAAGCAGCGAGACGAGCAGAGAGGCTTGCGCGTGTACAAAGGGATTTTCGTCGTCAAAGAGAACAGCTTGAGGCAAAATTTATTGATGAAGCAGCTGCAAGTGGAAAGCCTCGTGGTCTGAGATGGTCGGATGTCGCGTTTGATGATGACGTCATGTATGCTCGGGATCGAAAGAGTGGTGGCCTGAAAGCCCTTGTTGCCATAGAAGTTTGTTTCGAGGCGATTGAGGGCGGTGGCATGGAGGAAGTTGAGGCAGTGTCGAACGTTCGAGCGGCAACAGCCGAGTTCCTTCATGATGGTGAGCGTTGGTTTACCAAGGGACGGGTCTTCTTCAATCTTGGGCCCAAAGGGCTTATTCGGTACCTGCACGCGGATCTCGAATCCGTTGAGTGCGGAGTGCCAGCAGGAACGAATCCCTCAGCAACGAAACCATCTGCGATATAGGGCAGGCGTCAGACGTCGTTTGTAGTAGCAGAAGATAGGCGAACGGCGTGGACTTTGTGTCCCGGTTTTAGGGAAAGCCCAACAAATCATTGTTTTGTAAAGCCGAAGTTTCCCATTCTTGCTCAGCATCGTGTTCAGACTGTGATCCACTGACGCTACACGCCGATACACCTAGCAGGGTCGATTTCAAAGTCGTTCGCTGACAGGTGGTGGGGGTATGGACAGACCGGTATTCAGGATGTTCTTTGATCGAAGTTGGTGCCTTCTTGTGCTGGCATCAATGATATCTTTGCCGTGTTCCTTTGCAGCTCAACCTGCGCGAACGATTCGGGAGCCTGCGAAAACGCAGAAAGAGCGATGTGCTGCGGCAGATGGGTATCTGTCTGATAGTTGCGAATATTGGCAAGCTGCCAATCGCATGAGAACGGACTGTTCGCATCTTACTGTTGAAGCCTATTACGCTGCCGCGGAAGCTGCCTGGAATGCTATTTGGACTGCGCCGGAGTCCCCAGCCGTTGTCGAAGATGCCACAAATGCGTATGGCGATGCACTTGTTGGGCTTCTGCAAACAGCACGAGAGCAGGGGCGGCTCCAACCCGAAGGCCTCTGGATTGGGTCACGGTACAGGCCAATCCGTATTCCAATCGTTCTCAAAGGGTTGTCGATTTCTGCTTGCAACATTGAAAGTATTGAGCCATTTCAACCACCCAAAGACAAACGGCTGTCCCGCCGACACTATCGGCCGGGTTTTGGTTTGCCTGTGACTATTCGTGTGAAGCCCGGACCCGAAGGAACCATTCGTGGTGACTTTGATCCACCGCGGCTTTCTCTTGTGGCGACAGCAGTCCTTCGATTTCAGGTTCCTGGAAATGAAAAACCAATCCAAAAGTTTGTCGGTCCGTTAGCAAGAGAACGTGCTCCTGCGGTACTCGACCTGGTTGAGCCTTTGTCGGTGTCGGGTGTCCACATTGGTGTTGCCCATCCTCCGGTGGCAGCCGATCTCAGCATGCCCATGCTCGACATGCTTGAGGCCATGCCAAAGTCTGGACTTGAGGGTTTCGTTATGCCATTTGAAGGCGGAGCGACGGAGCCGCGGCTGGAATTTTTACAGCCCCACGTCAAGGGACGGATACCCGTAGTGTTCATTCATGGACTCGCCAGTGATGAAGGCACCTGGTTTGACTTGATAAATGATTTGCGGGCGTGTCCGTTCTTTCAGCGGCACTATGAACCGTGGGTGTATCACTATCCAACAGGGGCTTCGTTTCTTCCCGCCTCAGCAATGTTACGGCAGAGTTTGCGTCGAATAGTAAAAGAGCTTGATCCTGATGGTGATGAGAAGCAGTTGCAAAACCTTGTGCTTATTGGGCATAGCATGGGTGGGCTGCACGCGAAGCTTCAGGTCGTGGCATCAGGAAATCGTCTATGGAATGCGATGGCGACTGTGCCATTTGATACAGTCCGAATGCCTCAATCCGTACGGGCCAAAATTGAGCCATCGCTCTTTTTCGAACCGGTCACAAACGTCAAACGAGTGGTATTCATAGCGACCCCGCATCAGGGGTCGTCACTGGCTTCATTAGCTCTTGGGAAAATAGCATCGCTTACTGTCGAGCGGCCACCAGAACTCACTGCGATTCACGATCAATTGGTTGCAGAGAACCCTGGTGCGTTACGGCCGGAGTTTGAAGAGGCGCTACCGACGACAATCCAATTGCTTGCACCAAACTCACCATTGCTTGAAGCGTTGTACGGCCTTCGGCCCCCCTGCTGGGTTACAATTCACAACGTTATTGGTGTGGCCCATCATACGCTGCGTGGTGAGCGGACGGATTGCGTTGTCTCAGAATCGAGTGCGCGGCATCCAGGGGCAATAAGTGAACTTGATGTGAAGGCAACGCACACTGGTGTTCACCATAAATTGACGACAATCGCTGAAATCGAGCGAATCTTACGGCTCCACCTCGTAGAATCTGGGCTTCATACAGCCAGCAAGTAGTGCCAAGAGGCTAGCACGGTATTTCAAACACTCCATCGGCCTGTCAGAGTCCAAATTCCTCTTCACAGTTTCATGTCTTGCGAAATCAGGCTGCTTCCTGAACGCCTGTTTTCAATTGGTGGCCCCGGACTCTCAATAGGAAAACATTGGGTTCTTACGGGCATACATTGATGTGGTGGAAGGTGGTACGAGACCATTAGTGTGTTGCGGGAACGGCTAGAGAGGTGCAAAGTCTTGGTCTGGTGGTCTCACGAGAGTGTTATCCTCGAGCGGTATTGTTTTGCATAAATGAAGCAGGCTTGTGTACGATTCTCGCGTTTCATTGCCGATATACATGATCTTTAAAAAGCCTTTGATGGGAAGGGTAAAAATGAAGTTCGTTATCTGAAGCATGCATGGTATAATTCGACGCAGATTGTGGGGGGGTATGCATCATTACTTTATGGAGTTCTTGCTATGAATTATCTGAAAAAACAGGTGGCAAGCCGGAAAGCATTTACGCTTATCGAACTGCTTGTTGTTATCGCGATTATCGGTGTCCTTGTTGGGCTTCTCTTGCCAGCAGTGCAACAGGCGCGAGAGGCTGCGAGAAGAAGTCTTTGTACGAGTAACCAGAAGCAGTTAGGGCTCGCACTTCACAATTTTGCTGATACAAAAGTGGAACGATTTCCAGCTCAGAACGGTGGTACGTGCTGCTATACCAGTGGGCTTAGCTGCACAAACTCAAACAACGCAAACCGAAGAAGTGTTTTTCTTGAACTTTTGCCGTTCCTCGAAGAAGCCTCAGTGTATGAAAAAATGATGGCCGGCTATGGTGGTCGCACCGCAGGCGGTGTGTATCCGTGGTGTCGTTGGGATGATGTATGGAATGTGTCTCCTGCGGCATATCGTTGCCCGAGTGATCCGGCTGATGGATGGAAAGAGGGTCCCACGAATCCACGGCAGTCTGGGAATTATGTCGCCTGCACGGGTGACAATGTGCACCAACACAATGGTCGAGGTGAAGTTGGCAAGTGGAATGCTGGTACGGGCAGGGGAATTTTTTATCCTGCAACGTACGATTCGAATGACAAAATCAGTTCAACTGGCTGTAAGTTTGCAAAGATTACAGATGGGCTTTCTTACACAATCGCTTTGAGTGAAGTGAGGCATCATCTTGAGACGAGCGGTGCTCCTACCGCAGCTGGAGCAAAAGACAGTATTTTTCAGTACGAGGCAGTTGGTATCGCAGGCATTCGGAATAATCCAAGTCTGTGCCTGACGTATAACTCGGGCGGGTATCTGCCTGCCGGAACGTCGAGGAAAGGAAAACGAGGCAACTGCTGGCGAGACGGTCAGGTTGGTCGGTCAGGATTCAACACGGTTTTGCCACCGAACTCTCCATCCTGTTCGCAACAGAACAACCGGAATGCTGACGCTACAACTGTTGTTTATCCACCAACAAGTGGGCATCCAGGCGGTGTTGTCGTCGTCATGGCAGATGGGGCGACACGGTTTATCACCGATACTATTGATTACAACGGAGGGTCCTCTCAAGCCCCTCGTAGAGACGCAACTGGTCCAAGTCCATATGGTGTCTGGGGAGCAATGGGGACCAAGGCCGGTGGTGAAGTTGTCAAGCCGTAACTGAGCTTGTTCATTTTTTAGCAGGCAGGATCGATATGCGATTCTTTCTGCCTGCTGATATTTTCAGGCGAGCTACAAAAAAATTGGAAAGTGAGATGGATTGTGGAAGTCAAAATTTTCAGAACAAGAGGCCTGCTACTACTAACTGTGTGTATTTTCAGTACAGTCTTAGGTTGTTCTCGAAGGCGGCAGTATCCGCCAACACATTCTGTCAGTGGTGTCGTAACGGTTGAAGGTCAGCCTGTTGCGGATGCGATTGTTTCTTTTTTGCCGGACGATGGTCAAAATCCGGCGAATGGTTCAACAGATGCTTCCGGGCGATATGAGCTTACTTCGTTTACTCGTGGTGATGGTGCAATGGAGGGTTCATTTCGAGTAACGATAGTCAAATATGAAAAAGAGGTTGAAGACAAACCTGCAGTGAGTG
>JAQWMC010000122.1 GCA_029246985.1 Pirellulales bacterium
ATAGCTCTTCTTCCAAATCTTCAGAATTCGTGAGATTGCCGTTATGAGCGAGAGCGATCCCGTAAGGTGAGTTGACATAAAACGGCTGAGACTCAGCAGAACTATTGCAGCCAGCGGTTGGGTATTGCACATGGCCAATACCCATAGGGCCGACAAGCCGACGCATATGATCTTGGCGAAAAACGTCGTTGACCATCCCATTCGATTTTCGCAACGACACTCTGTCTTCTGCACAGGTCATGATACCAGCGGCATCTTGCCCTCGGTGCTGAAGCACTGTTAAGGCATCATAAAGATTTTGATTCACATCTTCATGAGCAACTATCCCAACAATACCGCACATGTTTTTCTCGCGCTGTAAACTAGATATTCCTCAACCGCAATCAATTGCACTACTATCGATTCTTCAGACAATTCAGGACCATCGCGACAAATTCGACTCAGTCTTTAAGTCGTACCGGTATCTTACCAGCAATTTAAAAGACTGAAAAAACTTTGTACGTCGCAGAACTTTTTCGTCAAATGATGTGGCCATAAAATTACGGCAGGCTCTTACCACAAACGACTTGTACGCGTCGTATGGACAAAGTTGCGTACAACGCCGACTTTTCAGCTGGCTACGACATGAACGAAAAAACGTCCCTGCGGGAGACTGGATTCACGAAGTAAAAGCTGCAAAATGCCTTATGTCCTGTCAAGAACATCGTCGAGAATAAAGGGCTGGGGAAATGGCTCATCGAGCTGCTCAAGCAGCTCGCGGTAGATACCGATGATCTCAACAATATCCTCCTGGGTCATTGCATCCTCACGAAGTACATCTGAGTCATCGAGCACTTTGCGCCACGCTTTAAATGCTTCCTCAAATGCCTGCTTCGCTGGCTGCAAGCGAGCTTCCTCATAATTTTTCTCTGCCCGCCATGTCGCCTCACGAGCCCGCAAGGCTAAATCAGTGACACTCATCTCGCAGGTTGCCCGCCAGTAATCAAAATTCACGATATCTCTATAGCGATTGATAATCTCTGCAGTTTCAGTAGCCTCTACATACTCTTCAGCAAGACGCTTCGCTTTCGCACGAGTCTCTGGAGCAGCATTTTGAGCAACTAGTCGCCAAGTCACTTCCATTTCTCTCTGCGCGTCTGCTACCAACTGTTGCTGTTGCTCTGTGCGATCCAAGGGAGAAACCTGCAATGCCGCCCTTTGCTCCTCACTCAATGCACTCTCTCGATCCGACTCCATTTCAGAGAATTTTCCGGGGAGTAGCTCCTCGAGTTGCTTTGCTAAGCGTTCTGCTCGGGCCAACTCTGCCTCTCGCAGTCCCAAGCGAATCGGCACATCCCAGCTTGTTGGAATCTGCCTCACAGCAAACCGTCGCATTTCCTCTGTCGCGAGGTCCCAACCGTCTCGTGCCTTATCATCAAAAACACCGTCTGCTTCCAATGCACGAGCGTAATTGATTGCTGTCATCATTGGCTCAGAATGAAAGATCAAAGGCGTTGTTTTTAGTGGTGCACCTGAGTCAACAAGTTTTTGTGCTGCAAGATACTTTTCACGACCGACTAACCAATTATCGCGTTCAATAAGCGTTCTACCAGGACGATCTCTTTCATGGAAATCGTCGTCTGCCTTAAAAAGACGACGATACTGGACTTTCTCATCCGCACGACCAATCTTCTGCCCAATAAACCATCCCATTCGTCCAAGCAGCCGTGGCTCACGCGTATTGAAGAAAACCCCTTGCCTGAGAAATTCAATACCTTTCATGACCCACGCATAGCGATCATGATAATCATCAAACTGGACTGAAATGTTGTACGAAAGATTATGAGCTTGGAAATCCCAGACTGAATAAAAGTTCGGTTGCAGTTTTGTCATCTGCTCCAAAACAGCCGACAAATTTGTCCAATCTTCAACTTTTTTGTAGAAGTTTGCTCGATCCCAAAGCAGCGTCACGGCGACATTCTTTAACCCGAGTGTCGCCAGTCGCATTGTTTCACTGGTTGGATCAATTTCTCCTAGGTCCGCCTGAGACAATTGGGCCTCTGTCCTAAGCCGTGCCAAGTAACCGCCAGGAGACGAAGAATCACGCGGTTGGCTCAGGGCAGAGAGCGGGACAAGTAGAACCGCTATCAGCACGAGTGTTACAAGTGTCTCTGGCCGTAATCCAAGCCAAGCACCTTTTTCCTGATGTTTCGATTGTGTAGGACGACTAGTGTGTCTTTCAGTCATGATGCCACCTCGCGGGCTTTAAGGATGAATGCCCCGGCAATGAAAAATGCCACAAGATAACCGAGTGTTTCAAACGCGTGCTGACCAATCAGGTTCATTGGGATATCAAAACCGCTAGCTACAAAATTACTTGTCCCTAAATCTGACAAAGAGGGAAACAAGGATGCAGCAAGGCGCATTGGAGCCAATAAGAATGTATCTACCGTTTTCATAGCTGTGACAAAAGGTGTTTGATCCAGTTCCACAACGATACTCGCCTGAGTAACAATCCTATACAAGGATTCAATAGGACCACCACCAGGCATTCCAAAACTATCGCCAGTCACCTGCGCCTCGAAAAGGCCTTCAATAAACCTCCGGAACTGACCAATCAAAACGACAGACAAGGTTGCCAGCAAGGCAACAGGTCCTGCAAGAAACGTACTGAACATCACTCCAATTGCTGCTACCAGAAGCATTGCAAACCAAATACCTAAACAGCTTTTTGCATAATTCAGAGCAAAAGAGCCATTGCCGCTGCGAAGATAGAAATCAGCCTGTGCAACGCCATAATACTGTGATGGCTCAAGGCACTGCAGCACCACCTCTACCCTCCCGTCAGAGATAATATCATTGAACAAATCGACTTTTCTTGTCCCTCCATCGGCTGACGTTGCCACCAAAGTCCTCGGTATAAGGAGTGAATCAATGGTGAATTCCTTGGCTGTGAAATAAATCGGGTCGCTTTGCAATCCAGTTGAGGGATTCCGGACACGGACACTCCCAGCAATACCCTTCTCAATGTCCCCTTTATACGTCCGGAACACTCTGACGATCATTTCAAGGGGCAAGCCCTGAGGAAACTCTGCTGATGTAATTCCTTCAAATGTCCAGATTGCTGCAGCAAGAGAGCCTCCCTCAATGTATTGACGATAGGACCATTCTGCCCCAACGCTTATCCCCTTGTCGCTCGGACGACCTTCTCGATCAAGAAACCGTAACGTGCCGCGTAATGGCCTTCGGGCTTCGAGCAGGCCTTCAACTGCACCAACTTTGTATCGAGCGGTTTCTCCAGTCCCGCTCAGTCGTTGAATCGTATGCCTATGGCCTTGGGTGGTATCTGTGGAGCCATTCCCATTCGCATCAAGTTCAACACGGTGCCTATGTCCACGATCAAGACTGGTCCGACCCTCGAAACCCGTTGCACGGCCATCTTCCAGTCGTTCTTCCAGCAGGTCTGCCCCAATCACTTGGTGACCGTGACTGACGCTTCGCACGACAAAGACCCACCCAACGCCTCCCATGATCACAAGCAGCACCGTACCGACAATAGAAAACCCAAGTATTCTTCCAAAGACAATTTCACCAGTACGAACCGGTTTGGTCGTCACCGTCTGAATGGCCTTCGCCTTAACGTCGGCAGGCAGACTAAAAACGGAAAGCACTAAGACCACAAGGCACACTAAAAGATTGGTCGCTGAGAGAATAAAGCCTAGATAAAGCTTTCCTGGATTTACACTTTGTGGATCCAGAAACCAACCAGCAAACAAGACGATGACAGCAAAAAGACCAAGGACAATGAGCACGTTACGGCGGAGTGATTCTTGGATCGCTAAACGTGCCAAGGCCCAAATACGACGCAGCGACATACCAAGAAGATCTGCAATCCCAGCAAGCACGCCTCGATAAACGCGATCTCCAGCTGCAAGTGGCCCGGAAACAGCAGACATCGCAATCCACGCCAAGAGAGCTGCGAAGACGGAAACTAAAAACGCAACTAACACGTAAGATGCGAGTGCGGGGCCAAACCAATTAAAAAATGTTGGTATTTCCTGTTCAAGAACCATCGATTTCAGCGCTCGTTTGTAAATCAGGTAAAAATTTGATCATAGATACGGTCATCGTAGATGCTCTCTGCTTATTATTTCCAGAAACAATACGATTTATCTTTCACGAATCACGAGTGGCACCAACCAGCTCAACTATCAATCCTGCCGTGCCCTCCGGCCAGGCCTCGACTCCGTATCTCGAACAACCTCAAGGAACAAATCCTCCAGGGTTGTTGTTGGGCTACCAATTTCAACTCCGGTCCCACCATGACGCTCTATAACTGCACGGATTTCGTCGTGAGCCTCTACCGGCAGGCCAGTTGAGCGGATTTGTGTTATGTCTGTCACTCGAAGTAGTTCATCAACTCGCCCAAGTTCTTTCAGTTCTCCTTGATGGAGAACGGCTATACGGTCGCATACATCCTCAACATCAGCCAGAAGATGAGAACACATAATGACTGTCTTCCCTCGCTCTTTAAGATCAATAATTAGATCCTTCATTTCACGAGTACCAATTGGATCGAGCCCACTTGTTGGTTCATCGAGAAGAACGAGTTCGGGGTCATTGATGAGTGCTTGAGCAACGCCAATACGTCGCGTCATGCCCTTTGAGTACTCACGCAATTGCCTTTTTTTATCACGCCCGAGTCCAACCATTTCAATAAGCGCATCTGCTCGATGCTTTCGTTCCTCAGGTGGCATGTCAAACAGCCGTCCATAGAAATCTAATGTTTCTTCAGCATCGAGAAATTTATAAAGATAAGACTCTTCGGGCAGGTATCCAATCCGGTCATTCTTTGAAACATCTGTAGCATCTTTACCAAAAATTACAGCTTCTCCAGATGTTGGAAAAATAAGACCGAGAAGCAGTTTCATTGTTGTTGTCTTCCCCGAACCATTTGGTCCGAGTAAGCCGAAGATTTCACCTTGGCGAATCTCAAGATCGAGAGGTTTCAGTGCAACTTTCTTGCTCCGTCCCCAGAAGTCACGATAAGTCTTTGAGAGATTTCGGGCCTCTACAATGACTTCAGTCGACTGTGCTCTCTGAGTTCCTGCCTGCTTATCCATATCAGCCACGTCTCCATTAAATTGTCAGCGATGATTCTGTGAAGAATTGGTTTAGCTTCGAGTCGCCCCATTTCATCTACTCTTGTAACCCAAAACTGCCCGTTTGTTGAGGGGCAAACGTCCGCCATCGACAATTTCTACCATGAGAGAGCAAACTCATTCCCACAAATATGGTGGTGGCTCATAGATTTTGTGCGAATTGCGGCTCAAAAGAAAGCCACCCCGCTATTCAACGCTCGCCAGAAGAACGATCGGGAGCGGTTTTGTGCATTCCACTCACCCGCTTATAAACCACGCCAACAACCTGACGGGCGGCGAAAAGTTCTGCCTGTGTGAAAACCCTTTGATCAGGAACACCTCCCGGGCGATCAATCACTTCAGCGGCCAATTTTTGCCATGAGAGGTCGCTCGAAATATTCCATGCAGCTGCCTGTGCAACTTTGAATGGGATTTCACCGCGACCAAATGAATCAAGTAACACCGCAAGGGCTGGGTCATCTGAAAATGATTCAAGGGCAGCCAAGCGATACGTCATTCGCGGTGATGGTTCACGCTTTCCGTATTCAAGACAGACTGTGGCTACCTTCACGACTTTTGTTTTCTCTGGTGGAACGGAAAACATACCGCCACCCATGCCGCCGCCCATGCCACCGCCCATGCCGCCGCCCATGCCGCCGCCCATGCCGCCACCCATGCCACCGCCACCAGCGGTTTGACCACCACCGCCACCCATGCCGCCACCCATGCCACCGCCACCCATGCCACCGCCACCAATACCGCCTCCACCAAATTGCGCTAAAACAGGAACTCCAATGAACGCTTTTGGTAAACGCAATGTCAGTGGTTGATCTGATTTATTATCAATGACAATCTGCGCTGACCGAGAGTCGTTTGGAATATATTTGATATCGACCAGCCCTGCTTTTTCTGCGTCGAGTATGTCCTGGCTCGCAATCACTGAAGACTGAGCCGAAGAAATGCCATCAGCAAGGGACTGCGGTAACAGACACGCGATGAAGAAGAACAAACTGAATCCAGCGATGTATGATCTCATTCGAAATCTTCCCAGTCGTAAATGTGCGAAGGCCCAGAATGCAGTTGAAGTATTTCTCATCGTGCGCAGAGTAAAAGTGACGCTCAGCCCGGGCATCTATATCTTCTAGTATTGCTTCGGCTGATAGCAAAGGGAAACCTGACCAAGTCGACCAGATGTATTGCTCAGGCGGAATAGAGCGTTGAATCGTGTTATGACTACTTTAACGCTTGGAAAACTGTGTTCCGCGACGAGCACCACGAAGACCGTACTTCTTTCGTTCTTTCATTCGACCATCACGAGTCAGGAGTCCACCTTGACGAAGCGGTTCGGCTAATTCGGCGTCAAAGTCTTTGAGAGCACGAGCGATCCCGAGACGGCACGCACCGGCCTGCCCCGAAGCACCACCACCGTGAACGGTTATATCGACATCGACTGTTTTCTCTTGACCAACGTGCCCAAGAGCACCAGAAACTAGTTCCCGGTCTTTCAATGAGGGAAAGTAAACATCCAGAGGACGTTTATTCACAGTGATTGCTCCAGCACCCGACCGCAACCGAACTCGAGCAACCGCAGACTTGCGTCGACCGGTCGCAATCACATTGCCTGCTAAATCTATACGCTTCTTCGGTAGTGATGAAACAGGGGCCGTTGGAGTGGCAACTGCTGGTGATGGTGTAACTTCTGTCGAAGAATCGGTAGACATACTGTCGAACTCCAAATTGATATAAACAGGTGTTTCTTAAAATCAGTTTACTGGCCAACAGTACAACGCGTACCAAGTTCTTTTAGCTCGGGGCTCTGCGCTACATGAGGATGATCCGGACCGGCATACACTTTCAGCTTACTCAGCATGCTTCGGCCTAGTTTATTTTTTGGCAGCATACGTCGCACTGCTTCCTCAAGAATAAGCGACGGACGACGATCACGTCGCTTCTCTGCTGTCTCTACTTTCAGTCCGGTGTATCCGGTATACCAACGATATTCTTTTTGCTGCCATTTATCCCCGCCGAATTCAACTTTTTCAGCGTTCACCACAACAATAAAATCGCCAGTATCGACATGCGGCGTGTACGTCGGTCTGTGCTTGCCCATCAGGATCGTCGCAATGTCACTCGCAAGACGTCCAACTCGTTTTTCATTGGCATCTACCAACCACCATCGTTGTTCGACTGCACCTGGTTTGGCCATGAATGTTTTGTTCATCGTATTTTTCACTTTTCTTTGGTTCGGCAAACGGTTTCTCCGCCACAGCCACACAAAACTGCCATAATGAGAGACTTCCTACTCTGGAGTACTCTTCTGGGTTCATGCGGGCATTTGTTTGCCAGAGCCCCGAAGAATACCAGCGTAACAACAACTTCTCAAGTCTCCCTCCTACTCACCGCAGGATGACACCGATTTGCCTACTGGCCCCAGAAAGTGCAGAATCCACCCGATGAGCAGTTCGAGGCGTTGAATCACCCCACAGATACCAAAACCACAATCACTGCTTGCGTCATTATTCGTCATCAAGCAATCATCCTATTCCCCTTTAATTTCGAGCCACGCAATGAAAGTAGCGGTTATTAAGGAACTTTTTCCCGGTGAGCACAGAGTGGCTCTCGTTCCTGCAGTTGTCAGCACTCTCGTTAAAGCCAATCACGACGTACTCATCGAGAGTAACGCGGGGATTGCGGCTGGTTTTAGTGACGCCGATTATGAGCAGGCAGGAGGAACGATCGTTCATCGAGACGAGGCTTTCGAGGCTGACTGCGTACTCACTGTTCGTACCTGTGGGGCCGCTGGCGAAACATGGGAATCAGACCGAAAAAGAATGTCATCCAAATCGGCAATTATTGGTATGGCTGACCCACTCGGCAGCTGCCAAGCGTGTCTTGAAGACGCCAAGACTGGAGCAACTATCTACGCATTGGAACTCGTTCCTCGTATTACTCGCGCTCAAAGCATGGATGTCTTATCGAGCCAGGCAAATATTGCAGGGTACGAAGCTGTGCTTCTTGGAGCTACGGCACTTAAGAAAATCCTACCAATGATGACAACCGCTGCTGGAACGATTCGTCCTGCCAAGGCACTCATTCTTGGAGCTGGCGTTGCTGGGCTTCAGGCGATCGCGACTGCCAAACGGCTTGGCGCTCAGGTTCTTGCTTATGACGTTCGGCCTGCAGTGAAAGAACAGGTAGAGAGTCTCGGGGC
>JAQWMC010000146.1 GCA_029246985.1 Pirellulales bacterium
CGGTAATCCTGAAACTGTGACTCGAATCGCGCAGTATGAATTGGCATATCGCATGCAATCAAGCGTGCCTGCTGTCATGGATATTTCACAAGAACCCAAGCATATTATTGACGCCTACGGTGCAGAGCCCGGTGGATCAAGTCTTGCCAACAACTGTCTTTTGGCAAGACGACTGGTTGAGGAGGGCGTACGATTTGTGCACTTATTCGATTGGGGATGGGACTTTCATGGAACCGGACCTGAACAAGATATTCGGGATGGATTGACGAAAAAAGGTGCAAGCTTTGATAAACCAGCTGCGGCTCTGATTGAAGATTTGGAGCAAAGAGGTTTACTCGACGACACACTTGTCCTCTGCACCGGTGAGTTTGGCCGAACACCGTTCCGTGAAGGCCGAACATCAAAAGGTGGAGTGCTTGGTCGTGACCATTATCCAGATTGCTATTCAATATGGATGGCAGGTGGTGGTGTCAAAGGAGGACTTACCTATGGAGCGAGTGATGATCTTGGCTTCCAGGTAGCCGAGAACCCAGTGCACATTCATGATCTGCAGGCGACTCTTCTCTATCAGCTTGGATTCGATCATACGAAACTGACACATCGTTTTCAGGGCCGTGATTTCCGGCTTACAGATGTGCATGGTGAAGTTGTTCACGACCTGCTGACATAAGAAAGCCAGTCTATCGAACTGACTTTCTCAAAAAACGACAGCCACATTGAGAAGTTTGAATACAATAGTTGCGGTAGATGTGTTATCGCCCGGCCTGAGGGCACACGACCACATACGCAACGCTGTAGTGCTCTGATGGATATGGAAGTCTTGGGTCGTCGACAACCCAAAAAGGACTCCGTTCAAAGTGTGTCAGGTATGATCCATGTGTCTTGCTAGAACGTAAAAAAAGTAGGAGTGCGAATGTCTGCAGTGACTCTAGTCTGGTTTCGCCACGATCTTCGGTTGGATGATAATCCAGCATTCCTTGAAGCGACCCGCCGTGGCAGCATTCTTCCAATTTTTATCTGGGCTCCCGAGGAAGAAGCTCCGTGGGAACCAGGGTCGGCTTCTCGTTGGTGGTTGCATCAATCACTCGAAAGTCTTTCTGAGAAACTACAAAAAGTTGGTTGTCCGCTTGTGATTCGTCGGGGCCCTACTCTCAAGGCACTTCAGCAGGTTGCACGAGAGGTTCATGCAACGGATGTTGTCTGGAATCGACGATACGAGCCAGCGGTAGTGAAACGTGATACGATAATTAAGAAGACTCTTGCGAAAGACGGGTTACATGCCGAAAGCTTCGGCGGCAGTCTGCTTTACGAGCCCGCACACATTGCAACGAAGCAAGGGAATCCATATCAGGTTTTTACACCTTTTTGGCGAGCGCTTCTTGCGCGTGACGAACCAGCTGAGCCAACCGCTGCACCGAGAAAAATAAAGCCAGTAAGCACGAACGTGAAGTCACTCTCTGTGAAGTCGTTGAAGCTACTGCCTCAGCCGGACTGGTCGGGCGTGATGACGAAGACATGGAACCCGGGTGAAGCCGGTGCAAAAAAATTACTCAAGTCATTTCTTTCTCGAGGAATTGATTCCTACGACGACGGGCGAAATCGCCCCGACCAACAGGGTACAAGTAGTCTTTCCCCGCATCTCCATTTTGGAGAAATTTCACCACGACGTGTCTGGCATGCGGTTCGGGAAGCAGTAGGTGGAAAGCCGGCAAAGAATATAGTGGGCAGTCCAGAAGTGTATCTCCGAGAACTTGGTTGGCGAGAATTTGCAAATCATCTTCTCTATCACTTTCCCCACACTCCGAATGAACCACTCCGGAAGGACTACAATCGTTTTCCTTGGGTAGATGATCCGATTGGTCTTCGGGCATGGCAGAAAGGCCGCACGGGCTTTCCGATTGTTGACGCTGGAATGCAACAACTATGGGAAACAGGATGGATGCATAATCGTGTGAGAATGATTGTGGCGAGTTTTCTCGTCAAAGATTTACGCATTACGTGGCTGGAAGGTGCCCGTTGGTTTTGGGACACACTTGTTGATGCTGATCTTGCTGCCAACACACTTGGCTGGCAATGGGCTGCTGGGTGTGGGGCTGATGCCGCGCCGTATTTTCGGATCTTCAATCCGACGAGCCAACAGCAGAAGTTTGACCCAGATGAAAAATATATTGATCGCTGGGTTGTTCGTGATGACACGTACCCGGAACCAATTGTTGACCACGCGGAAGCCCGCAAGCAAGCACTCAGTGCATTGAAGCAGGTCACTGGAAAGTAAAGTCGCGCCGCTTGTCTGTATTGGTATGTAGCACATTCTCTACGGTGCGAATCCAAATAGTTGAATACTGTCTCACGAACGTGCACCCTTGCATTGTTTTGTGAAGAAAATTCTTGCTCCTTTAACATTTTTAGGGTACGAATATTAAGAGGGCTTTGAAAAGTTTTGAACATATTTAATTGTGAATGTGTTTGATGGGAAACTTTTACCGAGAGTGATGCCGAGATGTCTGGTTTCAAAGAAACGCTAGTTAGTTTTGAAGTTCTTGAACCAAAACTACCACTAACCGGTAGCCCCGGAATTTCGCGTGGAGATATCACGGCGACTGAGGTCGTGATGATCAATAAGGATGTTGTTGGTCCAGTGCCAATAACGTTTGAAAAAGCCGACTTTTTTAACGACAACATTCCTAGTTTTATTGTCGGGCATGTGGCTCATGGTGTTGTTGAGAAGTATGACAGCACGTCAGACTCTTGGAAAAATATTTCAGCTGTTCCAACAACGTCAAATCCAAGGGAATTAATAAAACTACTGAGGCTACGAATTATTCAAGCTAACGATCAGATCCGTTGGCGCACTGAGAGTTTTCAGGATATGCGAGAGGCATTTACAGTTGTTGGATGGGACAATGGAAATTCAGTCGTAGAAGAGGCGCCTAACTATTCAGGAACGAATAATGCAGAGTGGCCAAACTATGTTCCCAATCAAGAACTTGGATTCGGGCAGCTCAATAATCTGGTTGTTGAATTAGCGAATAGTACGACAGACTTCGGAAGTGATTTTGATCTTGCATGGCTTTCATCCTTGCCGTCTGGCCCAAAGGTTGAGCCAACCCATTTCTACCCGGTAACAGAAATCAATGGAGCGACTCTACCCGGTGAAATGAAGGCTCTGCAAAACGTTATCGATCTGGTGCCACATGGCTATATTGATTCCTTTGGTCGAGAGGTTGTTATTCATAGAGGTATTCGAGAAGCTGGAACACGAGTCGGTATTCATATTCATGAATACGGTGGATATACGCTCGTCCTCTCAGGCACTATTACAGACTATGTTGAAGGAATGGATCCCATGACCCATGGGCCTGGAGACTGGTACTATATGCCACCAGATACTCCCATGTCGGCGGCAAATGAGGGGACCGAAGACGCTGAGTTGATTGATATTTTTCTTGTTCCACCTGGCCAGCCATCAATAACCATTATTGAACCCGGTTGGCCATCTGATGAAGCCGATGGTACGTCGGATGGGCCATGAAAATGGATGCACTTAATACCGTCTGGTAGCCAACGACTTTTTCTTCAGTGAATGAGCTATCTTCAGTGCGCAGTCCTCTCGGAAGTGTTTCATGCGCGCGTTACTATATTTTCGGAAAAGTACGCAATACATTTGTCACTTGTGATAGGTTTTTCATTCCTCCGAGCCTTGAAGATGATTGGGGCAGAACAGAATGACCAAGTATCCAAACTGCGGAGTGAAGTCAGACACAAGAATACGTGATGCAGTCTGGAATTTTATAATGGTAGGCAATCGCTGTGTGATACTGGTATGCAATGTTGCTGGACTGTTGCTTGTCGGATGTAAACCGGTAGGAAGCCCTCCTCGTCAAACGGCGGATTCAGTTCGTGGCGTAAAAGTTGAATTGAAAGTTGCGACATGTCAGCCGACAAACCTGCCAGGTCTCGGCGATGCTATTCTTGGTGTTGCGGATCGTGTTCGTGAAATGACAGCCGGACGCATTGACCTCGATGTTCAAGAGCCAGGAGCAATCGTACCAGCACTTGAAGTTCTCGATGCAGTCTCAAGCGGTACAGTCGAAGGAGGATTTGGTCCGGCTGGCTTCTGGGCTGGAAAAATGCCTGCAGCACCGTTGTTTAGTTCTGTGCCATTTGGACCTGAAGCAGGGGAATATATTGCCTGGATGTACCATGGCGGCGGACTTGAGCTTGAGCAGCGAATGTATTCAGAGGCTGGTTTCCAAGTTGTGTCCTTGCCGTGTGCGTTGCTAGCAGCTGAAACAAGTGGCTGGTTCAGGAAGCCCGTTGATACGGCAGAAGATCTTCGCGGATTGAAGATGCGGTTTTATGGGCTTGGCGGACAAGTTATGCAAGAACTCGGTGTGGCCGTTACTGTTATGCCGGGAGGAGAAATTTATCAGGCGCTTGAAAAAAACATTCTTGACGCAACAGAATTTTCTATGCCAGCAATAGATGAAAAGCTTGGATTTGCTCGTGTTGCAAACTACAACTACTATCCCGGCTGGCATCAACAGGCAACCCTTCTCGAATTAATGATTAACAAAAATATTTGGGAATCGTTATCACAAGTCGATCAATCAATTATTACAAACGCCTGTCAAGCAGCAATGCTTGATAGCTTTGCAAAATCAGAGGCGATTCAGGCAGATGCGATTCGTCGAAATGTTGATGAGAGAGGTGTTGAGAATCGCATATGGTCACAGGAGATGCTCGACCTTTACAAGGAAACATGGCATGCTGTTGCAGCTCGTGAGGCATCCCAAGATGCATTTTTTAAAGAAGTCTGGGAAAATTTACAGTCTTTTCGAAGCCATTACCGAGAATGGGGTGGCCGTGCGTTCCTTCCCCGCAGAAGCACTTTGTCTCATTAAGTAGATGAAGAGGGTGACAGGCCCTCGAGAGGGTCAGGCATGAAAATTGAAGAGATACCCGATGAACAGGTTCTGCATGGTGAATGTTGCGATGAACCCACAAGTTTCCTCTTAAGATCCTTGCGACGTGCAGTCGGGTCAGTCGCTCTTTTATTTCCATTGCTGACCTTCGCAATCTTGATTCACGTCGTCTTGCGTTATGTATTTGGAATCAATTTTGTGTGGCTTGAAGAGTTGCATTGGCAGCTCTATGCCTATCTCGCAACCTTTGGTGTCGTCTTTTCCTTTATCGTAAATGATCATGTTCGATTAGATTTGTTCCATCATCGCTTTACCAAAAAAGATCAAACGATCATCGAAACGGCTGGCCTAATCTTTTTCGTCATTCCGTTCTCCACTCTTCTTGCGTGGTATGGATTTCAGGCTGTGGGCCACTCATTTTCTATTGGTGAACATTCAGTGAATGAACAGGGTCTCCCGTTCACCTTCGTTGTGAAATTGGCGTTACCACTCTCTTTTTCACTTATGCTGGTCGTGGCCCTTGTGCGCCTTATGGAGTTTGCTTTGGAAGATCGGCAAGCTGTCGTTTCCTCGATGAGTCAAAGGAGTTCGAATCAGTGGGGAAAATTGAAGCTCGGGGTGAGTGCGGCCATAGTCTGCGCTGCCATTGGGCTTGCATGGCGCGTTGGGAATATTGACCCACGCTATGCCTTAGTTGTCTTGATGTTCGTTAGTTTTGTGGGACTCTTGTTCACCGGTTTTCCAATTGCATTTGTGTTGGGCGGTGTCGCTGTTGCATTCATCTTTGTCGGCTATGCAGCTGACTATTTTGGGTACACGCTTACTCTGGAATCTGCAGGTACAAAACTCTATCTCGGCAGTGCTGCAGGATTCGTTCATCGGATATACGGAGGACTTCTTAGAAAACCAGAACTTGTTGCTTTGCCCATGTTTATCTTTATGGGTCTTCTTTTAGATCGTAGTGGGATAGCTGAGCGAATGATGACAGCTATGGAACAAATTTTTGGGCAGATTCGTGGCGGTTTGGCAATCTGTGTGGTGTTCATTGGTATTTTACTGGCTGCTAGTACTGGCATTATCGGTGCGTCCGTCGTGTTGCTTGGGCTCATTGGCCTGCCAGTCATGCTCCAGCAGGGGTATGCACGGTCCCTTGCAACTGGCACTGTGTGTTCTGCGGGCACGCTAGGCATTCTTATGCCCCCAAGTATCATGCTTGTGATCATGGCGGATCAGGCATCAGTTCCTGTCGGTGATCTATTTATGGGGGCAGTTTTCCCGAGTGCCATGCTTGCGGGCCTGTATGTCGCCTACTTGTTCTGTGTAGGTCATATCCAACCAGAATATGTTCCGTGTGGCAGTCAGCAATCAATTTCTGTGAAGATAGTTCGTGACGCTATATGTGCGATCCTCCCCGTACTGGCACTTATTGTCGTTGTGCTTGGTTCTATTTTTGCGGGTATAGCGACAGTCACAGAAGCCAGTGGTCTGGGAGCAGTTGGGGCAAGTCTCTTGGCGATCATACATTGGTTGCAAACGGATAAACGACGGTGTGGAAAATTGGACTATGCTGCAATTATTCGGAAAGGATGGCAATCCTGTGTCGACGCCTTTGCTTTAACAGGTTCTATTGTCGGTATTCTTTTTGGCGCCACCTGCTTTGCATTTATTCTGCGTGAGCTGGGCGGTGATAAGCTGATTCAATATGGATTGGAAAGCCTCCCGTTTGGTCCATTTGGTGTCATTGCAATTGTTTTGGGAATCATCTTTTTCTTGGGTTTCTTTCTCGATTGGATTGAAATCACAATCATTGTGCTACCGCTTATTTTGACGACGATTGGTACATTCGATTTTCAATTTGTTGATCCAGCAATGTATGAACGGCAAGAAAGCTTTTTGGCTGCACGAACACAGGCCAATACGATTTGGTTCTGTGTTCTGATGGCTGTCTGTCTTCAAACTTCCTTTCTCACGCCGCCCGTCGGATTTGCGATTTTCTATCTCAAGAGTGTTGCGCCACAGGAAGTCAAACTAATTGACATTTATAAGGGTGTCATTCCGTTTGTCATCATTCAGCTCCTTGGACTAGCTCTTGTTTTTTTCTTCGGACAATATCTCGTTCTGTGGTTGCCGCAATATATCTATGGAAAGTAGACAGACGCTTGGAGGCACGGTTCTTATTGAGAAGAAACTGCAAGTTCTTTCGTTAGCTTCTGTTCAATAAAGAAGGAACCTGCCGCAATGACAAAACACCAGGCAGAAAAACCAATGCATTGGGTGGTAAAGTCAACACCCCAGTCAATTAAAAGCCCAGTCAGCCCGGGACCAATTGCTGTGGAAAACACCATGACGGTAGTTGTGAGCGAGCGTATCGAGCCAAGATGTCGAGTCCCATAGAGTGCAGGTAATACGGCACCCCAAAGCGCGCTGGACATGCCCATTGTGAGACCCATTGAACCGAGGGCGAGATACCAGGCTGTGATGCTTGTCGCCTGACTGATCAGTGCCATACCAAACCCAATTGGTAGCAATAGAAAAGGAATGAGCCGATGGCCTCCAAATCGATCAACTGCCCAGCCGGCCCAGAATGATGCCAAAATACCTGAAAGCGCAAAGCAGGAGAATGCGGGTGCCATGGTAACGAGTTTCCACCCTCTCAACTCAGCTAGATGTGTTTGGTTAAAGAATAATACGGTTCCCATCAGTCCGGGTGTAAGAAGTGTTGGCAACAATGCTGGGAGGAGCCAGTGACGCATAGCGTCATGACGCGCCCAGTGCCGGCCCTGAAGCCCAGATAGCACATGGTGTTCAGTCAGTTGTGCTGGCACACGATCTGTTCGGAGTAGTCCTGCCGCAGTTGGCAAAAAAATAAAGAATAAAAAGATAGCAACACATATCCATAATGTTTGCCAGCCGAAGGTCTCAATGATGATGACTGCGGGTGCTGCAAGCAAGATTTCACTTGCGGGATATCCAAGATTAGCAAGCGCGACCGCACGACCCCGATGATTTACAAACCATCTTCCAAGTGTTGTCATTGCGATGTGCCCAAACATTCCTTGGCCGCAAAATCTGAGCAGAAACAATGAGCAACCTAATACCCATATTGATTGGCCAACTGCCATACCTACAGCAGCGAGTCCAAATAAACACGCTGTTATTAATGTGACAAAACGTGGTGGTACACGATCGACAATTGAGCCCTGCCAGAACATGATCACAGCTGAGGCAAGAGTCGCCAGTGTGTAGATGCCCCCCCACGCTCCATCAGAGAGATCAAACTGTTCTTTAATTGATGAGGAACATAAGGAAATAAACCACGTTTGCCCACCAGTGGATGCAAACGTAAGAAGAAATCCGACAGAAAGCCAACGAATATTATTTATCAGGAAGCGAATCATAGAAACCTTACGTTGTAGAAAGGTTATCCGAACACCTTCTGATAACGAATACAATGGGCAGCCATAATTCAGGTTTTATTGACACTGCCTGATGACTCTGGAAGACCATCAAATGGTAGGAAGTCAATCATCGTCCAAAAAGAGATTATATTGATGACAAACATGCACAGTCATCTGCCCCCAATTGAATCGAAGAGCGTCTGAATCTACCAAATCGTTTACTGTTTTGTGACACTGATTAAGTTAGGCAATTAGTTGCAAAGTACTATTAGGTATTTGCTCAGAAGGAGTTGCAGAGTTCTCATAGCTGAATTGAAAAATCCTAGGATGCTAAGCGAGAATTTCCTCTACAACCTGACCATGAACATCAGTGAGGCGATATCGACGGCCTTGGAACTTATAGGTAAGTCGCTCATGATCAACGCCGAGTACGTGGAGAAGTGTTGCATGAAAGTCGTGTATGTGCACACCTTCTTCTTGAATGTTGTATCCATAATCACATGTTTTTCCGTAACTGATGCCGGGCCGAATACCACCGCCAGCCATCCATGATGTGAAGCAACGGGGGTGATGGTCACGGCCAAAGTCAGCACCAGGTTTATATAACCCTTGGCAGTAGTTGGTTCGGCCGAATTCACCGCCCCAGATCACAAGCGTATCATCGAGCATGCCGCGTTCAGCAAGATCTTGAACAAGTGCAGCAGTTGGCTGATCAGTTTCTTTGCACTGCTTCTTTAAACCGCGTCGCAGTCCGCCGTGATGATCCCATCCTTGATGATACAGTTGAATAAACCGCACACCTCGTTCCGCGAGTCTTCGTGCAAGAAGACAATTTGCAGCAAAACTTCCAGCATCTGTTGCGTCAGGTCCATAACGCTCAAGAACATGTTTCGGTTCGTCACTCAAATCAGTAGCATCTGGAACACTCGCCTGCATTCGGTAGGCCATTTCATAGTGGGCAATTCGCTCTGTGATTTCACTATCAGGCGTTTCACTGAATTGATGCTCATGTAAGCGTCGCAGGCCATCAAGCATAAGTCGGCGACTATCTGAAGAGATTCCTGGTGGATTATTTATGTAGAGTACAGGGTCACTTCCAGAACGAAAGCGTACCGCTTGATGTCGTGATGGAAGGAAACCCGATCCCCAAAGATGGCTTTGTAAGGGCTGGCCTCCCTTGTTCTTAGTAAGCAAAACAACAAACGCTGGAAGTTCATCAGTGATGCTACCAAGTCCGTAGTCAAGCCATGCGCCAATACTTGGTCGACCAGGGATTTGGGATCCACTTTGCATGAAACAAACACCGGGGCCGTGATTAATACTTTCTGTATGCATGGCTTTGATGAAACACAGCCGATCAGCAATTGCAGCGGTGTGCGGTAACAATTCACTGAGCGTTGCTGCGCTTTGACCATGCTTTGAAAATTTGAAAGGCGAACCAACCAGTGGGATTGAACTTTGGTTTCCACTCATACCAGTCAGTCGCTGTCCACTCCGTACACTTTCAGGAAGTTGCTGACCTGTGTGTTTGACAAGAGCTGGCTTGTCATCAAATAAATCAAGCTGAGAAGGCCCACCGGACTGGAAGAGATAAATGACACGTTTTGCTTTGGGGGCATGATGCAGATGCTGTAAAACGCCGTTTCCGCTGTCGGCTTGCACGTCCTTGCACAGCAATTCGTTGAGTGCAATACCACCCAGACCCATCCCAAATGTATTGAGCCAGCTTCTTCGATTGATTGTATAGTCAGGAATATGGAATTGATCACTCATCGCTTCACCACACTTTCATCGTGTGCATACAAGCCAGCCAGAACTGCAGAGAGAGCAGCTACATCAATCTCACTAAGATTTTCATTGTTTAATTTCTGTCCGACGGCAAGGAGTTTCTTTGCATCTTCCGGATGCGATTCATACCAGGACCTCTGGTCTTCTACCATCTGGACAAGTATTTTTTGTTCATCGTTGTCGGGATGTCGGCTTGTCAGAAGATAAAATGCATGCTCAATTGCCACGGATGAATCATTCGAATACGTATGCAAAACATGCTCAGCAAGCACGCGGGATGCTTCAACAAACTGTGTGCCATTGAGCAGAACAAGGGCGTGAAGTGGTGTGTTCGTCGTATCGCGTTTTGCTGTACAGACGACCCTATTCGGAAGGTCAAAAGCCTCCAGCACGGGAGCTGGGCCACTTCTTCGCCAATATGTGTAAATACTTCGGCGGTACAGTGATGCCCCAGAGTCGATTTTTTCGGGCTTGAATGATTCTGCAATATCGTATGGCCTCACCGGGGGCCCACCCCGTGTTTCATCCAAGAGGCCGCTTGCTGAAAGTGCAGCATCACGAATCATCTCAGCTGAAAGTCGGTGCCGCGGGCCTCTTGCGAGCCAATTATTTGTAGGATCATCTACCATTGTTTTGCCATCAGCCAGACTTCTTTGCTGATATGTGTCTGAAGTCATGATGAATCTCAAGAGTGATTTGACATCCCATGAAAACCCACCCTGATTCTTTGGGTGCGAGAATTTCCATGCCAGAAGGTCAAGAAGTTCGGGGTATTCAGGCTGCATCGCCTGGCTTCCAAAGTCTTCTGCACTACGTACGAGTCCCTGGCCAAAGAGTGCCTGCCAAAAGCGGTTGACGGTAACTCGAGCAAACAGAGGATGGTCAGGGTTAAGAAGCCAGCGGGCTAAACCGAGACGATTACGAGGCAGTCCAGAAGGAAATGAAGGAAGAATCTTTGGAGTAGTTGCCTGGACAGGTTCAGCTCGCTTGTCGTACTCGCCTCGAGTGAGAATATAGGCTTGCTTGGGTTGAGGACTTTCCCGCATCACCATTATCTCGGTGCTTTTTTCAACGAGGTCCTCACGTGTCCGATAGAGATCCCTTAGATTCTTTTGATATTGCAGGACATTTTTATCGTTGCTTGTCAGGTAGTCGGTGATTCTATGAAAATCTGTTCCTGATTGAATGGTCGCTGTCAACGTTCCGGGTTTATAGCATTCCTGAATTTCTAGAGATGAAAGCTCTCGATTGAAGATCCGAAACTCATCTACAGAACCATTCTTGAATCCATGGTCCCGCATTCGCTCCCCGATTGTTATTGTATTTCCACCACCACCCAAAATTGTACGCGTAAGATTGTCCTGAATTACTTTTGTTTTTGTTTGGTGGCCATCAAGAGAAATAGTCAATCCGTCTGCCAAACCGGTTCCATCACTGCACACAACAATATGTATCCAGCGATTGATTGGCACTTTTTCAACCGTCCGAATACTTGCAGCATCACCAGGCCAGAAATGAATCAATGACCAGCGTAGGTGGTCTTGATCAATGATGAGTTCGTACCCACGGCTCCCCGCATCAGTCCATGCTTTTGAACGATGGAATATTACGGCGCGGTTAGAGGAAGAAGGAATTTTGATCCAGCATGATATTGAAAATGGATCATACTGACTAAAGTTACCAACCGGAGTTGTGACTGGGTGATCACCAGTCAGTTGAATCGCTTGTCCAGTGTGGCCGTCTACGAGCGTGTTGTCTGGCGGTGATGTTGCGGAATATTTCTGTTGATGATCAGTTGTTGGAGTATCTTTTTTTTGCTCGGAAGCTGGTATTTCAGAGGCATTTGTTTCACTGCTCTTTAGTTTATGTATCAGAGATGGGAAGTGCCCATTTTTTAACCGTGAGTCAAAAGAGTAGTAAGCAATTTCTCCACGAATTGTGTTGTCGTTTAAATTGTAGTCACCCGGCGGTGAAGTATCACCGGAGAGCCAAAGATATGTTTTCTCTCCTGTTTCTTTTTTGAGCTGTTCAAGACTACGTTGTTTCTGATGAATTTCTAAAGTTACACGATCGATCTTTTCTTGAAGTTTGCTATTGGTCAGTTGCAGTTTTGGTGTTGGCGTAGCATCCGTGAAGAAAGAGTGAAGTCCGGCCTCTTCGATATCATCAAAGAAAGCAAAGAGCGAGTAAAAATCTTTTTGAGATAATGGATCAAACTTATGATCATGGCATCGGCAGCATTCAAGCGTAAGGCCTAGAAATGCAGTTCCAAATGTGGTCACCCTGTCATTCACATAGCGAACTCGATACTCCTCTGGAACTGATCCACCCTCATTCTCTTGCTGATGCAACCTATTAAAAGCTGTCGCTACAATCTGATCATTGGATGCATTCGGTAGGAGGTCACCTGCTAGTTGCCAGAGTACAAAACGATCCCATGACATGTTCTGATTAAAGGACTCGATGACCCAATCTCGCCAAGGCCACATAGTCGGTCGTGGTTTATCTCTTTGAAAGCCATAGCTGTCTGCGTAGCGGGCAATATCTAACCAATCAATTGCCATTCTTTCGCCATAACGAGGGCTCTGAAGGAGTCGATCAAGTAGCTGCGTATACGCATCTGCTGAAGAATTATTCTGAAATGATTCGATTTCTGCTGGTGTAGGTGGAAGTCCAGTGAGATCAAAACTCGCTCGTCGTATAAGCGTTGCGCGGCCCGCTTTCCGCTGAAGATGAAGGCCGCGTTCCGTGAGGTGGCGAGAAATGATGTCGTCGATTTGATGACTGCCTGTAGGAGGTAGCTTTGGCTTTTCAGGAGCAACGAAGGCCCAGTGTGATTCATAGGTGGCCCCATCAGTAATCCACTTCCTGAGAAGTTTGATATCACTGGCCGATAGTCGCCCGAGCTTGGCTGAGGGCGGTGGCATGACAAGATCAGCATCATCAGATGTGGTCCGGGCAATAATTTCGCTTTTATTCGCGTTGTGAGGGACGACGGCGTGTATTCCGCTATCAAGCAATGCAGTTGCACCAACTGGCTGATCAAGTCGAAGCCCAGCCTCACGATTCACCTCATCCGGACCATGGCATGCAAAACAATGCTCTGAAAGTATTGGTCGAATGTGTTGATTAAATGTGATTGTATTTTGTGAAGAAGTTTCTTCCTGCGAGGGTATGTCCTCTGCATAGGTGCATGCTGTAAGCAGAAATGTTGTTATGGCAATTTGGTGAGCACAATGTACAAAAAGACTTCGTAACCAGATGGTGTCATGATGGTTATTGTGCCGTTGATATAGGGTCATAAAAAAGTTTTTGGGAACCATATTCGAATCCTTTAGGATCACGTTTTGTTTGGTTCCCGCATCGCCGATTAATGATGATAAAATCAAATAATCGCGGACTTAAAAAGTCGATCAGCGGGGAGCTCTTGTGAATAATTGCGTGTGACTAGTAGTACATTCAATGTATCGCTTCGCAACTGTTTTGTCTTACAGAAATCCTGTCTTTTTAGAAGATTTTGAGGCTGAAAAAAGACTTCTCAACGAATCGTATTGAGCTAGTAAGTAGACTGGAATTGAAAGAAACACATGTTTTATGAAGTTATGAAAGATAGATCGGCATGAAATCTCAGAAAGCGTTTTTCGGCATCACATTGTTTTGTACATACGCAGCTTTTGTATGTGTGCTTCTTGGGTCGTCGTTTGTATGCGGTCAGGTAAAGACGCGTGGAGCAGGAAACTTTGAGTCCTGGGACATCAATAAAGATGGTGCGTTAACACGAGAAGAAGTTCCTCCTGGTCCTCGACGGATGTTTGACCGTATTGATACAAATGGAGATGGAAAAGTAACGTTAGATGAGCATCGAGCGGGTGGTCACCAACCGGAAGAGACACCACGTATTGCCAAAAGTAAGAAACTGGATGTTCGTCGGTTTACCATTCGGCAGTCGTGGGCACAGGAGCCGGCAGGTTTTGAACGAGAGTATCTTATTCGTCCACCGAAGAAAGCAGTGCGATCCAGTCCAATAACCATACTTTTTCATGGAAATGGTGGATCTGCAGAACCAATGATCCGCAATTGGGACAAAACACTACCGCATCATATTCTTGTTTCAGCACAGGGATACGAGCGGAGTTGGAATGTTACAAAAGAGCGATCAAAGGCTCCGGATGTAAACTTCGTAGAAATGATGCTCCGGGATATAGTGAGTCGTTATCCACAAGCAGACGAGTCTAATGTATCGCTTATTGGATCCTCAAATGGCGCCGGCATGGTGTACCGGCTGCTTATCGAATTAGATGATACGTTCAGTGTTCAAAATGCAATTGCATTTGTTTCATCGATGACAGTCAGTCAATACCACAATGAACAATTTTGGAAACGGACAGATGAGACCACAAGCAACTATGATCAGCCAGTCGAGCCGTCAGGAAAGCGACGTATCATAACGATTCATGGGTCTGGAGATTCGGTTGTACCCTACTGCGGAGGGCGGGGGCCTGGCGGTATTCATCTGTCGGCTCAGGACACAGCATACGCATGGGCAACTGCTCAAGGATATCGTGGAGATCAAAGACCGGACACTGAAGGAAAGCCCTGTGGAGAGAAGCTGCTTATGTATGACTATCCACAGAGTGGAGTAACGCACATTAAGGTGATTGATGGAGGGCATGGTTTGGGCCCTGCGGCTGCGCCCCTTAAGCCGCTACTTATGAAGATGCTTGACTGGTCAGGGAATTCATAAATTGGCAGCATTGTCTTCAATCTGCTTACCCATTGACCTGTTTCTCGCCATCATCGCACCCATTGGCGTGTATCAGTTGTGCGGATTAAAGAAGGCTTGTAAGTCTTTCTGACCGACATGCTTTCCTAATACCGATTGTTCCCGTAAGCGAAAAGGACAACCCAAACCATAAGACCCCAGTCAGGAGTATTTCATGCGCCGCGCGTTTCTCATTGCTATCATCATGGCAACAATGTTTTTAGCCTCAAGTGGAGAGGCTTCTGCAGCTCGTTATTCTCGGCAGAGCCAATCTGTTGCGACGCGCCGTTTCCGACCCTTTGCGAAGCTCATCGAACTGGAGCGACGGAAAAATGAATGGCTGCGAAGCGTATTCTTCCGGCGCTAGCTGACCATGTGGGATCTTAGAAGAGTTCGCGTCGTTTATTCCTGGCCGGGAGCATGTATTCAAAAACTCCCGGCCAGATTTCGATTCTCTCAATAGGAAGATATGGCAATTTTTCCTGCTGAACCAAGAGATAAAACCATTGAGTTGTGTTTTTCTATCGCACGAAAACGGCATAGCTGGCTCTGCAGAATAATGGACATGACGGCGAAGGAAATATGATCCCTTCTGTATGCAGGAACAGTTTTCATAAAAAAGTATGTTCTCCAGCACGGACTGGGTATAAGATTTTTGTAGCCACGCAATTATGTAATAAACAGAGTCATTCTGTTTCAGTGATGGGTGCCGATCGGTTCCTCAGTTTTTGCTCAAGCGAATGGTTTTGGTATGAATCGCAGACTTTTTCTCAGGCAAGCCGGTGTCGCTATTGGATTGCCTTTTCTTCCATCACTGACGTCTTCACAGATAGCTGTCGGCGGCCAACGGGTGGCGTCGGGTTCCAAGAAGATGGTCTGCATTGGCAATATGCTTGGATTTCATCCAGCTGCTTTTTGGCCGTCCACGAAACAGATTGATGGTGAAGGAGGGTTCACATCGCTTCAAGAATTTGAGTACGGTACAACAACGCAAGCACTCAGTGAAATACGGGATCAGGCTACTCTTATTCAGGGACTTGATCACGACACAAAGGGTGGTCACTTTGGAATCCATTCGTTTCTGTCTGGTGTGAAGCAGAATGAAGCCGGCTCCATGCCCTACGGTAACGTCACAATCGATCAGTTCGCGGCGGAATATATTGTCGGACAGACACGGTTTCCTTCCCTTACGATCGGCAGCCTTGAAGGTATTCATGGAGGCTGTCAGCTTTCTTGGACAAAGACAGGTACTCGAGTACCGCCGATTCCCGGTCCAGAGCAATTGTTTGAAAAGCTTTTTGTTGACGCGACAGAGAACGATAAGAATTCTGTCTCAGATAGCTTTGCTCTTCAAAAATCAATATTAGACGTTGTCCGAGAACAGGCACATGATTTGGAGCGGTCTCTCAATCAGCGGGACAAGCACAAACTTGATGAGTACTTTACATCTGTTCGTGATGTTGAAAAAGGAATCGCACAAAGACGTCGCTGGATTGATGTTCCGAAGCCAGAAGCGATGATCACACAGCCGCAGAATCGGAACATGGTTCAGGATCTTCCGTTGCTGTACGACTTAATCGTTATGGCGCTACAAACAAACACAACAAAAATTGCAACACTGGAAATAGGTGGCGATTTCAATCCCGCAGATCTTGGGATTCGAGGGGGCTACCACAGCCTTTCGCACCATGGTCAACTTCAGGAGCGAATTGACGCACTGATTACTTTGGAGACCTATCAGATTGAGCAGTTCGTTCGATTCGTTAAAAAGCTGGCGACGACCGTTGATGACACAGGTCCGCTGATTGATACCACAACAGTCCTTTTCGGAAGTGGTATGGGGGATGCAAATTCACATACCAATCGAAATCTCCCAATTATTTTGGCAGGAGGAAACTTTTCTCATGGAAAGCTTCTTGCTTTTGATAGTGGGCACCCGCATCGACCTCCATTAGCGAACCTTTTTGTGACAATGCTCCAAAGGTTTGGTGTTGAGTCAGATTCCTTCGCTAAAAGTACAGGGACGTTACGGGGTCTGGTGTGATGAAATTTCTGTACGGTAGAAAGTTCGTCCTAGGGCCCTGCTTTGCGATTATCGCACTTCTTGTGATGCAGAATTATGCAGATGCTGATCAAGTAAAAAAGATAGATGGCTTTCTTGAACACTACTGCATTACGTGTCACAACAGTATTGATCAAAGTGGTGATCGTGAATTTGAAAAACTCAGGCTGTTTCAGGCTGATGTTCAAACACAGCTATTACTGCAAGAAATCATCGATCAAATCACACTCGGTGCAATGCCACCGGAAGATGCGGAACAGCCAACAGATGATGCGCGGGTACGTGTGATTCGTGCACTCACAAATCGTCTCCAGTCCATGCGTCAACAGACAGCAAGTACCGGTGGCAGAACGGTTCTACGAAGGCTGAGCCAACGAGAGTACCGAAATACCGTGAGTGACTTACTCGGGATCAGCATGGCTACATTTGATCCAACCAAAGCATTTCCCCACGAGTCTCTTTCTCATGGTTTTGACAATATTGGTGATCAGCTTGTGACATCTGGATTTCTCTTGGAGCAGTACCTTGTGGCTGCAGATGCTTCTGTGGAGAAGGCATTTCTTTCAGGACCATATCCAGAGCCACGGACCCGGAGTTTTGATACAAAATTTGATCAGCAGCCAGAATTAAATGGAGCGCATCAAAAAGCCTTTGATCAAAAATATCTGGTTCTCTACGATCACCCCTTCAACGACAAGACGGAAGGAGCATATGGGGCACTGAAAACATTTCCACAAGGTGTTCCAGTTGATGGATTGTACAAGGTACGTGTGCTGGCAAGCGCTCTTCACCGAAAAACACCCTACAGCCAGAAGGCCGTAAAGATAGATACATCTGAGCCATTTCGGATGGGCATTCGGCCAGGCAGTTTACGTGTTGGGCCACTCTACAAGGCTCAGCCACTCCAGCCAAAATTGGCAGAACTTGTTATTGCTGATGATGTAGAGCAGTGGTACGAGTGTGTTATTCCGTTGGATAAAGGATACAGCCCTCGGTTCACATTTGAAAATGGACAGCATGATATTCGTGGTGCATATTCTCGAATTTTCAAATTACATCGGGATACCTTCCCTGAATCACTGCGGAATCAAAAAGGAATTGTGCAGCAAAGATTGGCAGTCCTTCGCAATGGATTTATGCCCCAAATTAGAATACAGAAGGTAGAAATTTATGGCCCGCTAAAAAACTCTCCTCAGATAAAAAATAATGAGCGGCTTGTGGGTGGTCAGATCTTTCAAGAAGATGAAATACCGCATCATATCGACTCATTTGCAACACAAGCATTCCGAAGGCCAGTTTCTAAAGATGAGCTGAAAGAATTCCATGCATTGTTTCAGTCCCAAAGTCAGGCCGGACGGACTCCTTTTCAAGCATATAAGGACACGCTGAAGGCAATTCTATGTTCACCCAAATTCCTCTATTTCAATTCTGAAGGACAGGAAACAGCGAACAAAAAAGGAGAGGAAAGGATTTCTCAGCACGCGTTAGCAGAGCGAATCTCCTATTTTCTAACATCGTCCATGCCTGATGCACAGCTCCGACAAGCAGCTGATGAAGAGAGGCTGAATTCTCATCATGCACTACGTGCTGAGGTGATACGACTTCTTGGGAGTGAAGTTTCTAATAAGTTTGCCCATGACTTCTTGGAGAGCTGGCTAAATCTTCGTGAGCTTGGAAGCATGCCACCAGATTTCGAAACATTTCCAGAATACTATGCTTCAAATCTCCAGTCAGAGATGAAGCAGGAAACACAATTATTTTTTCGTCATGTACTGGATAACAATCTGCCGGCACGGGACCTGCTTAATGCAAATTATAGTTTTCTAAATCGTGATCTTGCAAAACTTTATGGTGTTGAGAATCAGACATCGTTCAGTGAAGCAGCAGAATTTCAACGTGTGCAATTTACAGATAAGAATCGTGGCGGCTTACTTGGTCAGGGCAGTATCCTTACCGTAACAGCAAATGGAATTGAGACATCACCAGTCATTCGTGGTGTGTGGATGTTGGAGCATGTTCTGGGAACCCCAACTCCTCCCCCACCGGATGACGTTCCTGTCATAGACCCAGATGTTCGGGGTGCAACAACTGTTAAGGCCCAGCTCGAGAAGCATCGTTCCTCGGCAGTATGTAATGAGTGCCATCGCAAGATTGATCCGCTCGGTTTCGCCATGGAGTGTTTTGATCCGATTGGGCGAACACGAACTACATACGATGTACGTGGAAAAAGAAAAGTTGATACCGCGGGTGTTTTGCCAAGCGGTGACTCATTTTCAAATCTTGCAGAACTAAAAAAAATATTGGTACGTCACGAAGAGTTTTTTGTACGAACGCTTGTCACGAATCTTCTGACACATGCTCTTGGACGACACATAGAACCGGAAGATCGATTTGCTATAGACAAAATAATGTTGTCTGCTGAGGATGATGGTTACAGGCTTCGAGATCTGGTCGTAGCAATCATTACGTCAGATATTTTCGCTAGGCAGTAAAAGTTTTCTCAAATCCCCCTCAGTTTTCTCAAGGTAAAAAATGTTTTGTCATCGTATGGTGTGGGTTGTAATTGTAATGTTTTCGGCTTCACCTGGTTTGAGTAATGATGTTATTGATACCTTCACGACAAAAACATTTGACACAAGAGCAGCTGAACGAGGGGACTGGTCATTTCATGATGGTGTCGCTTCGGTTGTATCTGATCCCGTCTTATATGAGAAATACGCGAATCACGGTCCAATACTCAAGTGGTCTGTTGATTGTTCGCAGGGCGAAACCGACTTTACGATATATCCTTCAGGCTGCCAGCGGTTGGTTTTCACTCTCAACGGTGACGGACATGTTTTTCGAATATCGTTGATCAATCCAGAAAAGGCGATGAGTCCGTGGCAGAAAAAAAGTAAATCCCGAATGATTGCCTGGGCTCAGAAATCATCGAAGACCAATAAGGGAGAGTCCTTGCAGCCGCAGGGTTTTCCATCTCTTGAAACATTAGATAGCAAGTGGACAAAGGTGTCCGTTGGGATTCAGGGCGATACTGCGGCAATCACAATCGGAAAATTTCAGATAGAATTTCAACACGAGGCGATGCAGCGGGAAAAGTCAGAGATAACTATTTCATTTGCATCTGGTAGTTTGCAGGTTCGTGATTTTGAATTCCGAAGCAATAAATCCGGCTCCTGATGGCCTTCTCGAAATAATAAGCACTCGGGGGCGATCCCGGAATCTATAGGTGTGTGATAAAGATTTTATTAGAAGGCGGGCTCTATGTTTTTAAAAGCTCTACTGATTGTATGTGCTCAGAGTGCTTGTATGCTGCTGATCATTGATAAGCCAATGTATGCCACCGAGTCGGTCCGTATGGGGTGCGGCTTCATGACATTTGATACAGTGCCTGAATGGGGCTTGGATTCTCAGGGGAAATCACAGATAGGGCCAACTCACGGAAGTGTTGTTGTCGACAGCCGGGGACAGATTTATATCAGTTCAAATCTTGGGATTTTTGTATTTTCTCCCGATGGAACGATCGTACGGCGATATCTTGGAGGTGACTACACTGGACTTCACGATATGGAAATGCGAAATGAAGATGGGAATGATTTTATATATGGAGCACGAAATCAAGCGGGTGAGGGAATTAAGATCGAAGCGGTGACAGGCGCAGTCAAGCTGCATCTGGGTATTCCGACTGAAACAGAATGTGGTTTAGACATAGCACGATGGTCACCAACAGCAATTACGGTGGGCCCCGACGGCGACATTTATCTGTCAGATGGATATGCCAGCAATCGAATTTTTCGATTTAGCCAAGACGGCAAATATCGATCACATTTTGGAAGGAAAGGGAATGGCACCAAAGAATTTAACACCGCTCATGGAATGACCCTCGATGATCGATACAGTCCTCCACGGCTATTAATTTGTGACAGAAATCATCAGCCCAAAGGTCGGTTAGTACATTATGATCTTGAGGGAACCTATATCGAAGAAGTCATATCCGGGCTTGGAATGCCAACAGCAGTTGCCATTCAGGGTGACTATGTATCAGTACCAGATCTTCATGGAAGGTTAGTTATTCTTGATAAGAACAATACGATTATGGCAGTACTTGGATTTAACCGAGATCCCAAAACGCGAGGGAGTTTCAAAGTGCCACAAGAGCAATGGCAGGAAGGAATATTTTGTGGAACTCATGGGTCATGTTGGGATGCCCAAGGCAATTTATACGTTCAAGACTGGAATGTTTCCGGCCGAATTATGAAACTTGTTCGAGTTTCTGATGATCAATGAGAGCAATGATCAAGACAAATTGATCACAGGCAATTATTGATCAGGAACAGGGATGCCGCTAACTTGCTGGGGTGGTGGCGTGCCGCCAGTCATGGTGAGGTAAAAAGGTTCAGGTAATGCTTCTTTTTCGCATCTCAAAAATTGACTGAAAATAAGGCCATCGTCAGGCCATTCACGTGTCCCAGTTAACCGTGCACGTACCCAAACTGTTTTTGAGTCAGCCACGTAGTCAGAGATATCAAAAAAATTCCCACCAAACCCACCGTGGTTTGCAGCACGTGTATCTAGTGTTGTCCATGTTTCACCATCAGGCGAAATATCAAGAGCTGCGATTGCTCCTGGGTCGTAGGGAGACGGATCGCCAGTTGTCCAGACTTTAATAGTTGCTTTGATCGTTGCGTTTCGAATTAAAAATGGAGAATCGAATTTCAGAACTGCAATGCCTTCTTTATTTACGACAGTTGGTCGAATGAACGTAGCTCCGCCGGCAGAATGTTCGGTATAGCACTCCGCCCCAGTCATTGAAACAAGGTACTGTTTCCATGAATCATCAAGAAGGTTCAAGCCTACGTCTTTGAATGGTGGCATTGTCCACGTTGTCGTATATGTTTGCCGCAAACGATGCCCTGCAATATTTCGGGGAGTCGATTCAGTCCCACACAGACTTAAGACGTAGTCTCCTTCCTTTGAAGTAAGTTCTTCCATTCCACTAATTTCCCAGCCGGTTCGATTGCCGGATACGTCAACTCCGTTGAGGGAAATGTTTTCACCATTGCGAGTGAGACGAAAGTCATCGATGGAGAGGCTCAGTATTGGCTCGTTGAAAGCGAAATGAAGCCAGCGAAGGGGCGTAGTGCGGTAGCTCGATACTCCAGGAAAAATGACCTCAAGTGATTTGATGTTCTCTAAAGATGTTCCAGTTGTTTCGGGACTATTGGTTTTTGGTGGAGAAAAAACATCTGAAAAGTAAAACACATTCGCAATCAGTAAGAGTATTCCGATTCTCACTGCAAGCGATGAATACCTTTTCAAATAATAGAGACTTCTTTTAAGAATGGTTTGTGGCTTTGCGGTAAGTGGTTGTCCAGAAAGAAGAGCATCAATATCAAGACTAAGTACTTCAGCATTTAAGTACCTGTCCTGTGAGTTTTTCTCGAGGCACTTTTCTGCGATCACTTCAACGCCAGAACGTAATTTCTTTTCAGGTATTCGTAGCTTGCTTGGTCGTTGGTCGTGAATGATGCGAGCTGTTTCAAGAAGAGAAGCATCTTTTAATTCATACGGCAGTTTTCCTGTAAGCAATTCATGGAGAAGGACGCCGAGTGAATAAACATCACTCCGGGCATCTGCTTTCTTTCCTGCAGATTGTTCAGGGCTACTGTATTGGCGTGTCCCAAGAAATGTCCCCGTCTCAGTTGCGTCGTTGTCTTGTTCTATACGAGCAATACCGAAGTCAATGACCTTCGGATGCCCTGCGGTATCAACTAGTATGTTGCTTGGCTTGAGGTCACGATGAACAACAGAATGTGAGTGGCCGTATGCAACGGCTTTACATACCGATGAAAAGAGAATCAGACGTTCCTTATTTGACAAATTGCGGTAATTTGCAAACTTGACCAATGGCATCGCGTCTTGAATCAGTTCCATCACAAAGTATGGTGAATCCTCTCCATTCTTTTTGATAGAACCGGCAGTATAGATTTGAGCGATCCCAGGATGGCTAAGTCGTCCTAAGAGTTCAGTCTCACGTTGAAATCGTTGGAATGCACGTGGTGAACGATGGCCCGGACGTATGACTTTGATTGCTACTTTTCTGTCAGGTGACCGCTGTCGTCCTTGATAGACACGGCCCATACCACCTGATGCTAGAAGTGTCTCAATCACGACGTCCCCAAAAACATGGCCAATGAGAGGATCGGAATGTTCTGTGACAGTCTCTTCGTCTCCTAGGCCAAAGTCAGTTGTCTGTCTGGACAACTCCTCAATTGAGGCAACGGTGTCATGATGATCAGTTGAGGGTGATACATCACGAGCGTCACTTTTCGCAGAGTTGTGCCCCTGTTCGTGTCGTTTGATTGCGGTTGCTCCTGTTTTTGATGCAGTCTCTTAGCACGTAACATCTAGAGCCTAGGATTGATGAATAGCCAACGATCTCAATACAAGTGTAAACAAAGTTTGGATGAAAATATTCCCGGAATTCTGAAGGCCGGATAAACTACAGCAACTATGCCACTTTCCATTCAATACGTCACGAGTTTGGATACTGTTGTCGATGAGGCCGTTGAATTTCTGTCTCAGCCAACAGATCTTTTCACATCCTACAAGGTTGTCATACCAACTATTGGAGCTCGCAGTTGGCTCGCTGACAAACTAGCGAGAAGACTCGGTTCAACAGCCACGGGTCTCGGTGACGGAATAGTTGCTGGCGTTGATTTTTCTTATCCTGGTTCACTGTCACTATTGGTTGGGTCGTATGAATATGAGAACGATCCATGGTCTGTACAGCGACTTACATTTACTGTACTTGATGTCATTGCGAAGTCGCGAGATTATGAATGGCTCATTCAGCAAGCAGGAGGTCCTTTACTTGCGGCTCGGCGTATTGCCGACAGATTTGACCATTATCACTTCCGACGACCAGGAATGATTTTAGGATGGGAGGATGACAAGCCAGTTCTTGCTCCGATGGCTGAAGAAATGAATGGAGCTGACAACGAGTTTCTCATTCCGCTGGCCCGTAGTGATCGTTGGCAATTTGATCTCTGGCGTTTAATTCGCACGGCCATCAATCAACCAAGTCCACCGGATCGGGATCGAACTGCTGAAGGACCGGTTCCATCAGCAGTTCTTATAGCGGGTCTCGAAGCACTGTCATTACAACAAACCGAAGTGCTTAAAAAACTTTCGTCACTCAAGGGTAAAAATGGAGAGTGCTGTGATGTCCGTGCGTTGCTGGTTCATCCGTCACCATCTCTTCAAGCTCAATGGGAACAGATGGCTCCTGCGTTGACGCCTGGGTATCTACCGAAGAAACAAGAAATGGATAGTGCACAAAATGGTGATCCACTTGTTACTTCGTGGCTACGGGGAACACAAGAAACCCAGATGCTCCTTGCCTCTCAGGGCTTTCAACCGAAGCATATGGTTCGGCATGAAAGTGCTGTCTGCAAGCAGCCAGTCTCACTACTTAAATCAATCCAGCAGACAATTACGGCTGGAAACATTGGCAGCGACACTCTTTGTAAATCAGATGATTCACTGCTCGTTCACCGTTGCCATGATCTTAGCAGGCAGGCAGAGGTTATTCATGATGCACTTCTGCATTCATTCAAGCAACATAGTGATCTCGCCCCTCATGATATTCTTATCGTAAGCCCACGGATTTCTGAATTAGCGCCCCACCTTGAAGCCGTCTTTAGCCGCAAGCTAACAGAAGGTAGCAGCACTATCGAACTTCCTCTTGTCATTGCCGATCGAGGAATTCGTGAAGTGAGTGACGGAGCGGAGCTTCTTATTGCATTGCTCAAACTCATTGGATCGCGGTGTTCAGTTGATGATATGTTTGCTGTCGCTACGCATCGTCTAGTCCAGAGTCACTATGGTCTTGATGATAATGCATTAGAAGTTTGGCAACGCTGTATTGAACGCACACGTATTCGCTGGGGTATTGATGGTCCTCGCCGTAGGCGAGATGGACTTGATCAACCAGGCTTAGCAGCACATACGTGGTGGCAGGGTCTCGAGAGAATGCTGTTGGGTATATTGCTTCCAGACGGGACACCAGAAGCGGCACTTGGTGGTGTTGTCCCGTTAACGGGCGTAGATACTGCAGATATCGAATCGATTGCACCACTTTTGTCGATTGTACGCGTGATCGATACGTTGGATCGTCTTGTTACCCATGATCAATCCGTTGGTGATTGGTGCGATCATCTTGAGCAATCATTGATACAGCTCATTGGGGATGAGACAGAAGAATTGGAAACAGTGATCTATGAACTCGATCAGTTGCGACGAGTTGCAACTGAAACCAAAGTGCCTTACCACGATATTAAAACAATTCTGATTACAACATTAACAGCTGCAGTTGGTCATCAGCCACTGCGTACAGGAGCGATTACAGCAACTTCTATGATTCCGCTCCGTGCGGTTCCATTTCGTGTGATTTGTGTCGCTGGTTTTGATGAAGATGTAGCTGAAATGGCTGCCAGTGATCATGACAATCTTGTTGAGCGGCAGCAGTTGCTCGGTGATAGTGACCCTCGAGTTAATCTTCGTCGTGGTTTCCTCGATTGTGTTGTATCAGCACAAGACCAATTGATTATCACCTGTACTGGAATGAGCGTTTCAACAAATGCAACCTTGCCTTTGGTAACACCGTTGGCCGAATTCATTGATTTTATAGGCCGTCATGGTGTGCCTCTCTGGGAGTGGAATGGTGAACAATTTAGCAATGTCGAGGTGTTTCATCCTCGACATGCGTGTAGCCAGAGAAATTTTCAGGTGAATGAGATTCGGCCAGACATCATATGGAGTCACGATCAAAAAGCGTTACATGTTGCAACAGTATTGGGAGAACCACCTGAGCCCATCGTGGCTGAACCCGTCTCTGCTGCACCACGAACACTCATTGAACTCTCATCACTCTCCGCATTTATGTGTGACCCGCTATGGCCATTTGTACGTGAAACATTGGCGATTAATCCATGGAGAAATGACGACGTTGAGATTCCCGCCACACTTCCACTCATGCTCTCGACTTATGAGCAGCGTGAATTACGGGACAACTACATTCAGGAGTACATTACTAGCGATAGGAGTGAGGAGTTTGAAGAGTCGTGGATGCAGGCTGTTCGAGCAGACGGCGATGTTCCAATCTGGGGATTCGGTGAGGCAGCAATTGAGGAAATCACAGGCTTTGCTCAGGCAGTTACAAAACAGGCAGATGAAGACGGATTGCCGCTCATCAAACGACAGGCAGAAAGAGTGCGTGTCGAAGTGAATGACGTGCAGATCTCAGGCACACTGGAGTTTTGTCAGGATGATCCTACGTCACTCATACTGCTTCATCCAGGTGCAAAGAATGCAACACAATTTCGAAGGTCAAAGTATCTTGCACTGGCACAATTACTCGTCGCTATGGTTGCCGGCTCACCGGCAAAACGCGCCTATGTTTATAGCCAGCATGAGAAGTGGTCACCTGGTGCAGTAGATGACAAGGGAAAGCCTCGAAAAGTTGTTATGGTCCGTGAAGTAACTTTGGAAGACCGTATAAATAGACAAGATTCTCAGCATCTCATTGAAAAGTTGTGCAGCCTGTATCAACAGGCAGCTGTGAGTGCGTACAGTAGTTTTGGGAAGACAGCTGCGGACTTTCTTACCGATCCCAAAAAATCAAGAAAGTCATTTTCTTCGTTTATCACATACGCTTCATACGAAAACAGCCTTGAAGTAGTC
>JAQWMC010000147.1 GCA_029246985.1 Pirellulales bacterium
AGACGCTCCTTTCGGCTACATCAATTCAATGTGGGAATTACAGGATGAGCCCTACATGGGAGACGTTATTAATGCCTACAATGACGGGCCACCTGATCAAGGAGGAGCGCCGCTTGGTCCATTTTATGAACTCGAAACGTCTTCTCCGGCGGCAGCATTAAAACCAAACGAAACAATGCAGCACGTGCAGCAGACATGGCATCTGAAAGGTTCAGAAGAACAGTTGAAGGCATTAGCCTACCAATTGTTGGGCGCCGACTTGTCAGAAATTGAAAAAGGTTTTGTGGAAAAGTAATCCCAGACTTACTCGAGCGATTAGTGCGTTTGGTAGTCGGCTTTCGTCGTGCGTTCGTGTGATGGGTATTGTTGGCGGTCCAGTCCCCTGCCCCGTTAGCTCGTTCAACGGGGGAACGAATCTTTCACACCGCCGAATTCCCGGTGTTACAAGACAAGGTTTGTGGATTCTGCAAGACCCGCTCGTTCAGCGGAAAAGAAGTCCATCTGTAGTTCAGTTGAGATCCCACACATTGAATCAGCGATGAGGTGGGCTGTGCCTGCGGAGAGATGGAAACCAGAGCGGTAATGTCCAGTCGCGAGCCACGCATTGTCTACCACCGGCACACGTCCAATGGTTGGAAGCCCATCAGGTGAGCCCGGTCTTAGTCCAGCCCAAAATCCTTTCGGTTCGCGAGACATGAGATCGGGGAGAAGGTCTCCAGCAATTGTGCTCAGCCGGTCAAGAGATAAAGGTGTAGTTGAGATATCAAATCCAACATCTTCAATTGTTGATCCGATGAGGAGATGGCCATCATCTCGTGGAATTATGTAGTCAAGCCCCGCGCCAATATTAATTATATGACGGATTAATCCAGGGGCAGTTTTGTGTAGTAAGATCTGCCCTCTCCATGGTCTTGTGGATAAGTTGAAATTGAGTTTCTGAAGTAAATCCTCTGACCATGCACCTGTGGCAATGCAAAATTCGGAGGCATGCATTGAGCAACGTGCTAAGTCTTGGCCTTCAACATTCACTGAAACAATCCGGTCAGAATTCAAACTAAAACTTCGGACCCGTACGTCATCTACTATTTCCACACCGCGTCTCAAACACGCCTCTCGCAAGGCTTTCAGGTGCCGTGGGGGACGAACTTGAGTCTCGTCCGGAAGATAGTATGCACTTCTTAGGTGGTCAGTAATAAAGCCGCTGTTGAGAGCAGGTTCGAGTTCTCTCACGTCCTGCAAAGAAATAGGTTCATGCTCTACTTGAAGGCGTTCCCACCTTTCGACGCTGTTGAGAATGTCGGAGTTTGTTTCTTCTGTAGTCGCTATGGCAAGGCTGCCGCAGCGATGAAAACCGTTGTCGATACCGGTTTCTTCCAGAAGTGATTCCGCCCATTGTCGGTGTAGTCGATCGCTGTACTGAGTCAATCGTTCAATGGGTGTTCCCTGTAGTTGTGCAAGCGTGTCTTGTGGTTGGGCTGGAAAAATACCAGCTGCCGCCCAACTTGCACTATGTCGGAGGGCATTACAACTGACTACAGATACAGTTCTGCCGCGTCGAGCTAGTTCCCATGCTATCGAGAGACCGATGACACCGCCTCCAACAATACAACAGTCATGCATTCGTTGGGACCTGTGGGCTGTCGGCTATGTTTACCCAGACGTGGACGTGTGGCGCTCCTCGAAAATGCCAGACGAATGACGGTCCTTCGAGACGCCAGTTGTCCCACACGCCATCATTGCCAAGGTCTTTCTGTTGGTAGAACACCAGACGGCATGCATCGATTCCGCCCTGTGAGGCAAGGCACTGGTCGACTTCAGCCTGGTCACTTGGTCGAAAAGGTTCGAGAAGAAGTTTGAGGACCTTCCCCAGCTCATCCTTTTGTTCGTTAGTAAGGTCTGTGACTGATAGCCCTGGTCGCTCAGCTTTTCCATGAAAGCCGATGGCGTTCTCTTTCGGTGACCGCGGAGCAAGTGATTGGGCCTGCTGGTGCCTGTCAAGCATTGCGTACACCTTGTTCGCAGCGACTGCTTGCGGCCAGAAAACATTGCCTGGATGAGTGGGTTCTTCAGTAAAACTGCCAGTATCATGGCCGTAGAAAATAGGGCCACCGAAGGCAACATGATCAGCAGAGTCACCATCACACCTCAAAGTCATGTGCCGGCCAGTCAATAAAAACTGAAATTTTCCACTCCCCGGCTCACCAAGAAGTGACACGCTTTGCGAATACCCGAAACCGCCGCAGTCATCTTCTAATTGCTTATCAAAACGGGGTTGCCATGCCGGTGTAATGAGGCCATCAAATATTTTTCGGATCATTCCCTGTTGAGCTGGTGTGAAAAAGTCACTCGCAATCTCTGGCTTGCTTGCCTGCCAATTGTTTGCGACCCTGGTACGAAGCAGTCCATATTTTGGATGCTTGTAATCCCATGGAAAGCAGACCTGCGTTCGCTGGGTTGGTGTTAGTGAGGCGTGAAGTTCTCCGGCAAGAGTTTCAGCTGTTGAAGATTGTGTCGCCTCCGCGGCGTAGGCGTGACTCCAATCAGAACCACGGAGTAGCGAAGTCAAACTGACTGCTGCCGAGGCGGTGGTAAGGAAATTTCTACGTGAGGTTGATTTGTCTGCTGGCTTTGAAGGCATTGTAGAGGCTCCTTGTTGCTTTTCCGTTGTTACTTTTATTTCTACGTGAGGTGATTGAACGGGTGGACTGTGAATATGTTTTGATTCCGATGTCTTTCAGAGCGTAACAAAGACACGCCATCTTTAAATAATAGCAGGAATCACGGATCAGTAACGTTGTTGGCACACGGGGCAAAAGAAAGTTGATCGTTGCGACTGAACGACACGTTGGATTGAGGTTTTACATTGAAAACACTCATTTTTTGAGCGCCCATACACTTTGTGCAATCGTTGGTATCTTCCGGGGCGATTGTCGGCTGTTCTGTACGTTTCATCACCGATGGACGATCCTTCCATTTTGATTGCATGGTGGAGAATGCGGGAGCATGCTGTGGCTAAACGATCATAGGCGGCCCGGGTCAATCGATGGCACCTCGTTCGAGGGTCGACTTTGGCGTCATAAAGAATCTCCGATGCGTAGATATTACCCACGCCGGCTAGAATTTTCTGGTCAAGGAGTGCAACTTTTATATGACGCCGTGAGGAATGAAGTTTTGCATGCAGGGTAAGGCCAGTGATCGTAAGGGCATCAGGACCTAATGCATGGCTACCAAATCGAGACTCGAATGTTGATTTGTTAAACAAAGTGATAGTTCCTAACCCGCGTCGATCCCAAAAAATGAGAGGCTGTTTTCTTCCTGTTGTGACGATGAGTCGTACGTGCTCGCTGGTCGGAGGCGAAACTCGCAGAAGCAACCCAGTCATCCGAGGTTCAAAAACCAAGAAAGAATCCATGTGGTGTTCATTTTGCCGTATGCGCAGGACTGCCCGTTTACCGAGACGTGTGACGTCCATAATGCGAGCACGTTGAAGTTTGGCTGCCATTATTTTCGGCCGAGGTTGGATTGGAGATGGCCGCCGTGTATGTCGTGGAAAGTGGGTGTTTGTAATACTTTCTCCACGGAAACAGGCAATTCCGCGGCACATCGTTTCAACTTCAGGGAGTTCTGGCATCGTTCACACGAGATACGAGGGAAAGGTGAGATTCACTAGGTCAAAATTTATGAAAGGAGGCTACAATTCAGCGTGCGTCAAATTTGGCTGAAGCCTTGTAAATCATAGAACGCATGGCTCGGAAGGCCGTGATTAAATGTTTGGAGTTTTGAATGACAAGTGTTCCTGCTGAGACGGTTGGCCAAAAACTCTCTGCTGTACCTGATAACTTTGGTCGTTTCGGTTGCTTTGGTGGTCGGTATGTTCCTGAAACACTTTCAGCAGCACTCGATCAGTTGGAACTGGCTTATGACGAAGCTATTGCCGACCCAGAGTTTATCAGTGAACTCGAAGGACTATTTGCAGCCTTTGTTGGGCGTCCTACTCCCTTGCTTTTCGCCCGAAGGCTTACTGAAAAAGCAGGTGGGGCTCAGATTTACTTCAAGCGAGAAGATCTTAGCCACACAGGCGCTCACAAAATTAATAATACGCTGGGTCAAGCGCTGCTTGCGATCCGCATGGGCAAGCGGCGAATTATTGCTGAGACTGGGGCAGGCCAGCACGGTGTGGCAACTGCAACGGCATGTGCACGATTTGGACTTGAATGCGTTGTCTATATGGGATCAGAGGATGTTCGTCGCCAGTCTCCGAATGTTCGAACGATGAAATTAATGGGTGCGGAGGTCCGTCCTGTAGAGAGTGGTTCTCGTACATTGCGAGATGCGATTAATGAAGCAATGCGAGACTGGATGGCATCTGTTGAGACGACGCATTACATCATTGGTTCGGTGGTGGGTCCCCATCCATTTCCGCGTATTGTTCGAGATTTTCAATCAGTGATCGGGCGTGAGACAATAGATTGCTGTAAAAGCCTCTTTGGTAGGCTTCCTGATACTGTTGTGGCGTGCGTCGGTGGCGGCAGTAACGCAGCCGGCATGTTCTATCCCTTTGTGGACTGTCCGGAAGTTCGTCTCGTTGGCGTTGAGGCAGGAGGCCGTTCGAGTGGTGATGGTGAGCATGCCGCCCCTCTAACTTATGGAACACCTGGCATTCTGCACGGCAGTCTGAGTTACGTCTTGCAGGACGCAGACGGCCAGACGGCTGATGTACATTCAGTGTCTGCAGGCCTGGATTATCCGGGAGTTGGTCCTGAGCACAGTTTCTGGCGAGATTCTGGGCGTGTCGACTACACCAGTGTAACCGATGCCGCAGCACTCGATGCCTTCGATATGGTGGCTCAGCAGGAGGGCGTTCTTCCCGCGCTTGAAACCTCGCACGCTCTAGCATGGGCCGTTGATGCTGCTTCCAAAATGCGTCCGGAGGAAATCCTAGTCGTGTGCATGTCAGGTCGTGGCGATAAGGATGCTGCTGAAATAGCAAGGCTGCGTGGGCACGAGTGATCAGGTGAATGATTAGATTGAATGCCCTTCCTGTACGTGATTTTCCATTACTAGAAATAGATAGTAAATGACTGCCAAAGACGGTAAGAAAAAAAACGGAATTGAACTGCTTGAGGATGCGTTTGCTCTGTGCAAGACTGAGTCGCGTCGTGCCGTTGCCCCCTTTGTTACAGCTGGTGACCCAGATAGTAAATCGACATCTGCTATTTTAGAATCGATTTGTGCAGCAGGAGCAACCTGTTGTGAACTCGGTGTTCCTTACAGTGACCCTATTGCTGACGGGCCAGTGATTCAGGCCTCGTACACTCGCGCACTGAACGCCGGTATGACACTGACGAAAATGTTTGATGTTGTGGCTGCTTTCTCAAAGTCACACTCAATGCCCTTGCTGGCGATGGCTAGTTATTCACTGATATTTCGCAATGGAATCGAGGCATTTGTAAAGCGTGGTCAGGAAAGTGGTTTGGCAGGATTCGTTGTCCCTGACTTGCCATTAGAGGAATCTGACGAACTGGATACGCAGTGCCGGCTGGCCGGCCTTGCTCTTGTCCGACTTGTGACGCCGACAACACCGCCGGAGCGTGCTCGAGAGATAGCCAGACGGTCTACAGGATTTCTTTACTGTGTATCAGTTTCAGGAGTGACAGGAGAGCGGACTGCATTACCAGAAAATCTTGTTGAACGTATCCAATGGTTACGTGAAGAGTCTGATGTGCCAATATTAGTAGGTTTTGGAATATCAACTGCTGAACAGGCAAGAGAAGTTGCTGCAGTTGCTGACGGTGTCATTGTCGGCTCTGCGGTTGTCCGCTGTATCGAAAAGGCGGAAGGTGGAAAGTCCATGTCTGATGCAGCCGGTGGTTTTGTTCGGGAACTTGTTGGAGCGTGTCGTCTCAACTGACCTTACATGCCTGGTGATTTCAGTTTTTTTGAGTAAGCGAATACAAGACTTGAGCAGGCCATGGCGGGTCGTACGTACAGGATTCAAGCGAACAGCCTGCTTTAATAAGTACTGCTACTGCTTCTTCAATTGGACAACGGTTTGTGGGAAAAGAGCAGGTTAAGAAATCATCATCGATTACTGTGCTGGAAAGAGTGAGGTGGTGGATAATCTTGGCTGCTTGTGCTGCAGAGGACGGGCATTTCAGTCGGACCCTCCATTCGTCCACATCAGTAAATAGTTTTGGCTGAAAATGGCCAGCAGTGACTTTCTGTCCGTCATTCAAAACAAGTAGGTCAGTGAAGTTATCGGGAACATTTGCATCGTTGAAAGCAGCAAGAATGATGCGGCCTGTGAGTTGTGCATTGGTGGTCAGTTGGTCAATGATCTGACAGCCAAAAGGATCGAGGTCAGCGTACGGGTTGTCGAGTAATAAAATATGGGGTTCGCAGAGTAATGCACGAGCAATCAGCAATCGCTTGCTTTGGCCAGAAGAAAGAGTATCGATTCGGTGTCCGCGCAAGTTACCCAGGAACACCTCTTCCAAAGCATGATTGACGGCGTCATCCATTTGTTTGCCACGAAGCCCAGAGTTCATTGCGAATAACTCGAGACATTCATCTGCTCGTATCATCGGCCATGTTGTGATGCCGTCGGGCACGAAGCCAATGAGTTGTTCAGTGAGCGGTGAGTCAGTCGTTGATGAGGAGTCCGCAAAAGATACGTTGCCAGACTGAACCGGGAGGAGCCCGGCAATAGTTTCAAGAAGTGTAGTTTTACCTGATCCGGTTGGTCCGATAACGGCAACAGATTGCCCGGGGTGAATTGTGTGAGTGACTTGATCTAATGCAATGACGCCCTGTCGCTGGACAGTAACTTGTTCGAGCGAAATCATTGTTTCCCTGTATTCAGGACGCCATTGTTTTTGAGCCGTTCGATCGTCATCTCGATTGCTACGATGAGCCCTTTGGCTTTGTTAAGAGTCTCTTCAAATTCTTTTTCAGGTTGACTGTCTGCAACAATTCCGGCCCCCGATTGAACATGGGCATTGCCTTGGGTGATGACGATTGTGCGGAGAGCAATACAGGTGTCCATTGAGCCGCAAAAATCAATATAGCCAACAGCGCCAGCATAGGGGCCTCGCTTGTTCGGCTCGAGTTCATCAATGATCTCCATTGCACGGATCTTTGGTGCTCCAGATACAGTGCCGGCGGGTAAACACGCCCGCAGTGCGTCGAAAGCTGTAGCCTCCGGTAGTAGTTTGCCATTGACGTTGCTCGTTATATGCATGACGTGGCTGTATCGCTCAATAGTCATGATGTCACTGAGTTCCACGGAGCCAATTTCTGAGACTCGTCCGACATCATTTCGACCGAGATCAATGAGCATGACATGCTCCGCACGTTCTTTTGGATCTGCTAGCAGCCCATCAGCAAGTTTAGCATCTTCTTCAATGGTTGCTCCACGCGGCCGAGTGCCTGCGAGAGGCCTTACTGTGACTTTCCTGTCCATAACACGAACCATAATCTCGGGTGAACTCCCGACAAGTGTTGCCGATGGTGTGCGGAGGCAGAACATGAACGGACTTGGATTAACAACACGAAGTGTCCGATAGAGTTCAAGGGGTGAGACATCAAATGGTATTGAGAGCCGACGGCTTAACACTACCTGAAAGATGTCGCCAGCATGAATGTAGTCGACTGCTTTCCCAACAGCTTCTAAATAGTCGTCACGACTTCGATTAGCAGTGATGGTCTCCTGAGTAAGTTGGCTTGGGCTGTTAAGTGAGCTTATGTCATGGAGAGGTGGCCAGCCACAATCCTGCTTGAGCTTTTCGATGGTCTGATCCACACACGTCTTTGCAGATTCATAAGCTGATTCGATGGCTTCGGGTGATTTCTCAGCAGTTTTTGCCAAGGCGACGACGTCAATAGATTTTGAAACATGATCAAAAACAACGAGTTGATCATAAAGTGCAAAATAAATGTCAGGCAAGCCGAGGTCATCCGGAGGTGTATGTGGAAGATGCTCTGCATATCGAATAGCATCGTACGCCGCATAGCCAATCGCACCGCTTGTAAACGGGGGCAGTTCATCGAGACGGGCTGGTCGAAACTGATCCATTTGCCTCTCGAGTTCGGCTAATGGATCATCGACCTGTAGGTTCTCATCGGGCAGCCCTTCGCGTCGAATTGTTATGGTTGACCCGTGGGCCTCAAATTGTAGAAATGGCTTGGAACCGAGGAAACTGTACCGTCCGACTTTTTCCCCCCCAATAACACTTTCAAAGAGGCATCCGTCTGATCCAGTATCGATACGAGCAAAAGCCGACAAGGGCGTTAGGGCGTCGGCAAAAATGCGTCGACAGACCGGAATGAGAGTTTCTCGTTGGGCTAACTCTGAGAAATGCTTGAAGTTCGGGAAATGGTTCATGGGGGCCAGCGGCTAATTGATTTCCACAAATTTTCAGTACGGTTTTTGTTCCTATTTGGGACTATGGCTTAGCTGGAGTCAATGGGGAGCAAGATTGCTTCATATGGTTGTATTGATCTTCTTGAGAACCAACTTTGATGGTGAGTGAGTTTCATATGCTGAAACACCTGTTTTCCGGTGGTGTTTTTATAATTGCAGTCGGTTCCTTACTGGCACAGGCCTGGTCTATTCGCTTTTCGAGGTCGTCTCGCCAGAGGATTGAATGTTCGAGTGATTTGGCTCCAACGTCTTATTCCAACGAATTTTCGATTGGAATAGTGATAGTTTTCGCGGTTTATGGACGTTATTGGCTTCTGTACAAAAGCGTAATTTTTAGAGTGTTAGTGTGCTTTACACCGAGTACAGGTAACATTGTTTTAAGGAATGGCGAAGGGTTGCGATATCGTGTGAGGAAAACTCTCAGATATCGTTGCTGATATTTAGGAAGAGTGCTAAGGGGCGATATCATGCAGTGTCAGCAATGCGATAAACAGGCGATGTTTCACATTACAGAACTTGAGACTGGTGACGTTCGGGAACTACACCTATGTGAAGATCATGCGCGGGTGTATCTTAACCAAGCTGAGGCTGATTCGCAGCAGGAAGACTCTGAGACCGCAGGTGGGCCTCTTGGTGTTGGGCAGACAGCAAAAGAACTTTCCGAGATTGACCAACGCGTATGTGATATGTGTGGCATTACATTCTTCGAGTTTCGGAACCAAGGAAGACTAGGGTGTCCTCACGATTACGTGCAGTTCGAGAATGAGCTCGAACCGCTGATTGCCAATATTCATGGAGAAGTGCAGCACCATGGTTGTCGACCAAATCGTGAGAAATCAGTTGGAGCAGAAGCTGTTCTGCCAGAATCGACGGAAGAACTCACACGGGTTATAGGGATGAGAAAAGAAATTCGTGATGCGGTGGAAGGTGAAGACTATGAGAGCGCTGGAAAGCTACGAGATGATATTCAGAAGACTCTTCACAAGTGGCATGCAGAAAATTCAAAAAACTAATTTTCTGTTTTTCACAGATAATGTCACATGCTCAGTGTGCATTCTGGCTCCGTTTAGATTTTTGAAAAAGGAATACTGATATAGTAAGCCCATGAAATTTGAAGTTCTAAAAACATCTGTCGGTGAATGGCTTAAGGGCACTGGTCCCGAGTCAGATATTGTTATGAGTAGCCGGGTTCGACTTGCACGGAATCTTGCGCACTATCCCTTCGTCGGTCGGGCCTCTGAGACAGAGCGCAGTGAAATAGAGTGTTTTCTTCGATCACATCTGAAAAAAACGTCAGTCGGTTCACATCTGGAATATACGAATCTAGGTGGGCTTGAAGATCTTGATCGTCAATTTCTTGTCGAGCGGCAGCTGATCAGCAGGGAGCATGCAGATGCCACAGGTGCTCGTGGGGTGGCAATTGATCCTGCGGAGCAGGTCAGTCTGATGATCAATGAGGAAGATCATCTTCGAATTCAGTGCATACATAGTGGGTTGGATCTTGAGGCAGTCTGGGCGCAGATTCGTGGTGTCGACCAAGAAATTGAAGCTGTTGTTCCTTACGCTTTTCATGAGCAGTGGGGATATCTGACAGCATGTCCAACAAATGTTGGCACTGGAATACGGGTGAGCGTAATGCTTCACCTCCCTGCTCTTGTGATCACTCGGCAGATTGACAAGGTTTTTCGAAGCCTGCATAAAATTTCATTGGCTGTCCGAGGTCTGTATGGAGAGGGCTCACAGGCTTTTGGGGACTTCTACCAAATCTCAAACCAAATAACACTTGGCCGCACGGAGGGTGAACTGATTGCCCAAGTCGCAGATGTTGTGCCTGTGCTGATTGATTATGAACGTCGTGCTCGGGAATTTCTTTTACAGGAAACAGAGCAGAACGTTCACGACCAGGTCAGCCGTGCCTTTGGGATTTTAAGAACAGCTCAGACGATCAGCGCTGAAGAAACAATGCAGCTCCTTTCGCGTGTTCGCATGGGAGTTTTGCTAGGGCTGGTAGATGATCTTCATGTGTCTGACGTCAATAAGTTACTTGTTCGCACCCAGCCAGCACACCTTCAAAAGATGAGAGGTGTCGATCTCGATACAAAAGATCGAAACATCGAACGTGCACGATTCCTTCGGTCGTATTTTGAGTCAGGATCACCCGACGACAATTAGATATTCTTAGAGCACAATGAGAGTTTGTATCGTTTCTTAAATATTTCCGGTCATTCGGGAAACGATAGATGCTAGGCGTCAGCCAGTTTTTCCCGAAGTGCGTCGACCACTGCAGGAGGTACAAATTTTCCTAACGCAATGTCGTTTGCAAGAGGAGTAATTTGCTTCAGTAGCGAAGAAGAGATGTGAGAATATTGGGCGTCGGCCATCAGGAAGACAGTCTCGATTCCGGGGTCGAGCATTCGATTCGCAAGGGTCATCGTGAATTCTGCCTCAATGTCGGTCAGTGATCGAACACCGCGAAGAACAACCTGAGCGTTCTGTTCGCGAACGAATGTCACAGATAGCCCGTGGAAGCGTCGAACAGTTACATTGTTCAAGTGAGCGACTGCTGCTTCTACGAGTTTGACCCGCTCTTCCTGATCAAAAAGAGGCTGTTTATCGGGGTTTATACCTACGCCAACGACAATATGGTTAAATATACGGCTTGCCCGCTCAATCACATCTAGGTGACCAAGCGTGATTGGATCAAAAGACCCTGTGTAAACGGCGACTTGACCATCATGAGGTGGCACGAAAAATTACTCCAAACAATGATTCGTGAGAGACGATAAAGATTCTGTTGGCTCCCTGTGAGTCACCAAGTATGGTATCTCAAAGAGAGATCTCAAGTGGAGAGATCTCTGACGCTTATTTTTTTATAACTTTATGGAGGGTCTCACGGCGTGTCGAAGTCCGTTCCGTTTGTCGGCATGGTTGTTTCTGGGATCGTAGGCATCCTTTTTTTGGCTGATTTAGCGGTCGCAATCCCATTTAGTCGGGTGAGCGTGCTTGCCGATGTTGGATTTATCTTTAGTAGTGGAATTTTGGCCTATTTGAGTTGGTCGACTTTGATGAGCAGGAAAGAAGAATAGATAGGCAGAATATCTGCTCGCCGTTGTTTTAGGCTGCTTTGAGTATGGAAGTAGGAACTGCTCTAGAACTAGTACTCGAAATAAATTCAGGTAGCTGGTCTAAACTTATCACCGTTACCGACTTCTTGGAAACGAGCTTGTGTATCCGTCTCGTTGCCCCGCAGAATTTTTTATGATCATAGGTGCCTTTTTCGGATGCAGCATCCCAAATCCGAAGAGTTCCTGGTCGTTCTCTCTTGCGTGCCATAGATGACCAAAGATTCTGAATTCGTCCTTGCTGTTTTGGGGTGTCACGTGATACCTCCCACAGTCCCCATTGAACGTTCCGGCAGGGCCACCCCATAGGAGTTGGTCGTCGTGGAGATGATGTTGTGCTGTAGGACTGCGTAAGGATTACTGAGATACCCTCTTCGACAAGCAGATCATGGTAATGAACCCGTCCGGCCTTTGGTGCGACTATCGTTTTGAGGTTCGGGAAACTGCGTCGTGCTGAATGGAGTTTCATGCGAAACCGGTGTTTCGAAGCGATATCTTTGAGATGCATCTCTAAACAAACAGTCTCGATAGCAAGGGGCATGTTTTCGAGTGTGTCTAATGTGCCGTACCAGGATATTGGAAACTCTCTGGTCTGAACGTCGACAACGGTCTCTAAATGTCTGTTATCGACGGGTACTGGTGCACAAACGATGTGCGTATCCGACAAACTTTGATACTCCACACTGAACCTCCGTGGCGACTACACTCGGCTTGAGCCATAACTCTCTGACAGGGCCTAGAAACAAACCTCATTTTTCATGTGCACAAGCACACCCTTCTTTGACGGTATCGACGTAGATACAAGATCGCTTCAGCGATTCCCGCCTTTTCGGCTTATTCAGTCGGCACTGTTTTCCCTGCCGGAATTTCTTCACATGCCGGGGCTTCCACGTGGTTCTGTTGCCAGGACTCTATTGAATCCAAAAGTGACTCCATAGTGGCCTCAGTTGCTTCAACTGTCGCTGGGTAGCCGAGTTCGGAGAGTTTCGAAGATGTGATTGGTGAAATACTCGCGATTTTCCATGTGAGGAGATGATCACCAAAGACATTTACAGCGGTTTCTGCAATAAATGAACTTGTCAGGAGAATCCAGCTAACGGGAAATTGTTGTATCATCCGGAGTGCTGTCTGTCGGTCTGATGAAGTGGGTTGACTCGCGTAAGCGGCTACCTGCCTGACTTCATGGCCAGCGGCTTCGAGTTCTCTGCGTAGAACGTCACGACCTCGTTCGGCTTGAATAAGAAGAAATCGCTGCCTCTTCCCCTCTTGGTTAAGAGCGTGTACGAATCCTTCAGAAAGAAACATGTCGGGGACAAGGTCGCAAACGAAGCCCTGCTCTTCAAGTGCTTTTTTTGTTGCAGGTCCAATGGCGGCAAGTTGCACACTTCCCAATGCACGTGGATCGAGTTCCTGTAGTCGCATCTGTCTGCAAAAGTGGTCAACGCCATTTACACTCGTAAAGACAACCCAGTCGAAAGACCATGCGTCATCGACAGCAGTTTGTAATTCCCTTGGGTCACTGGCTGGTACGATATCAACCAAGGGTAAGTGCATTGCCTCACCTCCTCGCTGGGTAATATCAGCAATAACTGGACCGGCCTGGCCTGCTGGACGGGTGACTAGAAGTCGGCATCCTTGCAACGGTGATACGTGTTTCTTTCGTTGAGGGATGCTCATTGGTGTTTCACCAATCATGGCAACTGCAGGTGAGGGGATTTTTGCTACATCAATGTCCAAAGCGCATGAGCCAAGAGTTGTCTGGATAATCCGCTGATCGGGCCAACTGCAGCGACTTACAAGTGTTACCGGTGTGTCTGGTGATCTTCCTGCTTTGAGGAGCGCGTTTGACCAGTGTTGAGCCTGTTCAACACCCATATAGATCACGATTGTTCCTTCTTGGACTGAAAGATTTTCATAATCAAGTGTTTCTTTTTTATTCTTGGCTTCGTGGCCCGTCACGATAGTAAGACTAGATGAGATACTACGTGACGTAAGTGGAGTCACTGCTGCCGCTGCCGCTGCGGTTGCAGATGTAATGCCGGGAATGATCTCAAATGAAATAGAATGTTCGATAAGCGGTTCTATTTCTTCACGGAGTCTTGCGAAGATAGTAGGGTCACCTCCTTTTAGGCGGACGACGGTGTGACCGTTCGCGGCGCATTCTGCTAGGTAGGTTCCGAGCGTAAGGCCAGTATCCTTTTCCGAAGAGTGTTCCAGAATTTCAGACAGTAATATTTTCTGTGCACTGGGTTGAATAATGTTGAGAACCGCGGGTGATACAAGTTGGTCATGGACAACAACATCGGCTTGCTCGAGTGCTCGGATTGCACGAACAGTCAGAAGGTCTGGCTGTCCTGGCCCTGCACCAACAAAGAGAACATGCCCACAGCGATGAGCATGGTCGACCACGCTTACACGAGGCGAATTGGTTTTGTTGTCAGGTGGATCAACAGGACTTTTCATCTGATACCTAGAAGTTTTTCTCTCCAGCATAACGAAGCAATTCGATTGAATGTGCGAATTAAGCACAAATATGTGCCCAGAGGAGTTGTTGTCGGGTGCCTTTGAATTAGGTCATTGAGAGAGGTAACCATTGCTGTTTCGTCCAAAAAGTGACATTCTTTTTTTTTAGGGTAACGAGTAAGTTTTGTTAGGATTTTGGGGTCTGGTAGAACGATCATATCTTTTGTTCAATTTGTAGGAAGCATGTCAGAAAAACAGGAAGAAAAGAGAGTGATTGGGACTCAAGGTAATTTTGGGAGTATATCGCCACCATCACCCGCAGAGCGTAGTCGACTCACAAAATGCTTTACAACGGGATCAGATAACCTGAGAAAGGGAAATTATGACTATGCCGTCGAATTGTTTGGAAGTTGCGTAGCAGGAGATCCGGCAAGTGCAATTTATCTGCAAGGGTTTTTAGAAGCCCTGGCTAAGAAATTTAGTGGAAAGAAGAAGAGTGGGTTTGCGTCCCTTCTTTCTGCTGGAAGTCGGGGGAGTCTTAAGCGTTTGGTTGCAGGCGGAAAGACACGAGAAGCAATGAAGGCAGGTCTCGATGTGCTTAAGAAAGATCCTTTTGACATCGCATGCATTCTGAGCTTGGCTGATGCGTGTGGTGATGCTCATTGTCTCGATACGCAGGGATTGTTTCTGCGAAGAGCACTCGATGTGGCACCCAAAGACATTGCAGTGAACAAGCACTGCGCAAACTATAAAGAACGATTAGGTGAGTATGATCAAGCAATTTCCTGCTGGCAGCGACTCGCTGATACAAAAAGTGTCCGAGAAGAAGCTGAACGCGAAATCGCACGTTTAAGTGTTGAGAAAACTCGTCAAAAGCTTGAAAGTCGTGGAGCCAGTCCAAAAGAGTCCAGCGACGTGTCACCTGTGGAGCAACTCCGTCAGAAACTGGCCACATCACCAACTGATTTTGAAACGGCGTTTGAACTCGCAGATTTGCTTGAACGAGAAGCGGCCGTTGAAGATGCAGAAAAAGTGCTTGTTGATGTATTGGCGGCATCTGGCAACGACCTCAAGGTGCGCGAACATCTTGAAGACAGGCAGATTCGTTGGGCGAAACGTAGGCTTATGCTTGCTGAAAAGCAGTTGCAAACCACGGACAGCGAAGATAACAAAGAAACAGTTGCTCGATTAAGAACAGCTCTGCTTAAGCAGGAGATTGATATTTTTGCTGCGCGTGTAGAGAGGTATCCGGATAATGTTGCCTGGAAGTACGAGCTTGCCATACGTCTTAAGACTGCTGATAGCCCTGCAGAGGCAATAAAATTTTTCCAGCAGGTCCAACTAGATGCGCGTCGCCGTGGGGCTGTAGCCCTCGAGCTAGGAGAATGTTTTCAGAAAATCAAGCAATACCCGTTGGCTATGCGAAACTACCAGACGGCGGTGGAGAGTCTGGGAGATAGAGAAGTAGAATTGCGAAAAAGAGCCCTGTACAGAGCAGGTGTTTTGGCTGCTGCTCTGAAAGATAAAGATGGGGCTTTAAAGTTTCTGTCGAACCTCGCTGAGATTGATTTTGGGTATCGTGACGTGGCGGAACGGCTCAAGAAACTGAATGCGGGAGACGCTTAAGGCAGTCTGTTTTTCTGTCCAGGTATTCTGGAAACCCCAAGATTGGGCTCGTTTTGTTGGGGTACTGGCGTAATCGTGTCCTGTCGGGTATTTTGAAGATTCGGTTCTACAGTGCCTTTCTCACGGTTTTATTCACGTTCAGGAATGACAGAATGCCTCATTCGGCAAGTGCTAAAAAACGATTACGCCAAAATGTTCGAAGCCGTGACCGAAATAAGGCTATGAAAACAGAAATCAAAACATCAGTCAGGAAAGTGCTTGAGGCTCTTTCTGCAAAAGATGTTTCGGCTGCGAAAGATCTTTTTAAGTCGGTAGCCAAAAAAGCGGATCAGGCAGCGACATCGAAAACGATTCATAAGAATAAGGCTGCTCGCATCAAGTCGAGACTTTCTGCCCGCATCGTGAAAACCGCTCAGTCAGCGGCCAGCTAAGACTGTCTGTCTAAAGCCGCAGTAGAGTGAACACGTTAGGTCATTGCATCCCATTGAATTGTTTGGCTGTCGAAAATTGGCCCTTCGATGCAGGTTCTTTTGTAGTCCCAATCGCCCTTTTCGTCGAGGACTGGTGCAACGCAGCTAAAGCAGATCCCGATGCCACATGCCATTGGTGTTTCGAGTGATACCTGGCAATTGAGGGAGCGTTTCGCTGCCCACCGTGCAACTGCACCCATCATCCCTTCAGGTCCACAGCATGCGATTGCAGCTTGCCTGAACGTCATAGTTTTTTCCATGTCATCGAGAAGATCAATGACCGTGCCATGATGTCCTTTAGATCCATCAAGTGTTGCGAAATGGGTATCCATTCCGTGGTTACCAAAGTCTTCGGCATGTCCGAAGAGACCTGCGTGCCCTGCCCCCCAGCAGAACGTGGCCTGACTTGAGGGAACTGTGGCTAAAAATTCACGGCCCAACATGAGAAGTGCTGTCTGCCCGATACCGCCGGCAATGAGCACGAGATGATCAGTCGGAGGAACTTGAAATCCATTGCCCAGCGGGCCCCAAAGAGACACACTGTCACCAGGCCGTAACGAGGTCAATGTTGTTGTGAATTTGCCAGCTACCGCATAGACAAAGTCTACAAATCTGGGATTTCCGCCGCCGGTGTCGGGACCAAGAGACATCGGTTGCCAGTGGTCTGGTGCCTGATGCTGATGAAAAACGTCGTATATCGCGAGAGGTCGGGCAAGAAGTGGATCGTTTCTGCCAGTCAGACGAACCATTGCGAATTGACCGGGACGAGTTGTCGTGGCAAGGTTCGGGCAGTCAACACGAATTCGCCATGTTGCTTCAGCAATTTGTTCGTGGGCAACGATCTCAGACTGTTGATAATAGGTCTTACACGAGTGACTGATGGATGACATTGATATAGTACAATTGCGAATTGAGTCAATAAACCGAATGTTTCTTCATTCTAACCCGCTGATTCTCTAGCGAGTACGTTTTCTCCACGAGGACGCCTTACCAGGGCGTTTTGGTCGTCGTTTTCCACTCTGCTCATTCGATCGACGACCACCCTCGCTATTGGAACTGTCACGGTGTGTTCTTGATCTGCCACCATACGTCCTTTTGGGTGCATTGGTGCGTGGTGCTCGTGTTCGAAAGTTACCCACTGCGACAGTTGCAGATTTACGTAAACGCTCGACCTCCTCCCACGTCAATTTGCGCCATTGCCCCGGCAAAAGATTTCCAAGAGTCAGGTCACCCACTGCTATGCGTTTAAGTTGCTGCACTTTATGGCCAAGAGATGCAAGCATTCTTCGGATTTCACGATTACGCCCCTCGTCCAGCACCATTTCCAACACGGTGCTTTGTTTGTGTTGTGATCGGACTGCGACCCTCTTTGCTTGCACATTCGCTTCTGCAAGGCTAATCCCCTGCCGCAGTGATTCAATTGTCTCTGCCGTCGGAATACCTGCGATTTGAACCAAGTATTTCTTTTCAACTCCATATCGTGGATGAGTGAGAAGATTTCCAAGTTCTCCATCATTGGTCACAAGAATAAGGCCTTCACTTGCGCGATCGAGACGACCAATGGGGAACAGTCGTTGGTCTGCCGGTACGAGGTCAATTACGCGTGGTCTGCCTGACGGATCGTAATTTGTTGTCACCACCCCAACAGGTTTATTGAGAAGATAGACGGTACGTCGCGGATTGGGCAATCGTTCTCCATCAACACGAATCTGCTGTCGGACCGGATCAACTTTGCTGCCCAGAGTTGTAATAATCTCGTGATCAACCTCCACTCGTCCGGAAGTAATGAGTTCTTCACATGAGCGACGGCTGCCAAGACCCGCTGCAGCAAGCACCTTTTGAAGTCGTTCAAGCCCATCGTCATCCATGCCAAAACGTGGATTCTTTCCAGATCGTGGGCGAACCGATTCAGGCCGTGGCGATGCTTTTCGTGCCAGAGGGCTTCGAGATGTCTGTCTCGCAGCTTTTGACTGGTTTCGGGGTGGTGGAGGCACAGGATGAGTTCCCAGAGGAAGTAGTTTACCTTTCAAGGATACAGCATTGTGCTACCGAACGGGCGCCCACCAGCGAGATCGTGTGACTTCTGGTACCGGATCCGCAAAATCACGCGGCCGAGTTCCATCCATCAGTGGCAACCTCAATACAGACGGTGCGATATCGTCTTGCAAATAGGGGTCGAAACGAACCGCTCGTCGTCGCTGTTTGGCCGCCGGACCGGGTTGGGTCCAGTCGGGCCGTCCGAGTGAGGCACAGCCTGTGCATGCAAAACAGCAAATTACTACCACTGCGCGGGTAACGTGCATGGGTGCTCACTCCAAAAAACTGTGTAAAACTCGGATCAAGCAGAGAGTCTAGGGAGGCCTCCGGCTTTTCCCAAGGTCGAAAATCAGATGTTTTCAACGTATTTAAACGTTTTTTCACGTTTCTCGTGGTGGCGGAACAGTGATTCGTAGAAGGTGAGCATTCTCGTGATCATCTCGCTGGCATGAAAGACTCTGCGGTTGAAGCTCGGCAGGAAAGAGAACGCAGTCACCTTTTCGAAGTGTTGGTAGATTCCAGTCAGAGGGAAGCTTCAACTCACCAGATAACACTGCAACAATTTCACAACAATTCCCAGCTGTTATCCACGCTGAATCCGGACGCACCTCATCGAAAAAGAAATAGGAACATTCAACAAGTCGTCGAACAGCCGGGTCAGTTGTAAGTTTTTTTGGAGCGAGTGTGACTGGTCCCGAAAAGCGAGTCGCCTCAATTCCTTCATCAAGATGAAGGGCTCTGGGTGTATTGTTTGTATCAACACGGTTCCAATCGAATAGACGGAAGGTGATATCGCTCGACTGTTGAATTTCGGCAATGACCAAGCCAGCTCCTATCGCGTGAACAGTACCGGCAGGGATGAATATGCAGTCTCCTGCCTTGGGTTCGATGACGTGGAGGACTTCTTCACACGTCCCCGCCGCGATTGCTTGCCGTAGCGAAGGCTCATCTGTGCCATCCCGCAGGCCAGCATAGATTTTGCTCCCGGGTTCTGCTTCGACAACATACCAGGCCTCAGTTTTGCCTCGGTCAGGTGGTGTTCTTTGTGAGGCAGCTTCATCGTCCGGGTGAACCTGTACAGAAAGTACTTTGTGCGCGTCGAGGAATTTGAACAAAAGAGGGAACGTGCGTGGTGTGGAAATGCCGGCCAAAGCGTGCGGGTCCTCCCGCATCAACTCACCGAGGCTTTTTCCGGCGAGCGGGCCGTAGCGGACAATGCTCTGGTCGTTTCCGTGATCGACGATCTCCCATGATTCGGCGTAGGGCCCAGGCTGTTGTAATTCACGTCCAAGCAAGCTCTGGAAACGGCGGCCACCCCAGAGATACTGACGATAGAGCGGTTTAAAAATAAGTGGGGTAAACATGAATGCTTCCAATGAGACAAGCGTGTATAAGTAGCAGAGTCCATTGCCTGGCTACTTTAAACGGCCATCTAGGTTTGACTGTAGCCCTCTAAAATACGGCCAATACCAAAAAGACACACCGAGGCAACCAGCACCATCAGCATCTGTCCAAGGCTAATTGTGTGATTAAGCTCAAGGATAATCGCAAATGCCGGAAGGATTAACCCAAGACGTTGACCAGTTTGTCCAAGAAGTCGCATTACTGAACTATTTTTTAGGTATGAATAAGTGTGTAAGGCATGTGTGAATGCCTCTTGGGAGGCTGACTCATGCCAAAAGGTCCGATTGTTTTCAGCGTGGGGTTGTGTCATTGCTTTGTCTGGCAATACTGCAACCTCCATATCGAATGTCCCCATTTTAGCTTAAGGAGTCTCTTATGACGAACCATCGCTCTGGCGCAGTTACTTTCAAAGGCAATCCGTTAACACTTGTTGGTGATGAATTAGTGCCTGGAGCGAAGGCCCCGGATTTTGATCTTCGTTGTTATGGGGCAGACGGGATGGCGCAAGTGAAACGAGATGATTTCTCTGGGAAGCCACTTATTGTGAGCGTTGTTCCCTCCCTCGATACACCAGTCTGCCAGGTTCAAACCAAAACCTTCAATACACGAGTTGCCTCTCTGGGGGACAAAGTTTCTGCATTGACGGTGAGCCTTGACTTGCCATTTGCGATGAATCGTTTTTGTGGTGCTGAATCAATCGAATCCATGAAAAATGGAAGCGACTATATGGATCGTAGTTTTGGGAAAGACTGGGGCGTGCTCATCGATGAGCTGAAAATTCTCGCGAGAGCAGTTTTTGTTCTCGATAGCGAAGGCGTTCTCCAGTATGTCCAAGTTGTTCCAGAGGTTGCAGAAGAACCAGATTATGATTCAGCACTAGCAGCCGTGGAAAAGTTGTTGGCATAAATCTTGGGTTGCTTGATGGTATAAAGGCATTGCAGACTCTGAGATTCTCTTAGTCTTCGAGGCAGCTTCGTATTTCCTGCTTTGCACGAGTGAGCGCCTCGGGTAGCTTTGCCGAGAGCTTGCCACCAGCTTGCGCTAGATCTGGACGTCCGCCACCACGGCCTCCCACGAGAGCGGCAGGTTCGCGTATCCATGTGCCCGCTGAAACTCCTTTGGATTCAACTTCACGACTAATCCCTGCAACAAGTGTGACTTTTCCATTCTCAGTGCTTCCAAGAAGGACAGCGATAGGGCTCGCCTTTCGACGAAGTTGGTCGATGCATTGACGCATTGCTGCTGCATTACAACCTTTTGCATCTGCTACAACAATCCGAACGCCAGCGACTTCCTCTGCTGAATTCAGTAGTTCATCGATAGAAATGTCAGCTTTATTTGTTGCAGCCTGTCGTTTTAGGGTCTTAAGCTCTTTTGTTAACGAGTTGAGTCGAGTTGGTAGATCAGGTACGGGGACCTTAAGGGCATTTGCTGAGTCTGTAAGAGTGGCTTCTGCCTGCCTGAACCGTTCGAGAGCACGGTGTCCCGTTACTGCAACGACTCGTCGTGTTCCGGCTGAAACACTCTCCTCATGAATGATTTTTATAAGTCCGATTTCACCGGTATTGCCGACGTGCGTTCCCCCGCAGAGTTCCCTACTGATTCCATCAATGGAAACCATTCGGACAACGTCAGGGTACTTTTCACCAAACAGCATCATTGCACCAGCGTGCCGAGCCTCTTCCAACGGCAAGAGGTTTGCTGACACCGGTGCCGCTTTTAGCGTGCCTTCATTCACCATTGCTTCAATATCCCTGAGCGTTTCTTGACCAACGGGTGAAGCATGACTGAAATCGAATCGTAATAAGTCAGCGTCAACTTTTGAACCTTGCTGTACGGCGTGTGACCCGAGAAAATGCTGTAATGCAGCATGGACAAGGTGTGTTGCCGTATGGGCTCGTCGAATCGCTTTGCGTCGACCTTCGTCTACGTGAGCATGAACCTCTTGTCCAAGTTCGACTGAGCCTTCCCGGAGAACACCGCAGTGGAGAAAGAAATCACCTTCTCTTTGGGTGTTGATCACTTCGAATTTACCGTTTGGTCCTTCGATCCATCCAGTATCGCCAACCTGTCCACCGGATTCACCATAGAAACAGGTTTTGTCCAGAATGACAGTAATGAGTTGATCTGTGCTGTGCTCAATCGTTGGCGGTACAGCGTCTGCTTCTATCAGTGATTCGCAGAGCCGATTCTGTGCGATAATGCCGACGATGTTGCCGGTTGTTCTGGCAGATTCGTAGCCTACGAAATCTGAGCCATGCATTGCTTTCTTTAATGCATCAAGCGGTCCAGATGTAAATACTTCAACTCGAGTTCCAGCCCCAGATTTTTTTCCGTGTGCGTCCATGGCGTCCCGAAAGCCGTTCCAGTCAAAAGCACAATTTCTTTCAGCGGCCAGTGTTTCAAGAAGTTCTGGGGGGAAACCATACGTTGTATAGAGTTCAGCGGCATCCTCACCACCGACCAGACCGCCACCAGTTGAACGAATTCCGTCAAAAAGTTTGTTGATACGCGTGAGGCCACCACCGATGGTTGCTAGGAAAGACTCTTCTTCTCGTTTTATAACACTTGTGACATGCTCAACAGTTTCAGCCAACTCCGGATACGAGTGTGTCATTTGCGTTATGACTGCCGGGGGGAGTGTGTGAAGGAATGGATCTCGCATGCCCATTTGCCAGCCATCGAGTACGGCCCTCCGGAGAAGCCGTTTGATGACATACTTTTCTTCATTGTTTCCCGGTAGCACATTCTCATGAATAGCAAATGTGCAGGCTCGAACATGGTCAGTGATTCGGCGTATCCGGCGGCCGTTGTCGTCGTCGGCTATGTATTTCTGCTTACAGGTTTCAGCAACAGTTTCAACGATGGGCAAAAGAATATCGATATGGAAGTTGCTGTCGACTCCCTGAAGCATCGCGCATGTGCGCTCCAGCCCCATTCCAGTGTCGATGTTCCGGCTTGGAAGTGGGCGAAGGTTCTCAGGTGGATCACCGATTCGGTTATGTTGCGTGAATACCAGATTCCAGATTTCCACTTCGCTGCCGTCTGGCATTCGATAGAAAACTTCACTACAGGGCCCGCAGACGCCATCAGGGCCTCGGGAAGGAGCACCTGCCGGCCAGAAATTATCATCTTCACCCATTCGTGTGATACGGGTTGATGGCACTCCGATCTCGTCAGACCAGATGCAATACGCCTCGGCGTCGTCTTCATAGACAGTTATTGAAAGGAGCTCTGGAGCTATGTTCAACCAATCGCGGCTCGTAAGAAATTCCCAGGCCCACAGAATTGCTTCACGCTTAAAGTAGTCGCCAAAGCTAAAGTTTCCGAGCATTTCGAAAAACGTATGATGCCGTGGTGTCCGCCCAACGTTTTCAATGTCCCCGGTCCTCAGACACTTTTGGCAGGATGTTGCTCGTGTGAAGTCCAGCTTGCATTTCCCGAGGAAATGATCCTTAAATTGATTCATACCGGCTGGCGTGAATAACACGGAAGGATCCCACCGTGGAACAAGCACATCGCTTGGCCTACGGATGCAACCTTTTGATTCAAAAAAGGCGAGGTACGCTTCCCTGAGATCGTCAGCCTTCATCAGTTTCTTCGCTCCGGAACATGTCGGGATTATCGGGGACTTGTCGCACTATACATGGTCTTGGTGTGTGATACAGACCAGTCGTTTTTGCTCGTATGCTGGCTAGCACCGCAAGCACCCAACGTGGTCTGTTCAGCATTTCCTCGAAAAAACCCCTCAGGAGTCAGAGCCTCCTGAGGGGGTGTATGGAAGTAGGCTTCTTAAGGAAGGTATCTACAGAATGGCTGGAGCAGGAATGGTGTTTCAGGTCACGCCTTCTCCTCCTTTTCAGTTTCCACGAGAGGTTCTCGGCTTGTCACAATTTTTTGCCGAATTTCTTCGGCGACGTCTGGATTCTCTTTGAGATAGAGCCGCGCCTTTTCACGCCCCTGCCCCAAGTGTGAGTCGTTATAGCGGATCCACGTTCCTGATTTTTCAATCAACTTGGCAGCCAGCCCGAGATCAATTAGATCACCTTCTGCACTGATTCCATCAGCATGCATCATGTCAAACTCTGCAATGCGGAAAGGCGGGGCAACCTTGTTTTTGACAATTTTCACACGGACGCGTTGCCCAACGACTTCTTCACCATCTTTGAGCGCTCCAATTCGACGGACGTCTATTCGGGCCGACGAATAGAACTTCAAGGCTCGTCCGCCGGGCGTTGTTTCCGGGCTACCGAACATGACACCAATTTTTTCACGTATCTGATTAATAAAGATCACGCAGGTCTTACTTTTCGCTATTGCACCTGTAAGTTTCCGCATAGCTTGGCTCATGAGTCGAGCTTGGAGCCCCACAAAAGAATCACCGATTTCACCATCGAGTTCTTTTTGAGGTACGAGAGCAGCAACAGAATCAATAACAATGACATCAACGGCGTTTGATTTAATAAGCAATTCTGTGATGTTCATTGCCTCTTCACCGCTGGTTGGCTGGCTAACGAGCAGTGTTTCGAGGGTTATGCCAAGTTTCTTTGCCCAGCTTGGATCGAGCGCATGTTCAGCATCGATAAACGCGGCGACTCCGCCGTTGGCTTGAGCTGCTGCCACAGCGTGAAGGGCGAGTGTGGTTTTGCCACTCGACTCGGGACCAAAGACTTCGATAATTCGACCCCGTGGAAATCCATTTCCACCAAGTGCTAAGTCGACTGAGAGGCTTCCGCTCGGAATGCCCGGAACAACTACTGTTGAATCTGCGCCAAGCGGCATGATAGAGCCTTGACCAAACTCTTTTTCGATCTGAGCAACCGCTGTCTTTAGTACGGGGTTCTTTTCGATGAATGCATCAGCGGAACTTGCCGCACCTTTCTTTTTCGTCGAGCGGCTACTTGCTTGGGATGCTACGGCCTTCTCTTTCGTTTGCTTCGTCTTGGCCATACGTGGTGACGCTCCTTCTTTTTGTGATGACGATCCAGATGGTATCTTCGGTGATTGTTTTACTGCGCTAATCATTATCGAGTCCTTTCAACGATTCTTTCTGCGCGAATGCCACCATTACGAAAGGCATTGAAACAAAAGTGTGACCAATTCTTTGAAAAACGGCTACGCCACCCAGGTCAGTTTTGAATCTTTGCAATAAATTAAGTTTGCATTCGCGTATCTCAACCAAGCGAAGGGCACACACCACATCGCACAATCACCCCCACACGCTGAAGGTGAACATGCGTATAGTATCGGCATTTTCTTGGGTTAGCAAGTGGAAAAACCGAGATTTCTACGTTGCGTTTGGCATGGTTCCTGTCACACGGCCATAGAATCGTCAAAAGCTAAGCATTTGTCGGTACTCTTTGAATCGCTGGTCGACCATTGAGCGATCCAGCTTTTCAAGTCGGTCGAGGCTGAAGTCTTCAACAGTAAAGCTGGCTGTAACAGTTCCGTAGGCAAGGGCTTCTTTCAACGCCTGAGGGTCGAATCGGCCGATCGAGGCAAGGTGCCCCATCATGCCCCCGGCAAAACTGTCACCGGCGCCAGTTGGGTCGAGTACTTTTTCAGTCGGAAAGGCTGGCATGACATACATTTCATGCTCACTAAAGAACATGGCGCCATGCTCACCTTTTTTGATGACTACAAATTTTGGTCCCATTCCCAGTATGGTGTGACCCGCTCGGACAAGATTTTCATCCTCTGCAAGTAGTTTTGCCTCGGCGTCATTAAGAACAAGACCATCAATTTTTTGTAGCAGTTCACCGAGCTCATCTCTTTGTATGTTGATCCATAGATCCATGGTGTCCGCAACAGTCAATTCAGCATTCTTGGCTTGTTTGAGAACGTCGAGCTGGACTGCAGGAGACGCATTTCCCAGAAAGAGAAATCGGCAGTCTTGGTGCGATGCTCCCAATTTTGGTTGGAATTCATCAAGCACATTCAGATGCACTTCAATGGTTTCGCGGTCATTCATGTTTGGAAGGTATCGGCCTCGCCATCGGAATGTCTTGCCACCGGGAATTATCTGAAGCCCCGATGTGTCGATTCCCTTTTGTTCAAGCATGGAAGTATGCTCTGCGGGCCAGTCTTCGCCCACTGCTCCAATCATGCGGACCGGGGAGAAAAAACTTGCTGCATATGAAAAAAATACAGCAGAGCCCCCGAGGACATCGTCTCGCCTGTCTGTTGGGGTTTCAACGCAATCAAAGGCTACACTTCCAACGACAAGCAACGGCATTCATATCTCCTTCGTAATCAAAAAATTTTGAGTCATAAACATGGTCTTCTAAGGAAACCATTCATCTGGAAGACGGACTGTACCCGTTTCCTGCACCCTGCGCCTACCAAAGAACCTTTTATTGACAGAATTCAAGAGCATCGCGGAGTCGAGCGAGAGATTTTTCACGACCTAAAATAGTGAGGCAATCATAGAGCCCAGGCCCGACTGTTGTCCCTGTTACCGCCACACGCACCGGGTGAATAAGATCGCCGACCTTCTTCCCGGAACTTTCAACAACAGACTTCAGGGCAGATTCGAGCGTTTCAGGATGGAACGGCTCAACGGCTTCAATGTGCTCGATGAAACGTTTGAGCAGATCAGCAGTTCCGGGCTTTGCCAATCGTTTCGTTACAGCTGCGGGATCCAACACCAAGTCTTTCACAAGGAAAAAAGTGGCATACGTCAGGATGTCTCCGGCAACCTTGAGACGGTCGCCTGATGCTTCAATGATTTGAGCAACGAGACCTTTTATTTCATCAGTTATCGGCTCGTCAACGAGGCCGGACTTCAGCAGAAATGGCATCATAAGGTCCAGTTTCTCGGCCGTGGAGAGTTGCTGCATGTAATGGTCCTGGACAGTCCACAGCTTCTTTGGGTCAAAACTTGCGGGTGAACTATTTACACGTTCGAGTGAAAAGTTCTCAATAAGTTGACTGCGAGTGAAGAACTCGGTGTGATCATCAAGAGACCAACCAAGGAGCGTGAGGTAATTGTCTACGGCCCATGGAAGGTAGCCGACGTCGCGATAGAAATCGACGATGACTGGGTTGAACGTATCAGACTCTGGTTCAAGACCAATCTGGTTTGCGATCTTCATGCCGTGCTCATTGACCTGAGCAAAGTCACGATTTTTGAGATATTTTGCAAGTTTACGCTTGCTGAGCTTTGTTCGACTCCCAGGTTCTGCAACAAGTGGAAGGTGAGCAAAAGTTGGCAAGGTGTAGCCGAGGCTCTGATAGATAAAGGCTTGTCGAGGTGTGTTGGAGAGGTGTTCTTCTGCTCGAATGACATGACTAATCTCCATGTCATGATCATCAACAACAGTTGCGAGGTGATAAAGACATGATCCATCAGCTCGTTGTATGACGTGATCTTGTTCCCGTTCCCAGGCAAAGGTCACCTGTCCACGTACTTTGTCATCGATGACAAGATTCCCTTCCCTTGGCATTTTGAGTCGAACGACAGCTCGACGTCCTTCCGCCTCAAACTGTGTAGCGGCTTTTTCATCAAAAGCAGCAAATCTGCGGCTGTAGAGGAACGGACGACCTGCGGCCTGCGCCTCCTTGCGTTCTGCATCAAGTTCCTCAGGGGTTGCAAAGTCTCGATAGGCGAAGCCAGTGTCAAGAAGCTGTTTGGCTGCGGTTGCGTATCGGTCGGCACGTTGAGACTGGAAATATGGGCCACGATCGCCTCCAACGCCCGGGCCCTCATCCCAAGTAATCCCAAGCCACTGGAGGCCTTTGAGAATTGGTTCCAGCGCGGTTTCCAGATTACGGATCTCATCGGTGTCATCAATCCGCAAAATGAATTTGCCGCCGTGGCGTTGTGCAAACAGCCAATTGAATAATGCGGTGCGGACACCGCCGATGTGAAGAAAGCCAGTCGGGCTTGGCGCAAAACGAGTTCGTACTGTCACGGGTTACCTCCGAGGTCACTATCGGGAAACGAGGGCGTTTCGTCAAAGGGCCGCTAAGCAGCCCGCCCGTTCCTCGCGAGTTTGCGAAGTCGACGGCGTTCAGACTTTGATAGACGGCGTTGCAGAGGAGCTTCGTCATCACCTGTATCGAGGTCACTACCGATTGCACTATCGTCAGGTACCGGGTTCCGGCCGGTGGTGACGTGATTTGGAATCTCTTCAAAGTCAATGGCTGTCGTTGTCATCGGCCGTGCGTCATCCGCGGAGGAGGATGCCGCAGCCGAGGTGACGGGTCGAGTTTTTTTCTTGAGTGCCGGAGTCTTCCTCTGTTTGCAAAGGCCATCTATCTCTCGGAGACTACTGCGAACGGCCAAGATCATTGCAAACAAGATACAGCCACTACCAGCGAGCCATGTTGCATTTGCGAGAAGAAGAAGGCGAGGATCGTTTACAGAAAACCAGACGCAGGCTGTTGAGGCACACCATAAAAGAAGTCCGGGTGTCAGTGCCATCAAGGAAGCAAGTCGTTCACGAAGCCTGAAGAACGTTGCGAAAACTGTGATGCTGATACAAAGGCAGCCAAGTGAAACCCACCAGCCGAGGCCTTGTGGTCCAAAAGGCGTATTTGTCATCTGAAGCAACGCTGCTGCAAGTGCTGGCCCAATCGGTAGTGTTGTTGCCAATGACGCACTGGTCCAAACGATCGCCAGAGTTCCCCATAGCCGAAAGCCAGGTTTGGATGTGTCGGTGCGATTGCGATGAATGGATCGAAGGATCAACGCTGTTCCGGTCGCAAGCAAAAGAAATGTCTGTGTGAGCCATCCTGCCAGATTGGCTTGTCCCTGTAGCCCAAATCCTCCGCGTAGAATGTCAACACTCTGGCTGTATTCGCCACCATCTGGCACGAATTCATAGCTCGCAAATTCACGGCCCAAGCAAGGAACAAGGGCAAGTAAGAGTGCGCAGAGTTGGATTGCCGCAACGCCGAATAGAGAGACTACTCGAGTCGGGACAAGGGAAGCCAAGTGCCTGTAAAGGGGCGGAAGAGTCTCCGATATGCCGGAACTCGTATTCCCGCTCCCTTGATATGGTGTTGTCTTGACGGCTAAAGCTGGGGTGCTCGGTCGCTGTGGCTGGCTGCGACCGAATAATCGGGTCACGGACTGTCTCCTTGCGAAAATAGATTGTGATGCATCACGGACTCTCTGTTTCTCTGTCGGTTTTCCGAGGCTGTTTACTGAGATTTCGTAGTTTCAACGCAGGCCTCTGCGTGATCGGTTTTCTCTACCTGATCGTTAGAGTTTGAAAGTGGCGGCAGTTCCGTGAAGCGTTTGCCCGTTCGGAACAACTCAGGTACGCTCTTTCGTGTTACGAAGTCACATTTGACTGGTTTTTCCACCCATCCACTTGCTTTTTGCGGAGACGTACATTCATGGCTTACACGCTTCCCCCACTCCCCTACTCATTCGACGCACTCGAGCCCCATATTGATGCTCGCACAATGGAAATTCACCATGACAAACATCATGCTGCGTATGTGGCAAACGTGAATAAAGCTCTTGAAGGGAGCCCGTTAGCGGAACTGCCAATAGAAAAACTCATCAGTGACCTGGAGCAGGTACCTGAAGCAATTCGTACTGCGGTACGTAATAATGGCGGTGGACATGCAAATCATTCACTTTTCTGGGAATCATTGGGAGGCGGTAAAGGTGGTGAAGCGTCGGGAGAACTCGGTCAGGCAGTTTCCTCGGTGTTTGGCAGTTTCGCGAATCTCCAAGAGTCGTTTACCAAAGCAGCAATGACACGTTTCGGTAGTGGGTGGGCCTGGTTGTCTGTTGATCCTCAAGGCAAACTCCTTGTAGAGAGCACGGCAAATCAGGACAGTCCGGTCATGCATGGCAATATTCCCCTTGTTGGAGTCGATGTGTGGGAGCATGCGTACTATCTTCTCTACCAGAATCGCCGAGCCGACTATGTGAAGGCGTTCTTTGACGTTGTGGATTGGGATGTTATCGGGAGTCGGTTCATGGCAGCCAAGTCGTAACCTATTCCCCCAGGCCTTCCCGTTTTGAAATAACTATCTGCTGTATCACGGTCTCAACGTGATACAGCAGTTTTTTTTAGCTGGTGGTAATTCAGATAAAGGATGACGTTGACAGCTAGCCGATAGAAAACGTATTCCCTGCCTAATCCGATTTGCTAGCCATGCTGTTTGGGAGAAACGTTCATGCATCTGATTACCCGGATCAACCCCTGTCGTTGGAGTGCCGTAGTAGGCACAGTTGAGTTGTCGTGCCTACTCGTACTCATTGCGTGCGGCAGTGGTTGTAAGAGCGGGTCATCAATGGGTACCTCGTGGGGCTCACTCGGTATGGGTGGGCCTGATCCTGCTACGCTTGCTGAGGCACCGGCGTTTGAAGGAGACACAACAAAACCATCAGCCACCGCGCAGCCCTATCCAACAACATCGACACCCGATAGCTACGCGTTGCAGACGAACGAACAGGCTCTGCCTGGTGACCAGGCTCTGCCTGCAATGGTTGCTGCAACATCTCCGCCCACACAGTCTCCTGTGACATATGGTTCAGCGCCTCCGGCTGCTCAGCCAACGACACCAGCCTCAAGTGCGGTTGCATCCGCATCACCGCAACCGCAGGTAGGTCCGTATCAAGCAATACCAGCAGCCGTTCCAGTCGCAGCTGGCTCACTAGCAGGTGCCCCTCAGGCATCTGACACGACAAGCCGGTTTAGCTCTGCCGCCGCGAGCACATCACCTCCACCGATGGCGGGTAGTGCGGCAAGTGGCCGTTTTTCAAGTTTGGGGGATCAGCGGGTCGCTGGTCTCCAGCCGTCGGCTAGTATGGCCGGGAGCCGATTTAGTAGTCCGCCGGCAGTCGGTTCTCCAGTGAGTCCTGCATTTTCGCAGACCGCTTCCAGCGAAGCTTCTTCGCGAAGTAGGTTTTCAGAGATGCCTCGCTCTTCCGTTGGAACACCAGCAGTGTCATTCCCCGAACCCCGCCCAAATGCTCAGCAGAGTGTGTCCTCGATGAATTCTCCTGAGGAGTCACCATTGACTGCTCAGGAAGGTCATCCGTCTCTTGAGGCGCCGATGCATTCTCCGCCTGTGCCTCCAACGTCTCGCCGTCCTGATCCTGGATACAGGCCGGGCGGCACTTCGAGTTATCAGCCAGCAGCGCCTATCATTGTTCAGTCGCCAGAATCGGAGCATCGCCTCGATGGCGGCGGCGGGCAACCGGCTCCTGATCAGGATATTACTCCGGCCTCATTCGAGGCTCAGCTTGGTAGTCCGCAGATACCGAACTAGGTTTTGGTTGGTCTGAGCAGAAGAAAATTTTTCGATGTTCGGTAGTCACCAACCCATTACCATATTTGATTCGATAACTTTTCTGGCTCGCTCGAGGTCGTCTCCGGTTTCGTTCATGTAGAGACGTATGGCGTGAAGCTTGTCACCAGATGCTCGAGCGAGGCAGTCGCGGGCAGTGCTGCTTGGCAGGAGTGGCTGATCGTCGTGTGTTTCGGACACAATTCCCAACGCAGATTTTGATATGACCCATGTGTCTCGCGGTCGACGAGTGAGGCGAAGAATTTTCTCTTGAGGATAGGCTTCAGCGACGACAGAAGATGCAGAATGTTCATCTTCTGCCCACGAGATAATGATGTGTGCTTCGGTTTCAATTTCGAACAGTGGCATGGACGGAACGTCCTTTCCCCAATCAAGAGACAATTGTGCGGGTATGTAGTGGAGCTCAACAACCAGTTTACCGTGCCCGTGGCCTTCATGGAATGATGCAGATCGGGGCTTTTGTAAGCTTTCCGATCTCTTGCTTGGGGCTCAGGCGGAGCGAATCATAGTTCTGACGGACCAAAAATAAAAGAATGACGCCCCCGCTGCAGGTGCATTACAGGCGCACATTTCTTTTGTGGTCCAACCGGAGGTTTTCGGTGACCGGCTTTTCTTTCGTCACTTCCGAGCAGATTTTTGTCGGAAAAGGCTGAGCCCCCTTTCTGGCATCCTTTTTCTGTTATATTCTGAATTCCTTGCGAGAGTTTCTCGCCCTGAATTTCTGCAATTGTTTCGATTAAAGAAATTTGAGGGGGGTGTAGCTCAGTTGGTTAGAGCGCCAGCCTGTCACGCTGGAGGCCGCCGGTTCGAGTCCGGTCACCCTCGCTTTTGTAATAAAAATCCTATTTCCCGTAGCGATTCTCTGTACGATTCGTGACTGTTTGGGAACGATATTGAGACGCTTGCGGATATGACAAATGTCTGCTTGTGAATCGATTCCCAATGTAGTGCAAGATTGTTTCATGGAGGAAGTGACACAGGTGTCACCGGAACGAGTCCGCTGGCAGAGCGGAAACAAAGGAATCCGAATCGATATGGACGAACCTATTGGTCGGTCCAGCCGGCCCTTAACAACCACATAAATCCTATGCGTATCTTGTGAGCGGTTAATCGGCAAGCGTGAGTGGAATGCCCAATAAATTCATTTAGCCCGAAGCGATGAATGGCGACCGATGCCGGAACGGAATAACCCTCGAAGCTTGTCGTAATTTGGTCAATGGCCGCCCTTCCCTGTGGATGATGACGTGAAAGACGCAATCGACTGCTTGCCTGAAGCTCTGCGGAACGTGTTCGTTTTCATAGATTAGACGACAATGCGACTGAGTGCAGTATTGCGACTCACACGTGAGAGATTGCGCAAGAGATGGTCGTCGAATATTGTGAAGACTTGAAAGCGATCAGCTTGGGACCAGGCCAACAATAAATGAGGTGTGTAATCCCACTGGCCCTGAGAGTGATTGAGTCAAAAGTCATTCGGCTAGGCAATGTTTCGCAAGCTCCCCACGAGAGCGTGTAAAGTTACCGGTTGTTTCGATGCGTTCGTGCCAAAAACAACCCGGTGCGTTGATGGCGTTATTGTGCGAAAGCGTCCCTGAATGCCGCAGGAATTATTGAGGGGTATTCGTCGAACAAAATCGTCAAAAACGACGTGATACTTGATTT
>JAQWMC010000033.1 GCA_029246985.1 Pirellulales bacterium
ACAGAATCAATTGCTGACTGAACCGCAACACACCGATTATGCCCAACGACTACGACAAGCTTTGCACCTGCCGCAACACATCCAAACTCAATGCTGCCAAGAACTTCTGGCGTTACAATATTGCCTGCTACACGAACACTAAAGATATCTCCGAGCCCCAAGTCAAAAATGATCTCTGCTGGAGTTCGGGAATCAATGCAGCTCAGCACAACTGCCATTGGATGCTGGCTCACTGCAGTAGACGTGACCTGCCTATTGAAGTCACGTTGTAGACGACGACCTTCTTGGAACCGTTGATTCCCTGCAAGCAGATAACTCAATGCTTTATCTGGTGTTGAATGCTCCTGCAATTCACGGCTTGAAAAATCAACAAACTCGATTCGGTTTTTAATTTGATACTTGTCCCGAAAGCCTCGAGTACTGACATGAACACCACGGGCAGGGCCGATAACATCACGGTATTCTTTAATCAAAGACAGAATGTCGGGGTCAATGTATACGGTGTCGTGTGCGTCAACCAAGAAATGTTTTCCGGATTCAATATTGTCGAATGCCTTCCGTAATGCCGCTCGATTAAGAAAGCTGACTTGGCTTGCTAACTCAATTCTCGTAACGTCGCCGCCAAGGTGATGCTCTACTACCAATCGCATTGGCCTCCGAAGATTGCTCCAGAGAATAAATATCGTACTGACTGCAAGGCCAATCAGAATTCCAATAAGTGGATCAGTCAAAACTATGGCAAGCAAGGTCACAAGCCACGGAATGAATTGATACCTACCAGATCGCCAGAGTTCTGCTACGACCTGTGGGCTCGCCAGCTTGAGACCTGTGGCAATCAGAATCGCTGCAAGTGCTGAAAGTGGAATGAGGTTAATGGCCTGGGGAAGAAGCACAACCGCAATTGCTAGAAGAGCACCGTGCAGGATCGTAGAAATTTTTGTCCGGGCACCTGCATCAATATTTACGCTTGACCGAACGATTTCGCATGTCATTGGAAGCCCCCCAGCCATCCCGGAAACGATGTTTCCAATGCCTTGAGCAATAAGCTCCCGGTTTGGTGATGTGCTTCGCTTCTCTCGATCAAGTCGGTCAACAGCTTCCAATGTGAGAAGTGCCTGCAACGACCCGACTAGTGCGATGGTAAGTGCTGCTGAAGAAACAGCTGGATTTGTAATCTGACTGAAATCTGGATTCGGCAGTAATCCAAAAAACCCCCGAATAGTCTCTGGTAAAGGGACCTCTACTTTGTGGCTCGCCGTGATAATCCATGATCCACCGAGCTGGTCGAACCCAAGGCTGCAAAGTACACCAAAGAGAACAACAACAAGCGGGGCTGGAATCCCAGTTTTCTTCAGAAAAGGCACCCTACCCCAAAAGTAAATAATGGCGAGGGACACAAAACCAACAACTATTGCGCCTGGATGTAAATCGCTGAGGATTTCCAAAAGTTCTGAAAATGTGTTTTGCTTATCCGGCTGAAAAAATGACATTTCACCCTCTGGGTCGGTGTCATGGCCGAATAAGTGAGGGATCTGTTTCAGAATCAGAATGACTCCAATTGCAGAGAGTAGTCCACGGACAACACTTGCTGGGACAAACGACTTGATGAAGCCGCCACGAATAATTCCCAAGAAAATCTGAATAACACCTGCAAGAGCTACCGCAACTAACAATCCTTCAAACGAACCAATTGCGGCAATCTCTGCGGCAACAACCGCAGTAAGACCAGCAGCCGGCCCAGAGACCGTAACCTGGGCGTTGCTCAGCGGACCAACAATCAGCCCAGCAACAATTCCTGCAACAACACCCGCAAGTGGAGGAGCGTTTGATGCAAGTGCGATTCCAATACAAAGCGGTAACGCAACAAGAAATACGACGATGCCTGCCAGCAAATCATCCCTGAAGTGACCTCCTGGGCTGGTGCCAGCCCCTGTCAACTGAGTGCCGTCTTTCATTCTTACTTTCTTATTTCAAGTATCACGACGCTGAAGGGACAATAATGACATTGTTGAGGAGGTAGCACCAACATTCGGCACATGACGTTTGAATCAAACATCCTGTTTTTACCAGCAATAACGTCTAAAATGAGCTCCTATGCTGATTCTGGAAGGACTAACTGGCCAGCAAAAATTGCTTCCTGTCGATTCGTACGTAAAGTTAATGGGAAGTATGAGTAATCGACAACACGTTCGGGGTTTTCATGACAATCGCACGTTTCCTGCCAGTCTACCGTCTCTTAATGCGGACCTTTCTTTTTCTATTTCTTGTCTCTTCCTGTCTTCCAATGATACGAGCAGAACAATCAAAGACGAGCAAACTCGATAAAAACACTATCTATCGACTTGATCTTTTCACGGAAACATTGAAACCGCATTCAAAAAAAGATCTCAAACCGGATGCCGTCTATTTTCGATTCTCACCACTATCCGGACATCATGTCTGGAGTCGCTTCAGCGAAAAACGCATTTTTGAATTTGCAATGGGACCGGGATCGGTTCAACCAGCTTGGAGATTTGATATTCGTGAGGGAAGGGAAGATCAACTCAGTCTACTTGAAGAACGTTCGCCCGAACTTTACAAACGACTTATGGTTCAGGGTGCACGCCCCATGATTAAACTTTCGGACAATGGACGGTGGAATCTTGATCTCGCATCCAATGAAGGACGAGTCTTCGATATTGAAACGGGTGGTCGTTGGGAATGGCACGGTGGCCGGCGAGTTCGTGTCGTACACACCGGTGGAAAAAGCTGGACATATCAAGACTACACCTATCGCCCGTCATATGCCGTTCACAGTGCTTGGTAGCAACCGCCAACGCTATACTTATTAACGGCTTACCTCAGCGAATTGCTGTTCGAAACTTGCTGCTTCCCGCATTGTTGCTGCATGAATTTCTGCGATCATGGAGAGATCATTGCAATACCCACCACCGCAAACGATCGCCACAGGTACACAATGAGTCAAAGCGGTGGTAAAGACGAGACGGTCACGCAGCAAAAGGCCTTCTTGAGAAACACCAAGGCGACCTAAACGATCTCCTTCATACGGGTCCGCCCCAGCAATATAAAAAATGATATCTGGTCTAAAGTTCGAAAAAGAAACTCTTAAAGCTCTCTGTAGCGCAGCAAGATAGCTCTCATCCGATGTGCCATCAACTAATGGAACATCTAACGAACTTGGATATTTTCTTAACGGAAAGTTTTTTTCCCCATGCAGTGATAGTGTGAATACCGAATCATCATGCGTGAAAATTTCAGCCGTACCGTTTCCCTGATGGACGTCACAATCGATGATTAGCACTCGTTGAACAAGTCCTCTATCCTGAATTTCTCTTGTAGCTACTGCCGTATCATTAAAAATACAAAAGCCTTCACCCCAATTGGTTCCTGCATGATGCGTGCCGCCTGCAAGACTCGCTGCCACACCATCACGTAAAGCAGAGACCGCTGCATCGACTGCAGCGCCAGTGCTCCGAAGCGATCGCTCAATAAGTTCCTCACTCCACGGAAAACCGATACGCCGGATTTCCGCGCGTGTAAGTGTCCCACGGAAGACTCGGCCCAAATACTCAGGGCAATGCACCCGACGTAATTCCTCATCATTGGCTGCATGAGGTTCAATGAACGCAAATGGTGTTCCCCTCGCCACATCTTGCTCGAGACGTTTACGGAGCATCTCATATTTCTGAATAGGAAAACGATGCCCCTCTGGCAACGGAAGAGAATATTTATCACAGGGATAGAGTCGCATTTTATTTAATCACAAAAAAGAATGCCTAATTCATCAACACACAGTGCTTACTTGATATGCACCAAGCAATGGACATCACTCACGCACAATAAATTCAAAATGCTATTCCTCAATGTTATAGGAAATGCAAAGGCTAATTTTTTTACAATTCGTTTGGCATGGCTTGTGCACGGGAATCTCGGCATGAGAGAAAATGTTAACTGGATGCCGGAGTAGATCTTCGGGCATCACATATGAAAGGAGATTGCTACTGCCAACACTTCCACTCCAGTAGGACGAACAGGTTGAATCCAGGTTTCTTGTATTTGGAAACACTTTTAAAACGGGCAAATGAGAAGAGTAGGGGCTCGCATTGTGAATCAATGCGAGCCCCTCTCGTTGATTCACAAGACTTTAATTCCCCACTTCTCTCTATAAATTCTCCCTGCCATTTTTCTTACAATGACATCTTTTACTCGTTTCTCGTCCAGTTTCACAAAAGAGACTACCGTCTTTAACTTTTCCTGTTTTCTCGCGGCAAATCCAACCGTGCAATCGGAGAGTCTTATCCTTCAGTTTTACATTACGAATAAGAGCTAATCTTTTCGAGGTAATCAATCGTCACTCGCCCACTCTCCATCGTAGGAAATTTGAGTTTTTCTTTGGCTGAAAGACGGTGCTTCTGGACAATGGCATCGGCTGCTGTCTTCACCCCGGATCCAGCGCAAAGCCAGTCAGCAAGGTACATCTCCCGCACTCCATTTTTAAAAGTAGCAATACCACCATATCGCGTGAGACCGCACACAATAACGTGTGGATTTTTGAGGTGTATAAGTGCATATTTCAGAGGTGCCAGACCCCGACATTGTAAAACGAGGCCTTATTTGCAATTTTTCCATGGGCAAAACTAGTACCGCGTGATCTACGCAGTGATGTGTTCACCCACCCTCGAATCAACACATCCTATCCGGGATGCCAGGAACGCCTGCTTGACAGTTCTCTTTAAGTAATGGGTAGAATTACTATTTAATTCGTCTGCGATGAAAGTCTTGTTGCATTCAAGCAGGCAATCAATCATCGTCGATTTTCCAAGAAAGGTGTTCTGAGGGCTTTTCATCGGAACTCTGTTTGAGGACCTGATATCCGACACGACAGGTTCTTGGCAAGACTTCGTACGAGTACCAACAGAGAATTCCGTCGGTGCATAATATTCCTTATTTTTAACTGCAGCTATGAACCTTAGCTTTTGGTACGAAAACTGGCAGGGGATTCTTACCGCACTTGTGGTGGGCACGACACTGCTTGCACTTCTATTGGGTCGCCGTGCACCAGACATGGCCATGCTTGGTGCTGTGATTGTTTTACTAGCATCTGGAGTTCTTAGTCCTGCTGAAGCACTCTCAGGAATGAGTAACGAAGGAATGCTCACGGTAGCAGCATTGTTTGTCGTGGCAGCAGCTGTCCATCGAACGGGAGCCCTTGCACTTGTCATCGATCGGGGGCTTGGCCGACCGCGTTCTCTCCATGAAGCCCAGGTGCGGACAATGACAATACCCGCAGTCCTCTCTGGTTTTATGAACAACACCCCAGTGGTCGCTTTAATGGTGCCTGCCGTGCGAACCTGGGCTCACAAACACCAATTGAGTATTTCCAAAATCTTAATGCCTATGAATGATGCCGTCGTGCTTGGCGGCCTCTGCACGCTCATCGGGACAAGTACAAATATTGTTGTGAGTGGTTTACTGAATGAAAAAACCGGCGTGTCACTTGGCATGTTTGATATCACATGGCTTGGTGTACCTCTCCTGATTGTTGGCTTCGCGTACATTCTTGTTGCCAGCAAAAGCCAATGGCTTCTAAAAGATCGCAGGCCAGCGGTAAGTGCGGGTGATGATCCTCGGGAATACTCACTTGAGATGGTCGTTGAATCCGGGAGCCCTCTTGCCGGACGAACAATTGAACAAGCTGGTCTTCGTGGACTCCACGGGTTATTTCTTATGGAAGTCGATCGTGCTGGTCATGTACGAGCGGCAGTCGAACCAACAGAACGACTTGAAGAAGGCGATCGGCTAGTTTTTGTTGGCGTGGTCGACTCAGTCGTGGAGTTACAAAAGATACGTGGACTTCGGCCAGCTACAGACCAAGTATTCCAATTAGATGGACCTCGATCTGAACGCACTCTTCTAGAAGCTGTTGTTTCCAATACGTGCCCTCTTGTTGGCCGGACAATTCGTGAGGGTCAATTTCGGTCGACTTACGATGCTGTTATTATTGCAGTCGCTCGAAATGGAGAGCGTTTAAGGAAAAAAATTGGCGATATCATTCTGCAACCAGGTGACACATTACTTCTTGAGGCAAGCCCACGATTTCTGAAAAGACAAAAGACAAACCGTGATTTTTATCTTGTGAGTGAAGTGAAAGGGGCCAAGCCACCTCGGCACGACCTTGCGTGGATTGCATGCACTATTTTGGTAGCTATGGTGTTGGCGGCAACACTCGAACTTGTTCCCATGGTTGCAGCAGCTCTTGTAGCAGCCGCGGCTATGGTCGCGACAGGGTGTATTGGACCAAATGAAGCAAGAAAATCTATCGAATGGGAGACCCTGCTCCTCATTGCCGCTAGTTTCGGACTTGCCAGAGCCATTGAAAAAACAGGGCTTGATGAACTCCTTGCTCAAAGCACTATTGGGGCTGCGGGTGATCGACCATACCTTGTCTTGGCAGCAATTTATTTTGTCACGATGATTTTTACTGAAACGATGAGTAACAACGCCGCGGCTGTGCTGATTTTTCCAATCGCATGGCAAACCGCTACTGATCTCGGCCTCAATCCAATGCCATTCATTATGGCGATTACCGTAGCCGCAAGTTGTGGATTCGCCAGTCCTCTTGGTTACCAGACAAATCTCATGGTGTATGGGCCGGGTGGCTACAAATTCAGTGATTACCTTCGTTTCGGCGGGCCATTAAACTTGATAGTAATGGTCATCACCATTATTTTAGCCCCTCTGATCTGGCCTTTCTAAAAGCACGCCGCACGGACCAGCGTCATTGAGGCACGGACAACGTGCTTGAAAAAAACTTTTCTCCAAGACATCACGAGCTCAGTCGCTTCTGTTTCAGGATGTGGCCCAGAAGCCAGTACAACAATGATGCTGGCCAGATTACTCAAGCGATTTCGCGAAAAAGTCAGATAAGTCAGCAGAGTAATCGTTACGACCGAACTAAACCGTCTTTTGTCTTTTCTTTGTGCTAGTCTGACGTCTTTCGTTCCTTTCTTGCGGACAGTAAGCGACGTAGTCTAATTGATTGTCAACGTTTGTCCTAAACGCCACCTCCATCCTGCTGAGACGGATGAGCGAAATACTCTTTCACTATTACCGTGTTAATCCAACGACCTGGTTTTACCTTGCGTCGCTTCTTTCGATTGCAGTTTTTTTCAAATTCAATCGAGCTTTGAGTATTCGTAATGTTGATCTCGCCAGCCTGATTCTTTTCGCACCAGGCCTTCTGGCCGTTGAATACGGTGGCTTTAAAGCGAATATTGATGCACAACAACTTGGCTACGTATGGCTGTTTGTAGTAACCGGCTTATTTATTATCCGCATGCTCTGTGACTCACTCATGGTGCGAAGACCTATGCTTGAGCCCAACCTCAACAGTGGTGGCCTCATCTTTCTTGGGATATCACTCCTTGTTTTCCTTTTGGCAAATGTTCTCACCACGCGACCAGAAAGGGACGACCTTGCAGCAGCGACGACTGCAGCCAGACTCGAGACAGGTGATGCCGAGGTAAATGCCGATCAACTAGCCAGACTTGGGCCCGGATATCCACTCCTATTTCTGTTGCCACACATCTCAACTCAACGCGTTTTCTCCTCGGAGGCAGTTTCCTCGGCAGGCGGCAAAACGAAAGAACCACCGCCACGAGTCGTTCACGAAACAACAGCTCGAGCAATGGCTATTATTTCCCAACTACTGATCGTCAGCGGGATGATTTTTGTTGGGTGGAGACACTTTGAAAATATAAAACTCGGTATTGCTGCTGCGGTTCTTTATCTTCTTCTCCCATACACAGCCATGATGACCGGGAGAGTTGACCACGCCTTGCCCGGTGCGTTGATTGTTTGGGCGATTGGAGCATACCGGAGACCAGTAATTGCGGGAGGTCTCATAGGGTTAGCAATTGGCATCATTTACTACCCCGTATTCCTGCTTCCACTTTGGTGCAGTTTTTATTGGGAGCGCGGAGTCCGTCGATTCGCCACTGGTGTTGGAGCTGCTTTAGCAGCCCTTGTCATTGGACTTTGGTGTACTTCGCCAACACTCGCGATCTTTGCTGGCCAATTACGTCAGATGTTCGGTTGGATCTTTCCAAGTAGCGTAAGCCTCGAGGGATTCTGGGCATTCCCTTCTTACGACCCAGTTTTTCGGCTTCCTGTGCTCGCCGGCTTCTTGGTGATGATGGCTACTATGGCAATCTGGCCTTCGCCAAAACATCTGGGGACACTCATGAGTTGTTCCGCCGCGATTCTCCTTGGAAGCCAATTCTGGAAAGCACATAACGGCGGTCTTTTCTTAGCTTGGTTTCTCCCGATCCTTCTGCTCGTGATATTCCGACCAAACCTTGAAAACCGTGTTGCACTAAAGGCATTAGATACTGATTGGTTCATTCGGCGCCGGAAACAAAGGCGTGCAATAGATGCCGCATAGGTACTATTCACATGTCTCGACGTATATCAATAGTAGATGAGACACCTTGATTTAAATACCAGAGATGCCAACGAGATTGATCCCAGCCATAGTTGACATTTGTCAGTGTTGTCAAAGCTTCAAGTACTTGCGCGTTCTGTAATGAAACGCCTTTCGTTTTCTGATTGCCTCCAAGGGCCAGGCCACCACCTGTTGGTGAAAATGTAACTGATGTTTTCCCTCCTGATTCAGCACCGGAAGAAACGACGTACCGAGTAATTAAAACATTGATCAAGGGCTGAACAGCGGACTCATCACCAAGCGTTTTCAGTGCAAATGCAGCACGGTTGATGCGGTGACTATCGGTTCCTCTGAGCGAAGCAACAAGTGGCGGTACAATCTGTATCGACTCCTTATCTTTAAGTTGCTCGATGGCACTCCAACGCACCTCTGAATCAGAATGGTTAAGAACCAGAGATAATAACGCTCCGATTGCATCTGTTGAATCTATATTCCCGAGAGCTTCAACATAGAGGAGTCGAACACGCGGAACAGGATCGGTATTGATCGCAGTGATGAGGGCCATTACCGCAAAAGGATCATTCGTTTGACGGATCTCGGTAGAAAAGTCCTCACTGACTCCTGGTTTATCAAGTTCTCGCCGCAACCTCTCTAGCCGCTGCCGTGCTTCAACCCTGCTCTTTGTTGCAGCTTCTGCCTGCTTATACAGATTAATTTCCTGCTGAGTTCTCCAGGACCCTCGATAGCGATGATAGCCATGAGACTCCATCCGTTGTGTATGCGTACTGGTTGAATCTGAGATGGCAAAGTCTGGAACAACCAAGGCCCCGACCACCATCGCAGCAGCACAGATAGATCGCATTACGTTGTCCATATTGCCCTAAATTTGGCTGGCGGCGTCTTTAATCATTCCAACATAAACTGAAAACACCCTGAAAATCACAAGTATCACGAGGCCGGCTACGAAAAGCCAGACACCACCGCCAGCCGCTTTTGCTGCCGCTTCAAACCCTTTTCTTGAATTATCGGCAAATTGTTCGCTCAGTCTTCCGAGAACCTCTGAAACTGTTCCGGATTCTTCACCAACTGCCAAACCTTCAACTAATTCAGGTGGAAAACGATGAGCAGCGTGAAGTGCTTCGGCTAGCGTATCTCCAGAAACCAGCCTTTCATTTACCCAGTGTGGGTCAATTGCCAGACCCGGAGCTACCGAACCACCAAGCGCAACAAGTCTGCCTGCATCAAGTCCGGCACCTGCGGCCAACGATGCGGCCTGACTCCAGGCAGCTGCTTCCCCATCTCGAGCAGCTGGTCCAATAAGTGGTAAACGGGTAATGAATCCACGAATGAAACCATGTGATCTCCATCCGCTAAGGACTGATCGAGAGACACATACCAAAACAACGAACAGGGAAAACAGAAGTACACCGTACATCTTGAGACCTGACATACCAACAAGACCGAGACCAATAAAATCGAGTGATTTTCCTCGCTCCAATTCAATCATCCCACTAATGAGAATAAGTAGACCCACAACTGCCAGCGCGAGCACGAATTGAACTGCCGGCAAAATGAGACTCGAACGAAGCCGCGATGTAGTTTCTACTCTATGATTGATTACGCGAGATAGCTCTTTCAGTGTCTCGACATCTTTACCAGTTTGATCACCGACAGCTACCATCCCCACCACTAACGGAGGGAATAGCCCCGTATGAGCAAGCGCGTCAGAAAGCATTTCTCCATTATCAAGACTACGCGTTCCAAGAGACAGGTGTGATCGCCAACGAGCAGGCATTCGCTTGACTTCACTTGCCCAGGCTTTCCGCAAATCAATACCTGCCCGAAGTGTTATTGCCAATCGCCCAAGCAAATCTGCCTGCAACCGGGCTGGCAGTTGTCGGCTCACAAGTCGTCCTGTCGCTTTTTGGGGTAAACCACGCATGCTTTATTTTCGCCATAAGGGCTTAGAATGTCGATAAACAGGCGACCTCTGCTCACAAAGAGGTGCACATCTGGTAAAACCCATAGAACATTTACTGAGTAAGTGAATTACTGCCCCCACGACATTTTTGCACAAATCTACATTTCATTATGACTGCCCAATGGGACACGGTCACGATCGTCGGAGTTGGCCTTATTGGAGGATCAGCTGGTCTTGCTCTCGCCAAACGAGGAGCCGCAAACAAAATCATAGGTGTCGGTCGGTCCGACAGTTCTTTAGCGGCCGCTAAGGAACTTGGTGCCATAAGCGAAGGTACCACAAACATCCGTGATGGTGTGGCAGATGCTGACTTTGTTCTGGTAGCGACTCGGGTGAGTGTTATTGGAAATCAACTGGAAGAGATCGACGCATGTGTTCGCTCCGGCACACCCATCACGGATGCTGGCAGCACGAAACAGTCAATTGTTGACCGCTGGGAGCAGCATCGACCATCTCGCAAAGGCCGATTTGTCGGCAGCCATCCTCTTGCCGGAAGTCACCAACGTGGTCCACAAGCGGCAGACCCTAACCTTTTTGAAGGCAAACTAACGGTTCTTACTCCAGTGGAATCTACGCCGAGAATAGATACTGAAACGATCTCTGCTTTTTGGCAACAGATTGGTGCCCAGGCGTGTCTCCTTTCGCCATCGGAACACGACCAGCTCCTTGCCTCCGCGAGCCACGCACCTCATATTGTTGCTGCTGCACTGGCTACGGCAACACCCCGTGAAGCTCATCGTTTCACTGCTGGAGGCTGGCGGGACACCACCCGAATAGCAGCTGGTGATCCCGAACTATGGGCTGACATATTGCTCGATAACGCCAAGGCAGTCACCACACAAATAAAAAAAATCACCAAAGTATCTGATCAATTGCGACACGCAATCGAAGAAGGCGACCGGTCCACACTCATCAAATTATTAACTCTCGCTAAGGAAAGCCGTGATGCTCTGGGAAGTTGATGTACACGACCGTCAGCATGATACTACTGCTCAAGACCTCGTTACTGCTGCAAACGATCTCGGTTTTGACGTTCACACCGCTCATGCCGCTACTGGCTGGCTTATTGAAGGTGACATGGACTTCGACGAGGTTCGAAGAATCGGGACACGGCTCTTCACAGATCCGGTAACAGAAGTCTGTAGGGTGGCGAAAGTTGGAGAAGCGGAATTGGTTTCAATGCCGCCCGGCGCAGAAGAGACTCATAATCTTATTTTGCATGTCCTCCCAAAACCAGGTGTGACTGATCCCGCCGCAGAAAGTGCCAAAGAAGCGATGGCACTGCTTGGAGTAAATGCCACTGCAGTTCGAAGTCTTAAGAAATACTGGGTACCCGCGGAATGCATGACATCAGAACAAGTTGCAGAGATTGCGTGGAAACGACTTGCCAGCGAAGCCATTCATGAAGTTATTATTGGCCCACTTACGCTTTCTAGGCTGAGTGGTGGCAGCAGGTGGGAACTGAAACGTGAGCATGTGCGACTCAATGGACTGAATGATTCCGAACTTGAAGAACTGAGCCGCCAACAGTGCCTCGCACTCACAGCAAAAGAATTACATGCAGTACGAGAGCACTTTAATAGCCTCGGGCGAGAACCATTCGAGATAGAACTCGAAACAATCGCCCAGACGTGGAGTGAGCATTGTTGCCACAAAACTCTTGGGAGTCCTATAGATCATATCGGACCTGACGGTGAGTCTCGCTATGACAACTTACTTAAAGAGACAGTTTTCGCATCAACGGAAACTGTCCGAGAGCAGCTTGGGCCAGACGACTGGTGTGTAAGTGTATTTAGTGATAATTCTGGCGTTGTTCGCTTTGATGGCGATCACGACATCTGTGTCAAAGTCGAGACCCATAATCATCCTTCTGCTATTGAACCATACGGAGGCGCCGCAACCGGTCTGGGAGGAGTGATCCGGGATGTGCTTGGCACCGGGCATGGTGCAAAGCCACTTGCAAATCTAGATGTTTTCTGTGTAGCTCCATTGAACACACCGGCTAAAACAATTCCACCTGGTATTATTCCACCAGAAAAATTACTTCATGGAGTTGTTGCTGGTGTACGAGATTACGGCAACCGAATGGGCATCCCAACCATTGCTGGGGCTGTGGCATTTCACTCGGGTTACCTTGGGAATCCTCTCGTTTTTTGTGGCACAGTGGGGCTCATGCCCCGTGATTCTGCAGATGGTCGTGTTGAGCCTGGTGATCTCGTGGTTGTTGCTGGGGGAAGAACAGGCCGTGATGGCATCCACGGCGCAACGTTTTCCAGTATTGAGCTTTCGAGTGAGAGTGAAAATCAATCGGGCGGATCAGTGCAGATTGGGCATGCTATTCACGAAAAAACGGTCACTGATTTTGTGTTGGCGGCATCTGAAGAACAACTTTTTCATGCCATTACAGATTGTGGTGCAGGAGGACTGTCGAGTGCCGTTGGAGAAATGGGGGCTGAACTAGGTGCCGAAGTCGATCTGGAAAAGGTACCCTTGAAGTACGATGGTCTTTCAGCCACCGAAGTGTGGATTTCCGAAGCGCAAGAGCGAATGGTGCTTGCTGTCTCTCCTTCAGAATGGCCCCGTCTTGCGGAGGTTGCCCGACTAGAAGGCGTTGAAGCAACTCCTATCGGTACATTTACAGGAAATGGTCAGCTGGTGCTTCGTTGGAACGGGGAAAGTGTTGGTGACCTCAATTGTCATTTTCTCCACGAGGGCAGGCCAAGAGAGCGTCTCCGATCCATATTTACACCACCACAACATCTTCCCGTTCGCTGGTCACTAGAAAACGAAAACTTTGAAACTGTTCTACTTGAATTACTTCGGTCCGAAGATGTAGCAAGTAAGGAATGGATCATTCGGCAGTACGATCACGAAGTTCAGGGGAAAAGTGTTCTCAAGCCATTACTGGGACCAATGGGGGGGCCAGCTGACGCAACAGTAATACGCGGAGTATTGGGCCGACCAAGAGGCATTCTGATAGGCATTGGGCTTCGGCACCACCTTGGAACCATTGATCCGTTTGAGATGGCCGTTGGTGGTATCGTGGAAGCTGTTTCAAACTGTATTGCATCCGGGGCTGACCCAGAGCGAATTGCGTTGCTTGATAATTTCTGTTGGGGTGACTGCCGTCGACCAGATTCACTCGGAACACTGGTGGAAGCATGTCGTGGTTGCTATGAAGCAGCAGTGACTCTTCAAGCTCCATTTGTCAGCGGTAAAGATAGCCTCAACAACGTCTTCACGTGGAAAGACGATGCGGGTGTCGTCAAAGAGCAATCAATACCACCAACATTACTTGCCACAGCAATCGGTCAGATAAATGATGTGAGTTTGTGTGTTTCCTCCGATTTTAAAAGAGCAGGTAATCGAATTGCTGTTGTTGGTATTTCAACAACGGAACTTGGCGGGAGTCAACTTGGTGTTATCGGCCGAATAACGGGAGGTGACATTCCCAAAGTAGATTTGAAGAATTGCCAGAACGCTTTCAAGAGCATCTACGAATTAAACCAGCAGCGACTCATCGCATCGTGTCACGATCTATCTGATGGAGGGCTTGGGGTAGCTCTTGCTGAAATGGCTATAGGCGGTGGCTTAGGCGCCGACATAAACCTGGCAAAGGTACCACTCGATGACACTGACGACTTAGCAAAACCCGACGAACTCATCAGTTTACTACGCGTTGCGTGTGCTGAAACTCCAGGGCGATTTTTGATAGAAGTCAAAGAAGAGAACACGTCTGAAGTGGACAGAATACTTCACGGGAGTACGTGGTCGTGGATTGGAACTGTCACCAACGACAGCTTGCTTACAATTCGCTGTGGTGAAGATTCAATTGTTACCCAAACATTAGTTCGCAAACTTGCAACCGCTTGGCGAGAGCCAAGTACTGCTCAAACACACGGCAAGTCCTAAGGAAAAACTGCATGCTTTCCCCTCGCGCTCTCATTCTTCGTGGACCTGGCACGAATTGTGACCATGAAACGGCTTACGCCTTTGAACGTGCCGGCGGCCATACGAAACGCATACACGTTCAGGCACTCGCTCAATCCCCTTCTCTTCTCGATGATTTCCAAATCTTTTGTATCCCTGGTGGCTTTTCATATGGTGATGATATTGCCAGCGGACGAATATTGGCGATTGAATTAAGCGAACGTCTTGGTGATACACTCCGACGCTTTCATGAAAGAGGTGGACTAATTCTCGGAATTTGCAATGGATTCCAGGTACTCTTGCAAACGGGACTGCTCACCCCCGATTCTACCTCTGGCAAACAAGCCGCCACGCTTACACGAAATGTCTCCGGAAGATTCATTGATTGCTGGGTACGATTACAAGCCACCCCGGGAAACTGTGTCTTTCTTCGTGGCCTGGACCACTTTGAATTGCCTGTTGCCCATGCCGAGGGACGCTTCACCACTGCTGACAAAACATTCCTCCAACAACTCGGCTCGCATGGCCAATTTGTACTCCACTATGCCAAGAACAGAGATGGGCAGCAGACCAACCCGAATGGATCCGAGCAAAACGTAGCCGGCATGTGTGATCGGACAGGCCGAATCTTCGGCCTCATGCCTCACCCAGAACGCTTCATCGAAGCGACACAGCACCCCGCCTGGGCGGGCCGACTAGACCCTCATGCTGATGGTGCTGGCTTAAGATTTTTCCGCAATGCACTGCGTGTAATAGGAAAAGATTTAGGTTGACCTCGAACAGCTGTTCTTCCTACTCTCTTCTCCCCAACTGTTTCCTTCCCTCAATCTCCTGCTGTCGGATGCGTCATGGATACTCGGAGTCACACTTCCGTTGTCTATCTACAACTTCTGACAATTTTCGTACTCATATTTCTAGTGAGTAGTGGTTGCCAAACACCGTTTGTTAATAGTTTTCTCACAACAGTAACAACTGAAGATCTTGCGGAACAATTCAGTGGTGTTTCAGATCAGTCGGCTTCTAGCAGTCATCTTGAAACTATCCCTCTCGAGTTCACCTTCTTGCGCTATGCTGAAGAAGATATCGAACTTGGTGATGAACTATGGCAAGTTATTGATGAACAATGTTTACCAACAAGTCTTCGCCATCGTCTCAATGGAAACGGTATACGTGCTGGTGTTATCCGCGGTGATATCCCTACCGCACTAGCTAAACGCTTTTCTACTACTTTTGACACTGCTCAAGGCGAAGCTGACGACAGTCCGTTAGCGGCGGACAGAACCGTTGTAAAACGTGTAATTCAAACACTTCCTGGTCGCACAAACGAAATCGTTTCAACTCCACGCCTTGAGGAACTCATCCTCTTAGAACATGACAGTCGGTCAACTGTCGACACTGTGTCGGGCCAAACCTACAGAGACGCCAGCGCAATATTTGATGTTCGTGCGACACCATCCGCTGACGGAGGGATCGAGATCGAACTCATACCGCTTATTCGTCACGGACCTATTGAACGCAACTGGACTGGAGACGACGGCGCGTTTCGTCTCGAAGCTGGTCAACGTAAAACCGTTATGAACAAGCTGGAATTAAAACTACACCTACCAGCAGACGGCACACTCGTTCTTTCATCTGCTGGCCCTCCCTTATCCGGACTGGGCGATGCTTTCTTTCGTGATCCTCAAGGTCGCCACGAAGGACGCCGGCTTCTAGCCATACGATCGATGACACGAACAGTTGACCCTATGTTCTCTGAAAGTTCAGTGCCCCAGTCTCCAAACTGACAAAATGGGCAGTTTTGGAGGTCCAAAGGGCTTTCTTTCTGGTGGATTGGTTCGAACGTGACATTTATGCCGATGTCAATTCATAGGTAGCTTTTATTTCGTCAGTCAAAGACCTGTAAGAGAAGTGTCTCTCTGACTGACACTGTATTCCAAGAGTTCTGGTGAACAAAAACTCTACGGCCCACAAGGCAAAGCAATGAGTAGCAACGGCATAAAAAAACCCACGAATAAAACGCTTCAGCGACCCAAAGCGAGTACCGTTTTTGCTGCTGCTTTCCTCGCTGGTGCAGCTGCTGCAGTTGGTGTCAATCGTGCTTTAGATGTCCACATTGCCCAAAACGTACCTCAGGTAGAAAGTGAATCTATTTTTGTTGCTCTTCGATCGCTGCCAAAAGGTTCGCCTGTCACAATCTATGACGTAGCCCTCCGTGATTGGCCGGTTGCCATGCTTCCCACAACTGCATTACGGTCTGACGCAACGTTTGAAGGAATAGTGCTTCGTCACCCCCTCCGTGAAGGCCAGCCCGTGCTTTCTCTTCAACTTGTGAAAACCACCTCCGAACAACAGCAGCAAATTGCGGCTGTAACACAAGCAACACAAAGAACAAACCAACCACAAAGAACAACTGCCCCTGCTTTTATTCCCTACAAAGCTGCACCACCAATTCCAGCGACACTAGCTTCTGCACAAAAGCAGATGACAGAACATGCTGCAAAAGATTTAAAAACGCAAGTGCCGGCAACGAAACAATCAACGTCTGATAATCAACCAAAGGCTCAAAAAAATACGTCCGTGGAAGACGTTGTATCCGTCGACGCAACTCCGGATTTAGTGCAATCGAAAGATATTCAAGGCACGCTTCCTGAACCACTTCAAAAAGAAAAGGGTGACCGTATAGGAGACGATCTTGTACTCACCGAGCAAACAGTTCCAGACGAAGTGGCACACAACGTAAAACCACTCCATCAAGAGCTTCCATCAGCTTTCGAGGATATAGCCATGGAGTCGGCTGAGGTGGTCGATGAAAAAAGTGATGTCATTGAAAATCCAGTGGAAGACGTTCCTGCCGAAACGACAAAAGAGCAACTTGCTTCACAAACAGGCATTCGGGCTCATGACAGTCCCTTGATTCAAATGGCTGAGGTCGATGATACAAAAGTCGAAGTTGTATCAGAAGTTGCGTTAACAGAGGCAGACCCTCTCTCGACACCGACTGAGGAAGATAATGCTGTCAAGCAAGAAGCAACTCCCGAGAAATCACTCGCAACAACTCCTGACACCACCGCTTCTCAACAACCTGACATTGTTTCAGCAAGTACAAATAGCGGAAATGTTTTAGACACTGAAGCCCCTACTTCGAAGAAGCCGACTTTGGCTCCACCATCAGTAGAACCAGTAGACATAACACAGTCGATTCTTGCTGAAGCAGAAAATCGAAAGAACACCGCGCAAGACGCTCCCCAAAAGACTTCTGTTGCCGCCTTACCACCAAAACTTGCACCAACAGTTGCACCAGATAGATCTACCGAGGGAAGGTCGGCAACAGCAAAAGTAAGCCCACAGACAATGAGATACCTCGTTGTTCCGGAGCGGATCGCCGTTCAGGTTGATCAGGCTTTCACTACCCCACAGCAAGTAACGCCACCTGCTCGTCCGGCCAAAGCAACCCGCCCCGTCCAAGGCAATAATGTTCAGCCACTTCCAAAGACGACAGCGGCACGAACGAGATCGTCGCAACAGACTGTTCTTCAAAATCGCCAGCCTCCAAAAGCATCTGCTCCATCTCAAGCCCGGCAACTGCAAGCAACAACAGGAAATGCACCACGCTCGCAACGAAACCCAAATGGGGAACGTTCAAGCCAGGTAGCGTCTCGTGAATCGAACAAAGACACGTCAAAAGAGCCCCTTCTACGATCATTTTTTCCGAAAATTTCAGCTGGCCTTAGTGCCGTGGGGCAGGAATGGCGAGGGTTTCGAGATGGCACAGAAACCTCGGAAGAGAACGAAAATAGCCGACAGGCAAAGCAGAATGAGCCAAGACAGCAGCGATCTGCTTCACGCCCTCAACAGTCAAGATAATTAGGTGAGCTATCGTTCATTGGGATGAACGGACGAGTCCGGAAATACCGATAAGTCCGCAAACAGCTGCAACTCCGCTTAAGAGTAAAAGCACCCAGGAAGCCCCCTGCTTCAGATATGTCTGCTGAGCATATTGTTTTTCAACAACCCACTGGGGGCGCTCTACTGTTGCTTTGGAAAGATGGTTTTTCCACGCATCATAGATCTCAGCATTCGTTTTTTTGGTCATTTGCTCACGAATGGCTGCAGCTTGGACCGGTGATTGTGTTGGTAAACGAAGCCAGACACCTGCTACCATAAATACGAGAAATCCCACGAATCCAAGAAGAACAAGGCCCTTCGAGCTATTCCACGCTGGATGACCACCAGCGTCAGGTTCTTCGGCCAGTGGAAGCCTTGATAGTACGCCAAATTTCGGTACTGCAAGGCGATTACCGCACCCACTGCATAGAATCTCCCCCCCGGCTTGCCCGGCACGAACGGGTACCATTTCACCGCACTGACAGGTTAATTGATATTCTTTCACGGTTGAGAAACCTTTGAATTCGCCCGAAGATTCACCACTGTCCTACTGTTTTACCATCGCTCGTCGCACGACCGCTACTTTGTGCGCGGTTTGCCATGAGAAAAACTCGCTTTTCAATCTTTGGGACTGCATAATCAGTTGTCTACCGAGTCAATCAGGCCTCCGAAAACCTGTCTTGGCAACCCTTCACGTTCCTTATTCGAGAGCAACGAGACGCTCGCCAGCAAGATCAACCAACCCCCGAAAAATAACACTTTGAACCAACCATTTCCCTCCAGATCTTGTTTTGACGCTTGATTCAGGCGTGAAACTGCCTTTCTTTTGCCCCATCCACCCAACTCTTCCAATCTTCAGAAAATTGAGTTTTTTTCCACACTGGACTTGTTCGCTACTTGAATCACACTGTCCACCACGCGAATGATGTTCAGGGAAGGTCAAAACAAAAGACGCGCCCATCGCATAATGCCCTCAAACCACGCTTAACACGATAAAATGTCTTCTGCAAACCTTCTGATTTTGACCTTACGACACCGCTATTTATCTCCCGCCGATTGTTGTTCCTTTCACCGTTTTATTCCCATTAGCCCATTCATTCCATCCGTTTCTTGAGCTACCGTCTGGTATCTCATGAAATGACAACTAGGATCTGGTTACCTTCCGTTTTTCAGTTGTTGGAAATTAAAGGAGTTCTGACTTGTACGATTCGCTCTTGGACGAACTTGAAGATGATGTTGTTGCCCGCCCCAGAGAGGTTGAGGAACTTGGCGATAAAGTTGCTGAGGCTGAAGAAGCAGAAGCAATTCTCGACCATGGTACTACAGAATCGGATTTGAGTACTCCGGACGATAGCAATCAAATTAACGCTGCCGGCCAATCCACTTCACCAGCTAAAGTCAGTGGAACAGTCGATGAAAATGAGGCTGAAGATGCACTTGCCGATCAAATAGAAAATTGGTCAGACGATCCCGTCCGTATGTACCTGACACAAATGGGAGAAATCCCACTTCTTACCAGAGCTCAGGAAATCTATCTTGCTCGACAGATTGAAACAACTCGAGCACAGTTTCGCGCAAAACTTCTTGAATGTGAATACGTATGCCTGAATGCCTATAAGGTGCTGAGTCGTGTCCACCGGGGTGAACTTCCTTTTGATCGCACGGTACAAGTTTCGGTAACGGATCGTTTAGAAAAAGAACAAATTCTTGGACGCCTCCCTCATAATCTTCAAACTCTTGAGGTATTGATTGGTCAGAATAAAGCAGATTACCGCATAGCTCTTTCGAAACGTTCCCGAACAACCGAGCGTCGGAAAGCATGGGGCCGATTAGGACGCCGACGCAAACGCTGTGTTCGCTTGATTGAAGAACTTGGCCTGCGTACCCAGCGCATAGAAACCATGATTCCAACTCTCAATGGATTTATCCGTCGTCTGAGAGAACTCAAAATCAAGATAGATGCCCACAAAAGAACCAAACAGCCAGCTTCGAACAGGCAAAACCTTGTCGACGAGTACCGAGCAATTCTTAAAGCATGCCAGGAAACACCACGTAGCCTGAAGCGTCGCATGAAAGAGATAAATGAGATTTTTGCTCGCTACCAACGGGCAAAAAGAGGGCTTTCCGAAGGTAATCTTCGGCTTGTTGTATCGATTGCGAAAAAATATCGGAATCGTGGCCTTTCGTTTCTCGACTTGATTCAGGAAGGAAATGCTGGCTTGATGCGTGCCGTTGACAAGTTTGAATATCGGCGTGGGTTTAAGTTCTGTACATATGCCACGTGGTGGATCCGGCAGGCAATTACAAGAGCCGTCGCGGACCAGAGCCGTACCATTCGAATTCCTGTTCACATGGTTGAAACGATGAGCCGTGTCCGAAATGTGGCTCGTCAACTTCTGCAGGAATATGGTCGTGAACCAACCATTGAAGAAATAGCCGCTCGAGCAGGAACACCGGTTGATGAGACTCGTCGTGTAACAGCAATGAGTCGTTACCCAATCAGTCTGGATCGGCCTGTTGGCAACAGTGAAGACAGTCACTTCGGCGATCTACTTCCTGACACTGGCGCAGAGAATCCCGCTGTTGGTGCTGCCCAAGAAATGCTTCGCAATCGTATCTCAAAAGTCCTCAAAAGCCTTTCCTATCGTGAGCGAGAAATCATTAAGCTCCGATATGGTCTCGGTGATGGCTATAGCTACACACTGGAAGAAGTTGGACATATCTTCAAGGTGACAAGAGAGCGTATCCGGCAAATCGAAGCCAAGGCAGTTCGTAAACTTCAAGCACCTGCTCGCAGCGAAGAACTTTCGGGCTTCATAGACTAAAAACGTCTTGCTTATACCACTGGTATCCTGACAAAAGGGTTCCATGATTTATCACGGTATCACGAGTACGAATTTCTTACATAGTCCCTTCGACTTGTATGGGATTGCAACAGTGCTTGTAACAGTGAGATTTGTGATGCACGGGCCTGTCCAACGACTCTTAAAAACTCTTTTTTTGTTGGCTGGAATCATCGCGTTCGTGGGCGGTCCTCGACCGGTCATGGCGAACCCCAAAGAACTGATTGCGAATAAGCCCACGCTCTCTACGAAGGACAAAAAAGAAGCCCTGCATGAAATCTGTGAAGCAACGGCGAGAAATGGTTACTTCTCCGGTGTAGTCCTCGTTGCTGAAAACGGTCAAGTAATCTATCGGAAAGCATTTGGCCTGGCAAACCGAGAATGGGAAATACCAAACTCAATCGAGACAAAATTTCGTCTCGCGTCTGTAAGCAAACAGTTTTGCAGCATGATTGTCATGCAACTCATACAGGATGGAAAACTGAACCTAAATGACTCGATCACAAACTATCTCCCCTCGTATCGGCAAGATACTGGAGAGCGAGTTACTATCCATCACCTATTGGCACATCAGTCCGGGATTCCTGATTTCACAAGTTCTTTTGACTATCGCAACACAACTGCTCGTCTTTTGTTTGAAAAAGATGAGTTTATCAAGCGGTTCTGCAGTGGTGACCTTACGCATAACCCTGGAGAACTTTACAGCTACAGTAACGCCGGGTATGTAATTCTTGGGCGCATTATTGAAAAAGTGACAAAAAAGTCTTACGACCACAACCTACGTGATCGGATCACACAACCACTCGGCATGGCAAACACCGGATATGACAGCCCTCACGAACTGCTTACCAAACGGGCCTGTGGATATACGCACGGGCCCTTTCGGGTTCAAAATGCACCCTATATCGAAATGAATCCTGCTCCCGGTGCAGCAGGAGCTATCTATTCGACCGTCGATGATTTGTTCGCATGGGATCGAGCACTCGCTACGGACAAACTTCTTAAGGAGAATCTCCGTGATCTGATGTTCACGCCAAATACATCAGTCCCCGAATGTCAGGCCGCAGGTGGAAGACAACACAGTAACTATGGCTACGGCTGGCGGATCTACAACGTCATTCATCCAACGACTCAGGAAAAAACCCGTGTCATCAATCACGGTGGCGCAATCAGTGGTTTCCGCGCGCTCGTGAACAGAATACCTAGCAGAAATGCTTTTGTAGCTCTTTTGTGCAACCAGGGTGATCCGCCGGGGTCGAACGCCGTGTGGCTTACTTTAAACCGCATGAACACAGAGATCATTCATGTTGTCACAGAGCAACCATATAAAATCCCTCAGAATCCACCGCGGTCGCAAGACCAGCGACTGTATCAACTGGTTTGCAGCAAGGGAGTTGATACTGCAATCTCATGGTTTGAGGAGAAAGGAAAAAAGAATCCAAGGGGCGGATCATTTGCAACTGCTGCGAGTGAGTTGCTGCGATCTGGGAAACTCAAAGAGGCCATTCGTTTATACGAGTACGACATCCTTCAAACGCCAAATAAAGTGTGGCTTTACCGTAAACTTGCAGACACTTATATACAGAGCGGGCAGTTGGAAAAAGCAGCGAATATAGTAGGTCAAGCGTTAACAATCAGACCAGGCGACGAACGTTTGATCGGCCTTCAAAATGAGATTCGTTACAGTTTTTCTCCGAAAAGTCCCCGGCCATAAAGGTTGTACATTGAAAATTGCACGGTACGTTATATTGAAATATTTAGACACAACGATGGAGTTTTCAATGTTTCGCATACTTGCTGCTTTCTTATTCGCTATCACTACCGGACTTGGGTTCACTGCTGAGCCTACTATTTCTTTTCCAAAAACAACGATCGACATCGGCATGGTGGTGAGCGACATTGATGCCTCTGTTGCGTTTTATACCAAAGGTATCGGCTTTCAGCAGGCAGAGGGTTTTCAGGTAGATTCTGATCTTGCCAAAGCCGCGGGTCTTACTGACAACAAACCGCTTGATGTCCGAGTGCTTGTTTTGGGAAATGACAAAGCAGCAACAAAGCTAAAGCTGATGCAGATTGCTGGAACATCACCGCGATCCGATGACACTGCCTTTATTCACTCTCATACTGGATTTCGCTATCTTACGATCGTTGTTGCAGACACGTCGGTATTACTCAGTCGCCTAAAGCAGCTTGGTGTAGAACCTCTTGCAAAGTCTCCCGTCACACTTCCTGAGAATCTTGTTCCCGGAATGTCTCTGACGTGCGTGAAAGATCCAGATGGGAATATTGTTGAACTTATAGGTCCAACACCTGAGTGATAATGAATTTGGTTAACGTACTGGAATAACTTCAGCACGTTCGAGCCAAACAAGTACTTGTTGGGCGAGTACCTGTGGACTATTTGTAGTAGATTCAACCGTGATTTCTGCACTTTCTGGCTCTTCATAAGGGTCATCGATTCCGGTGAATCCCTTAATTTCACCAGCACGGGCTTTTTTGTAGAGTCCTTTAGGATCACGACTCTCACAGATGTCTAAGGGCGCTTTGACATATACCTCGACAAAGTCTGTCTCTGGTAACATTTTTCGTACTGCTTCACGATCACTACGATAGGGGCTAATAAATGCCGTGAGCGTAATGATTCCAGCCTGAGTAAAGAGTTCTGCAACTGCCCCGACCCGACGAATATTCTCCTTACGGTCTTCTGCTCCAAAGCCAAGGCCAAATCGCTTCGCGAACGGCTGACCGTGAATTGTTTCAAGAAGGTTGGGAGAAGCATTCAGACCATGACGCACATTATCTCCGTCGAGAATGAAACTGCGATGACCACGAGCATGCAACTGCTTGTCAACTTCGTTAGCAAGAGTGCTTTTTCCCGATCCTGATAAGCCGGTAAACCAAATGACACAGCCCCGGTGGCCTGCACTACTTTCACGTTGATTCCGACTGATTGTAGCTACATGCCACCGAACATCGACCTCTTCGGTAGCGTCATTCTGTTTACCACGAGAGCCTTCTATTGGTTTATTCAATTCAATGTCCTCACCTGCTAAATCAATATTTTTGCTGAAGTTGGCTACCTACCACCCTCCCAGCACGACAACCTTCCGAAATTGGCCCGCTGATCCGTCCGGTTTCATCCGTTCAATAACCACAGAAATTTCTTCACCTGGTTTATGTTCACCAATAATACGAGTACAGGCTCCAAAGTCACTGATTGCCGTTCCGTTGATTTCCGTAATGACATCTTGCGGCAACAATCCTGCTTTCTCTGCTGAAGAACCCGGTTGAATACCAGCAATGACGCACTGCCCCTGTAAAGGCATCCCGGCAATGCCTAACTTACCACCTTTTCGGACATCAATTTCAGTCTCTTTGAGCCGTTGCTTCAGCTGCTCGATCGCATCGTCTGAAAGACCGACACCGAATAGATCAAGACGCTCGATGCCCCGTAGCCTCCCCAGGGTTACGGCATCTCTTTGCATAAGTTGAAGACCGAACAAACTGACGTGAACCACTTTTTGTAGCCGTGTCACTAATTTCAACGAGCGACTGTCGCCCTTCCAGTCTTCAGCAATTTCAACACGCAGTCCGGAGGGACTAGCATCACTAAATATTGCTCCAAGTTCTTCAAGCTTCTTTCGCGCAGAAACAGCTTGCGCAGCATCAAAAAAATCAAGAGCTACTTCCGCCTGCTGAGCCACTGCCAGGCTCCCTTGCTCTGCGATTGATTCAAGGGATGCTTCGGCTTTATTTGATAACTGAGAATCATCCTGCCGAAGCATTGCTCGAAGAGCATCCACTGCTCGTGCAGCAACCTCAGAGTCATTTCCTCGGGCTGCATGCACCAGCTGATCGACAGCGATTTCACCCATTGCAACGAGCTGCCTCGAAGCAGCTTCTCTATCGGCATATTGACTTGCACCGAGTTGAGCGATTGCTCGCGACACACGTTCGTCTTGCTCAGAACCATCAACTGCCTGCAGAACCAGTACTGTCAATAAAACAAGTACAATTTGGGGAGCTAATCGAAGCATGCAATCGTTCCACCCGTCAAAAAACACCTATGAGACAAAAACGCTTGCCTGACGTCTCTACGAATATATCAGTCTGAGACTGTCAAGCCTTATCCCGTTCTAGCAGGGTACACTTCAGTACAGCCAATCGACACCAACAAGGCTACCTGCATCAATGAATTTACCAATTATTCAAACAAATACGCCAGCAGCTCCGCCATTACCGATGCACCCAAAAGATGTCATTGCCAGGGGGTGGGATAGCGTGGACATCGTTTTTGTTACAGGGGACGCCTACGTAGACCATCCTAGCTTTGCCAATGGCCTCCTTGCCAGACTCTTGGAATCAGAGGGATTTCGTATTGCCGTTCTCGCTCAACCAAACTGGCAAAATTGCCATGATTGGAGACAGTTCGGTCGACCGAATCTCTTCTTTGCCATCTCTGCTGGCAACATGGACTCCATGATTAATCATTACACCGCAAACCGTAAAGTCCGAAATGACGACGCCTACTCACCAGATGGTGAAATTGGACTACGCCCTGACCGAGCAACTTTAGCGTATTGTCAACGTTCAAGAGAGGCCTTCCCTGGGGTTCCAATTGTTGCCGGTGGAGTGGAAGCGAGCTTAAGGCGCATCGCTCATTATGATTACTGGAGCGACACGGTGCGTCGCTCGATTCTCCTCGATTCAAAAGCCGACTTGCTTGCCTTTGGTATGGGCGAACGCACAATCCTTGATATCGCAAAGGGTTTTGCCGCTGGAAAAACAGTTCAAGAGATGAGAACACTCCGAGGAGTCGCCTATCGCCTTGGAGCAAGTGAGTCATTTTCGATCGATGATAGTACTCGCGAACTTCCGGCGTATGAAGTAACCAAGGTTGATCATGACGCATTTTGTGAGATGACTCGAATAAGTCATCTTGAGACGAATCCTCATAACGCCAAAAGGCTTGTACAGAGACATGGGCGAGAAGCAGTAGTCATTAATCCTCCGGCTTTGCCGCTTGAAGAACACGAGATGGATCGTGTCTACGCACTACCATTCACTCGTCGCCCTCATCCGCGATATGGCACAAAACGAATCCCAGCATTTGAAGTTGTTGAAAACAGCGTTCAAATCATGCGAGGCTGCTTTGGAGGCTGTACATTTTGCTCCATAACAGCCCACGAAGGTCGAATTATTCAGAGTCGTTCAAAGCAGTCAATTCTTTCTGAGGTCAAACAACTCGCAAACCAACCTGATTTCAAAGGCACGGTTTCCGACATTGGTGGCCCAACAGCCAACATGTACAAAATGCGTTGTATTCGACCAGATGTCGAGGCAAAGTGCCGTAGACTATCGTGTGTCCATCCCACAGTTTGCAAACTTCTTGGAACTGATCATGGGCCTCTGAAGGAGGTCATGCGGGAAACCCGATCGATTCCCGGCGTAAAACGTGTGCTTGTCGCAAGCGGTGTTCGAATGGATTTAGCACGTCGCGACCCAGAGTATCTGCGGGAATTGGCCGAACACCATGTAGGCGGACATCTGAAAGTTGCACCTGAACACACCGACCCAGATGTACTCGACCTCATGAAAAAGCCTCCGGCAACTGACTACATTGAGTTTGACAAGGCTTTCCGTGCTGCAAGTCGTCGAGTAGGCAAACGTCAATACACAGTTCCCTACTTTATTGCGAGTCATCCTGGGAGCGGGCTTAACGAAATGATTGACTTGGCACTGTTCTTGAAAAGGAATGGATACCGACCTGACCAGGTCCAGGATTTTATCCCCAGCCCTTTCGACATTGCAGCCTGCATGTATCACACAGGCCGTGATCCAATGACAGGAAAACCTGTCACTGTCACGAAAGGCCTGCGAAATCGAAGAATGCAAAAAGCGTTGCTTCAATTTTTTAAACCAGAGAATTATTTTGAAGTGCGAAAAGCGCTTGAACACGTCGGGAGACAAGATCTGATTGGTTCTGGCTGCGACAGTTTAATCCCAGATCGACCACCCCAAGAGGCTCTCAACAAAAAAAGGCGAGAGGCCAACCAATCATTCACAGAACAAAAGTCAGGGGATCACATTCGCGGACTAAGAAAAACAAAGAAAAAACAACGTGCCAGAGTGTCTAGGTCACAGAAAACTGTTGGATACAGGCCAAAGCGGTCAGGAAACGAATAATTCCTTCACATTTCTACCCTGCCCAATAAAACAGCTTGATCTCCACATATCGCCTGCAATCATTCGTGCGTGCAATCCGACTGTCAGGACAAACAGAAAGAGGAACCTTAAGTGACACGGTCCATACTCCTCACCCTTATAACGGTATCGATCCTTGGCATGTCGGTGTGCTGTCGTTCCGCAGAAGCAATCAGCCCAAGAAATCCATACCGATCTTTTAATTTGGGTGGCGTGAACTATGGTTCAATGCGTTGGGAACGTACGCATCGCCAAGGACGAAGTAGCTGGCCGAAGAACAAGTCTGCTCGACGACCTCAGGCACGTGGAAACAGGACCACGATGATTGGCAGCATTTCCAGTGGCGTCTTCTTACAACGCAATGAATCCAGCAATCAGGTGAATCAGAGCGATGGAACAATAAAGTCATCTCGCTGATTCTGTTTCGCTTGCACAACTCGGTGAATCATCTTGGTAAATCCGATACTTCTTTGTTACGAGTGCGCCTCCTCGTTCAAGAGTTCGCTTCGAAAGATGATTGCTTTCTAAAACCCAAGAAAACTCCACCTCCTTCATGCCCCAGTTGTAAAGTCTCGGCACAAGGGCGGCGTGCAGAACCAAACCGACTCCCCAAGCTTGATACTCCGGAACGACATTCGTGCTGATTGCTCTCATTCTTTTGATAGCTGACTTATTCCATAGTAATTTTAAAAAGCCAAACGGGAAAAGTCGCCCATTCATAGCTTTGATACGTGGGTTGTAGTCGAGTAAGCAGAAAACAGTACCGATAGGCTTGCCGTCAACTTCAGCTACCAGGGAAAGTTCTGGGACGATCAGGTGCTTCAAATGAGCAGCCATGTGATTCACTTCCCCCTGTGAAAGAGGAACAAACCCCCACGTTCCCGCAAGACTCGTATTATAAATATCAAGAAACATTCGGACTTCGTCGGTAAACCGTGCTCGATCAAGAGATCGAACTGAAACTCCAAAACGCTCCTTAACGCCTTCGACCATTACGCCAAGTTTTGAATCAATGCCTTCGAGCATCGACATCTCACCCCAAAAAGCGTAGAGGTCTTCGATTTTTTTGAAACCATTCGCTTCAATAAGATCTGCATAATAAGGACGATTATGTGTCATCATAAAAAATGGTGGAGTTGCAAATCCCTCAATCAATAAGCCGCACTCATAATTCAGAGATGGATTGACCGGGCCACGTATGGAAGTCATGCCCTGATCCGATAACCACTTCTTTGCAGCATTGAATAATTGGGTAGTCGCCTCTAAATCATCCGCACATTCAAAGAAACCAAAGAAACCACGGTTTTCTTTGTAACGTTCTATATGACCAACATTAACAATTGCTGTAATACGGCCAACGTCTCGACCACCACGTGTTGCTAAAAAAGACTTCGTCTTATTGCGTTCGTAGAATGGATGTGGATGAAACCCTAGTAACTCTTCCTGAGCACGTCGCAGCGGAGGAATCCAGCAGGGGTCACTGGCATATATCTGCCAAGGCAGGTCTATAAACCGGCGCTGCTGACGACGATGAACAACCGGTTCGATGCTGATGGCCGACACGCAAACCCCCTCTAAATAGTGGCTTTATCTGCTTTTGGAAATTCTCCAAAACATGTTCGTATTACCTGTAAATTCTCGACTAACACCGAGGAAAACGTCAATGTCAGCTTCCACCAGAACGAATCAAATTTTGTATAAGTTGCCTCAGAATTTTTTCCGATTTAACTCAAAAATACAGAATTTTCGCTGATTCACCGAATTTATTTACCGCAAAGCCTTCAAGCCGCATACATCGAATATCGACGTAGTGAACACTTGATCTTGATAACCATGTCAGATGTCCTCAACTCATACCGCGACGGCAGCAAAAGGTCCTGTCTTGTCACTGGCGCTACTGGTTTGGTTGGTAATAATGTTGTTAGAAAGTTTCTGGATACCGGCTGGAACGTCAGAGTGTTGGTTCGCCCTCGCCACAGTGGGACGACTGCAGCACTGGAAGGACTCCCGGTCCAAAAGATCTTTGGTCAACTCGAGGATACAAATAGTCTCCAAAGAGCTGTTGATGGAGTCGATCTCGTCATTCACTCAGCTGCAATGGTTCACTGTGGCTGGCGTTACTACGACGAGATGTATCGAGTCAATGTCGAGGGGACAACTCATCTTTCCAAGATTGCACGTATTGCAGGAGTTCGATTCATTCATGTCTCGAGTGTTGATGCTCTCGGCTTGCGCTCAGATGGCACCCCCGCGAATGAAGAAACTCCTCCCGGAGGTATGATTGAGTGTCCTTATGTATTAACAAAGAGAATGGCCGAGTCTGCTGTCTTAGATCAAGTTGAACGTGGTTTGGATGCTGTTATTGTGAACCCTGTTTACATGATTGGACCCTGGGACTGGAAGCCATCGAGTGGCCGGATGCTTCTCGAGGTTGGTAGTGGGAAAGGTCTACTCGCTCCACCAGGCGCCAACGACTTTGCTGATGTCCGTGATGTTGTGAGTGGCATTGAAGCTGCTAACGAACGAGGTCAAACAGGTCGTCGCTATATCCTAGGAGGCCATGCCCTCACATATTTTGATGCTTGGAAAATTTTTGCCAAAGTAACGAATCGTCGTCCTCCGATCGGAAATGCTCCACCACTAGCAGTGCGTGCAGCCGGACGGCTCGGAGACTTTGCCGGTCTATTCCTCAAACGAGAACCTCCCGTAAATTCAGCATCAGCGGCTATGTCAATGCTGCGTCACAACTTCTCATGCCAACGAGCATTCGATGAGTTAGGATACAAAATACGGCCATTAGAAGTTGCTGCTACTGATGCTTGGGCATGGTTTTGTGAAAATGGTTACGCCAAAAATCTTGGAGAGCGTTACACTCAATCAGAATCATGCCAAACATCTTACTCGTCGAAGACGAGGAACATCTCGCCATCGGCATCCGGTACAACCTGACATCCGAAGGCCTGACGGTAACGACCGCTGCTGATGGACAGGAAGCCTTGGCTATTCTCAATGAGCCAAATGCTGATATCGATCTTGTTGTACTCGACGTCATGTTGCCCGGTATGAGTGGATATGCAGTCTGTGAAGAACTCCGCTCTCGAGGCAGCCTTATACCAGTTGTCATGCTTACCGCTCGAACGTTAGTAGAAGACCGTATTCGAGGGTTTGATGCTGGAGCAGACGTTTACCTGCAGAAGCCCTTTGATCTTGATGAACTTCTCTCAGTCATCAGAAGTCTCCTCAGTCGACGTAAGAACAGCTCAGCATCTCCCCCGGAGGAACCTGCGACAAGTCGCTCTGAGAACAGCTTTTCATTTGGAAAAGCTCATATCAATTTCGACACGTGGGAAGCCTATTGCGACAGTCGCCAGATTCGGCTCACAGCGCTTGAAATGAAACTTCTTCGGTATCTTATCGAGCATGAAGGACTTGTATTGTCCAGAACCGAGTTGCTTATGAATGTCTGGGGAATGGATCGTGCGCCTGCAACACGGACTGTCGACACATTCATGCTGAACTTGCGAAAGTCATTTGAAGAAAATCCTTCCCAGCCCCGTCACTTCATATCTGTACGCGGTGCCGGATATCGATTTATCAGCAACTCGACAGAAAATCCTGAGACCTGAACGGCTTCAGCTACAGTTTCCCAAGAAGTGCAGCAGCAGCGTCTGATGGATCTGAACTGCTCAAAAGAGATTCACCAACGAGAATCGCCCCGACTCCAGCAGCCTCGAGTTGCTCAACATCTGCTCGTGTACGAATTCCACTTTCAGCCACGAGCACACATTCTGACGGTACTTTTTCTTGTAGCTTCAGGACATGATTAATATCAGTCTTCATTGTAATAAGGTCCCGATTATTAATCCCTATAAGCGTTGCACCTAGATCAAGCACTCGGGAAAGGTTTTCTTCACTATGCAATTCAACCAGTGGTGTCATTCCAAGATCAATTACTTCTCGATACAAGCTTCTTAAAAGACAGTCATCTAAACACTCCGCAATGAGAAGAACGGCATCGGCTCCATAGAGACGTGCCTCATTCACCTGGTAGGAATCAATAATGAATTCTTTTCTCAGGGTTGGTAGAGAGGATGCCTTCCTCGCAGCCCTGAGGTCATCCAGAGAACCACCAAAGTCTTCACCATCGGTTAAAATAGAAAGTGCAGCGGCTCCAGCTTTTTCATACCCACGAACTATCTCTGCAGGCTCAGCACCGGGACGAATTTCACCCGCTGAAGGACTACATCGCTTAAATTCGGCAATTAACCGTATTCCACCGGCTTCGGAAACAGCCGCAAAGAAGTCACGTGGCCGATCAGAATCCTCAAGTTTTTCCTTGATGCTGGAAAGCGGACGTATTGCCTTCGACTCAGCGACTTCTTTTTGTTTTCGACTGATGATTCTGTCGAGTACTGACGACATCGCTCACTCGCATTATTAGGGAAATGAAAACGGATTGGTTTTGGCACGTTCTTTTTCGTCACAAGCAGCAATTGGAATTCCCTACCGCTCCAAACGACATCCACGGTATTGGTCCAAATATTCTGACTTCTGCGTACTTTGATTCTACTAGTGTCTAAAGTGACGTCGCGATGTGAAGACCATCGGCAGCTTCGCAGCGTTTGCGGCGGCAATTACCTCTGGATCTCGCTTTGAACCTCCGGGCTGGATGATCGCCGCAACACCTGCTTGTCGAATGAAATCGATGGAATCTGGAAATGGAAAAAATGCATCTGATGCGAGGACACTTCCTCTCGCCCGATCTCCGGCCTTTTCTAATGCTATTCGCACTGCGTCAACTCGGCTCGTTTGACCCACACCGGCTCCCACAAGACTTGTTCCCTGACAAACCGCAATGGCATTACTTGTGAGTCGTCGCACCATGGTGAAGGCAAAGTCGAGCGGCTGCGTCAAATCTTTTGCAGGTGCCTCGTGGGTTACAACCTGCCACGCAGCCGGGTCATCTGGTGTCTCGTCTGGTCGCTGTGCCAGCATTGCACCAGCCACACTTCGAAGCTCGAGACCAGCCGTAGGACCCCATGGATCACCCGGTGGCACCTCAACCAACCGCACACTTGCTTTCCATGGCGGACGTGTTTTGAGAGCCTCGACTGCCTCTGCAGTGAAAGCCGGTGCGGCGATTACCTCAACGAACATTCCCGGCTTGAGCAGACACTCCGCTGCCGCTGCATCGAAAACGCGATTGACTGCAACTATTGAACCAAATGCACTTGTTGGATCTGCTGCCATAGCTGCTTCAAGCGCTTCATCGATAGTTGCTGCGCTGGCTGCACCACAGGGATTCGTGTGTTTGATAACTGCCGCTCCAGAATTCTGAATCAATCCAGCAATACGAACTGCGGCATCCAAGTCCAGTAGATTGTTATACGAGAGCTCCTTACCAGAGAGTTGCTTCAAACCAGCAAGACCGAAATGGGTGTCCGCTGGTGCATACATTGCAGCCGACTGGTGCGGATTTTCACCGTAACGCAAAGGCAACCTGCGCTCAAGGCTAAGCGTTAGCCGAGTTGGTAATGGCGGGGCGTCAGGATGATGTTCACTCGAAATCGGTTTTGCTTCGCCCGCAATCAACCCTGCGTGCCCTGCCATCCAGTGAGCAATGACGGCGTCGTATTCGGCAGTACGTTCAAAAGCTTGGGCCGCAAACAACCGTCTTTCTACGAGCGTCGTTCCACCACGGCTGATTGCGGCTGCCGCCGCGTCGTATTGATCGGGGTCTGTCACCACTGCACTAAAGGCATGATTCTTGGCAGCTGCACGAACCAAGCTTGGTCCACCGATATCAATCAATTCGATTGCATCATCTGCCGTACACCCATCGCGGCTAATGACGCTTGCAAACGGATACAAATTCACAACGACAAGTTCAAACCGATCAATTCCGTGTTCAGCCAAAACTTCAAGATCATCTTCTCTATCGCCACGAGCCAAAATTCCAGCAAAAATATTTGGATGAAGTGTCTTCACTCGTCCATCAAGTATTTCAGGGAAACCTGTTACTGAAGACACATCCTCAACAGAGACACCATAGCCCTCAAGAGCCCGCGCCGTTCCACCGGTACTAACAGCTACTATTCCAGCGGCCTTCAATGCAGTAGCAAGCCGATCCAGTCCAGTTTTATCGTAGACACTTACCAACGCACGACGTATTGGCAACACTTCAGTGTCACCGTCGTATTTTTTGCTCTGGTCAGGATCGACATGTGATTTCGAAGAGGTCGAGGGAGAATGGGGCATGGTAATTCAAATCGGAGGGGATAGAGGGACGGCATGATTGCCTGAATTCATGATTAGAACCGGCAACACGGTTTACTCAAAGGGTTCCGCATAGCTCCGGTCAATGAGGCATGTCTTCGGCAGAGTTTACCTTCTGCAGATCGACTTCAATGATGGTGCCTCGTTTGGTCAAGCGACCTTTCACAAAAACACGACCCCTTAACTGTTTGACGATTGATTTAACAAGATACAGCCCCAGCCCAGTTCCAGGCGTAGCCCGTTCCAGTTCACTTCCTAATCGAACAAAACGTCGAAACACCTGCCCACGATCTGCTATCGGAATCCCGGGGCCATTATCTGCCACCCGAACCAGTACGCGACTTTTCTTCGTGACTTCAACTGTCGCATCGACGTGTGGTTCAGGAAGCGAGTACTTCACTGCATTATCGATAAGGTTTCGAAATACTATTTCAATGTCCGCTTCCCTGCCCTGTACAAAAACATCCTCTAGCTCTTTCTCTACATTGATCACAATACAATCGTGCTGAACGTTATGACGATCAGCAACCCGTACGGCTGCCTCCTTAAGGACTGGAACAATCTTGGTCGCTTCAGCAATTGATAATGCTGGACGATGCATCGTTTTTGCCGCATCGAGAAGATGGTCGATCAGAGTGTCGAGCCGCTCTACATCCTGCAGCATGAATCGATGGAAATCTGATTGTTCTGCGGGTGGTACTGGTCGACGGATCAGGGTTTGCAGATAGAGCTTCAGCGACGCAAGCGGACTTTTGAGTTCGTGAGTCACGCTATCAATAAAGTTACTTTGCCGCTGTGAGAGAGCAATTGCCTTGACTGCCAGAGCAAAGTAGATGATGACGCCAACGAGTACAAGAATAAGAAGCGACACGCCAACAGCGAGTAACGCCCAATAGAACGCAGCGTTTTGAGAGCCCAGTGCAGCAGAGATACTGACAAGAACCCATCCAACTCCAAGCGTGATAATGGAACTAATTAAGACCACACCAAGCGTGATTGGCCAACCAAGTGATCGCCGCGGTTCCACAAGATCTCCTCATTTCGGGTAATCTCAACCTACCGTGCTACGCACGTGATGTGAAATCTGCCTTCATGAACCCCGTCTAGTTCGTACAAATATGCCTGATCTACCAACCAGACAAAGTAAGTCACGGGTCCCAATTCATCTGGAAGTTGGGCGAATACGCGTTGAGTTCTTGTGGAGCAACGATCGGTGGCGCCATCTTTTTCGCATAGATCAGGAGGACTGCCTGCAATCGGTCGAAGGAGACCAAATCCCAACAGTCAACGACATTCTGCCCATCCCTACGGGCATCTCGGAGAGGTGGCCAGCCTCACCCGTTATCACAGAGGTCACGCCAACCGAAGCAATGGGACATGGAGCCCTCGTCGCAGTCGGGCTGGCTGGACGTTCACATTTTTCAGCCAGTTTGACAGCCTCTAAAGCCAAAAAAGATACCATTCTTGTGGAGGTGGCCTGCAGGGTCTTCGAGGCACCAGAATGGCTTGGTTCTACCTATTCCTGTGATGGACAAGAATCTCCAGACGATCTCATTACAATCAAGCCTGGGCCACTTGAACCATTTGATCGGCCTTTGACCGTTCTTTGGTCGTATTGTGTTTCAGTGGGCGGTATTGAGGCGGTTCACCCTGCATCTTGCGGCAGACTGCTCTTTCCGTCAAATTGTTGAAGGGAAAGCGGTCATCTGGCGGTCGCCCCGTAGTAACGTCGAAAGAGTTGATGGAAGGTTCTGATGTTTGATGTTATCGAACGGCTCAAAGCCGAATGGACTGACAAATATGTGGTAATCGACTCACCAGCACCGGAACTCAGTCGGTTCGCAAAAACCACCGGCACTGTGCGGGCTGTCAATATGAATGGTCGATGCCTCGTAGAGTTTGATCAGTTCAACAACATTGCCTGGTACGACATTGATCCTTCGCATCTCAAGGTCGTGACAGAACCACTGCCAAAGCCAGAAAAACAGGCGAAGGCCAAAGCAGCCCCTGCGACCAAAACCTCATCTTCAAAAGCATCTTCGCCACAGAAAAAATCAACTGCTGACATTCTTGCTGCGGCGCGAGGTAGCGGTTCAAAGCCGGCCGCAAAGCCAGCTGGCAAACTTTCTACTGCTGATATCTTAGCGAAGGCTCGAGGGGCTAAAACGCCCCCCTCTCCTGCGGCTGCCGATTCAACGCCCGATGAATCGGCATTACCTGAAGAAACAATAACCTCGGATGAATCGCCTGAGCAGGATGAAACACCTCAAGTCAAAAAGTCTCCAGCGGGTGATCTGCCAACAACAACGGCAGAAAAAGTTGCCTGGTGCAGGCAACACGATGCACAGTAACTCAATCACAACAGCAACCGTCTGGCAATAAAAACTGCTCAAGGAGGAACAAACATGCTTCCACGTCAGATATACAAAAAATTATTTGCCCCAGTTCTTTTTCTTTGCATACCTTTTGTTCTTTCCGGCTGCGGACGCATTGCAAATCATCCGCTGGTAAATATGGCAAAAGAAGAAGTTGCGATAAATAATCGATCTCAGACATTCTTGGGTGAACCAATCACCTGGAAAGGAACGGTTACTGGCCGAGCCAATGAAGTCGATGGGATTGCCGCCATGCAAATTCCCGTTGTTGGCCCAAAAGCAGCGGCAACAGTCATCGTTGAAGGAAAGAAGTTCGGTGATGAGTGGGGCGTGACGCTTCTGGAAATTCGCCCGAAGAATGGGGATGAGAAACTCTCACTGACTGCCGATCTTGCTACACGAAGCGGAGTTGAGACACCGAAATTTGATCCGAATGCGACCCAACCAACTTCTCCTAAAACTGCTCCGCCTCCAGCCGAAATAACAATTGAACTGCCACCCGGACTACCCGGGCAAGAGTAAGTGCTTTTTCACGTCATCTCGCGAAGGCGGGCAAGTTCTTCTTCACGGCCAATGACGAGTAAGATCTGATCCTGAATGAGTTTTGTCCGCCCTTCAGGAAACATTTGAAAGCGTCCTTGCATCACATCCCGTAACCCCAATACGAAGACGCCGACTGAATTACGAAGGTCTGCCTCAGCGAGTGTCTTCCCTTCGAGTGATTCCGGTACAGTGATTTCGACTACACTGTACTCAGGATCAATTGGTAAGAAATCAAGTACGTTTGGCCAACTTGACTTGTCAGCGAGTTCTTTCGCAACCTCCTCTTCTGGAAACACCACTCGATTTGCACCGAGGTGCGACAAAATCTTCCCGTGTTCTTTTGTCACACCCTTCACAACTACATCTCGAGCACCAAGTTCTTTGACGTGCAACGTGGCCAGAAGTGATCGAGAGATTGTTTCGCCAAGCGATATGAAAACTGACGTCGAATCTTTAATCGGCAAATTTTCGAGCAACTCTCGATCAGTTGCATCACCGATAATTGCCTCCTGAATTACATTCTTGACAGCATCCAATCGGTCACGCCGCTGATCCACGCCGGTCACCCGACAGCCGTTTGCTGCGAGTTGAGTCGCGAGTGCAGAGCCGAAAGAACCCATTCCAAGCATGATAAAACGTTTGCTACTGGTTGAAGGCATCGCACGTTAGCCGACAAGCGGCTCCTCCTCAGGGTAGTTGGGCTGGTACGCAGGCCGCTGCCGAGACAACGCTACTGCGACAGTAATGGGACCAAGACGGCCCAGAAGCATCAAGACAGCCAAAATGAACTTTCCAGGAATTGTGAGCGACGCAGTAATGCCAGTCGACAGCCCGACTGTCCCCAGTGCTGAAATGCATTCAAAAGAAGCATCGAGAAACCAGCGTGGTCGCTCAGCTGCCTTTCCTCCACTTTCGACACCCAGGAGTGCTACGAGTGCAACAAATGCAATTGCCACGAAAACTAATGCTGTAGCGGTTGCTCGTTCCACTGCACGCTCTGGAATAGTTCGTTTTGCAAAATTAGCGCGTTCCTGTCCACGAAAGCTCGCTCCAGCTCGAGTAAGTAGTGTCATGAAAGTACTGACTTTAAATCCACCGCCTGTAGAACCTGGGCCTGCGCCTATCGCCATGAGAAGTATCGTGAGAAAGAGTGTCGCACTCGATAGACTTCCATACTCGACTGTATGAAAACCCGCGGTACGGCATGTCGTCGTATGAAACAGGCCTAACAAAATACGGTTTGACAACGGCTGGCCTGCCAAAACACCATCTGACTCGAACACCCAGAAACTTACAGCGCCAAAAGCGAGCAGAGCAGCTGTTCCTAATAACATCAACTTCGAATGCATATGGAGTCTATCCCAGAGGGATTGACGATTCCAAAGACGTGACGTGATGTCAAAAAGTACAGGAAAACCAAGTCCTCCGATAATAACGAGGCCACAAATAATCAGGTTCACGGGAATATCACTGTTGTAGGCCACGAGACTATCGTCTCCCAAAGAAAACCCCGCATTGCAAAACGCAGATACAGAATGAAAAGCCGCTCTCCAAATGACCTCGAGAGGCTCACGACTGCCCCACGTCGCAGCGGTCAATAACAAAAAGCCAATTAATTCTGCTGAAAGAACAACTACGAAAACCATCAAAGCCAACTGGCGAAGACCTCGTGCGGATTTAATTCCGAGTGTTTCGGCGATCACCGCCCGCTGCCTGACCGTTGCTTCTCCACCGATTTGAAAGATAAGCAGCGTTGTGATCGTCATAATTCCGAGACCGCCAAGCTGAATGAGAACCAGAATGACCCCCTGTCCGAAGGGTGAAAAATCTTCAACGGTGGATCGCACTGTCAGGCCTGTTACGCAGCAGGCACTGGTTGCAGTGAATGCGGCGTCAACAAGGGTTAACGGTGGCTTCGCTGGCGCACGTGCTGCCGGAAGAGCCAGCAAGCCGGTCCCAATTGCAATTGCTCCCAGGTACGTAAAAAACGACCAGCGAGCGGAATAACTGGCGAGAGATCCTGTGAATTCAGCCATCTGATGCGGCGACTTGGGGTTGTAAACCCTGATCCACCACCCAAAACTCGTCCCAAAGCGTACGACGACGATCGCGTACTGACCTCGGAACCCGATTCAACATGATACTTTCCAGACCTCGAGTCAGGCAAACCGTCATGCCGAGAGCCCCGCACGAACGAAAAAATCAAAACCTTTTCCCAAATGTTTGACTCTGGCTGTAAGACGTACATAATGCAGAGGTTCACCTCGGTACTTGCAACCTGCCACGGCATTCATGCCGTCCCCGCCGCAGCGTTCGGGAGCCTTCAGGCTGCCGCGTAAACAACCGTTTGAGCACAAAAGTTTGAGGTTCGGGTTTGCCCGTTTCTCTGTAGTCTGATCACAATGGTTTTATCTGTAAGGAGTGGTTTGTTTCCATGGCCAGAATTCGAAATGTATTCGAGATTATCGAACTGTACGGGCACGATGAAAACTTTGTTCCTCACGTCAGTGAAGAATTTACACCGACGACGGCACCTGCTGGTTCTCGTCAGAAAATAGATGTTCTTGCTGAAAGAATTCAGCGTGGCATGCCCCTTTGGCATCCCGAAGATTCAACTGATTCAACTGATCTTGTCACGGCTGGTAATACTGCCTGAGTTTGAATCAAAAAATTATCTAACGGTCAAAATAAGCCAGTCTCTTCAAGTTGAAGAACTGGCTTATTTTTGTACCCGAGAAAATAATTCAAGGCGATCAATGACTTCCACGACCTCGGAGAGCAACTGCAATATCTCGTTTCGCTGTCTGTTCCTTAAGTTTCTGTCGCTTGTCATGAACCTTTCGACCTCGACCAATTCCGAGAAGAACTTTCACTCGCCCTTCTTTGAAGTACGCCTTCAAAGGAACTAGTGTCAGGCTTTTCTCGTAGGCGAGACTTGCAAATCGGATAATTTCTCGGCGATGGAGCAAGAGTTTGCGAGGTCGTTTGGGCTGATGATTCAGCTGGTTTGCCTTCACGTACTCCGGAATATCACATCCAATAAGCCAGACTTCGTTCTCTTTGACTCTGCCATATGCCTCGTCCAGTGATATTTTTCCAGATCGGAGACTTTTCACTTCGCTTCCAACAAGGGCAATACCGCATTCGAGGGTGTCAAGAATTTCGTAGTGATGCCTGGCTTTCCTATTTTCTGCGACGACACGTTCAGCAGGATTATCCTTAGCAGATGCACCTTTTCTCGATTTTCCGCTGTTTGTCGGTTTTGGTGTCACCATCTGGTTTGTCCGAGAAAAATTGAGTTGATGTAAGACAACCCTCGTTCATGCGATCTTTCTTCCATGAAGGTACACTACGAATCGGTTCATCAGACAGAATTACCTTATTTTGTCATCATTTGAGCAAAACAGGATACGACATGATTCATTCTTTTTTTCCAAGTAGAGCTCCGGCATATCAAGCCTTCAGACTTTTTGCTGCCAGTCTCATTTCAATAGTCTCTCTAAATGGCATCTCTGCTGCAGATTGGACTGACTGGCGAGGCCCTCAGCAGAACCGTCACACAACTGAAAAACAACTCGTCACATCATTTGATCCTGATTCAGGTGAAAACATTCTTTGGAGTCATGACGGAGCCGGTGGAATTTCAACACCTGTCATCATGAATGGGCGTCTTTATACACTCGTTCGTCATGAACCTGGCACTTCAGAGGAGGCTGAAAAAGTTATTTGCATTGATGCAAAGACGGGAGAAACGCTCTGGGAGAATATCTTCAATGTGTATCTTTCTGATGTGCCTGCAGAACGAGTTGGGTGGTCATGTGTGATCGCTGACCCAAACACAAATCAAGTGTTTGCTCACGGAGTATGTGGGGTATTCACTGCTATGGATGCGGTCTCGGGGGAGACCAACTGGCAGCGATCCTTGCATGAAGAATTTGGTTTTCTTTCGACGTATGGCGGCCGAACGAACAGGCCACTTGTTTTTGAGGATCTCGTAATAGCCAGCGCTGTTGTAACCGGATGGGGAAGGACAGCAAAACCCGCACATCGTTTTTTGGGTATGGATGTCAACACGGGTGAGGTTCAATGGATGAATGGAACCCGTGAACTTCCGGCAGACACTACCTATTCAACTCCTATGTTTGCTGCGATTGATGGCGCCGCAGCAATGGTCTTTGGCTCAAGTGATGGAAGTATCTGGAATCTCCAGCCAAGAACTGGAAGGCCAATCTGGAACTTCCGCTTTTCACGTCGTGGCCTGAACGTAGCCCCACTTGTTACAAAAGAAGGCATTTATGTCTCGCAGGCTGAAGAAAACCTTGATAGCACATCAATGGGTGCTGTTGCGAAACTCAAACTCACCGGTGACGGAGACGTAACCGAAACAAATCTTCTTTGGCAACATAAAGCCGTGACAGCCGGGAAATCGATGCCGGTCGTCGTCGAAAATCGAGTCTACTTCGTCGAAGATGGCGCTAAAGTTCATGTTTTTGATCGGACCACTGGCGAACCAATCGGACGGCCTACGCGACTTTTGGGCACAATTGTTCGGGCTAGTCCACTTGTTTCAAACGGCCTGCTTTATGTGTGTTCCACAAGTGGTTGGCATGTCCTGAAGCCAACAGATAGTGGACTGTCATTCGTCCATCGCATGAGACTTGCAGAAGAAGATGAAGTAACCGCTTCACCAATCGCTTGGAATGGCAGGCTTTATCTGACAACGGGTGAACGGCTATATTGCTTAGGTAATGCAGAAACTCTTGCTGCTTCGTCGGAGGGTCGTGTTGATTCGCTTGGTGTCTCTCGTTCAGAACGCATATCAAACATCACTAAGACGCCGGCCGGTCCACCCGCATGGGTTCAAATTGTGCCAGCTGAGTCGTTAATTGGTGCTGGAGAGTCAGTTGACCTAAGAGTTTATTTATTCGACGCAAAGGGTCGCTTTATTAAAGAGACACCAGCAACTTTTGATTCTGATTCAGGAACTATCACCAAAACAGGCCGGTATACAGCTCCAGAAAATGCACATGCAGGCGCGACCGTCACAGCCAGTATTGGTGAGTTGTCTGGCACAGCACGCATTCGTTCAATGCCACCTCTACCATGGAAATTCACTTTCGATGACATTGATCTAGAGCCGGACCCAAAGGGTGGGTTTCCAAAAGGCGCACCTCCACTTCCGTGGGTTGGCATGCGATATCGAAATGTTGTTCGAGAAGTCGATGGCTCAAAATCTATGGTAAAGATTACAACTATTCCAAAGGGAACTCGAAGCCAAGGATGGATTGGACCGACTAATCTCAATAATTATTCTATCGCGGCTGACCTTCGTGCAGGAGAAACTGGAACACCAAATGCTCCTCTGAATAGTAACGGAACAAATCAGTCTCAAGGATTGACACAAGCAACTGGCAGCACTGATCTTCAAACATCTCGATTACCCGACATGGGGTTAATTGCTCAACGTTATACGCTTGATTTGATGGGGGCGAGCCAGCAACTTCAGGTCCGCAGTTGGCCTCCACAAGTCGCCACACACTTTTCAAAGACGGTGCCTTTTCAGTGGAAGGCTGGGACCTGGTACCGAGTCGTCTTTAAGACCACAACACAAGGAAATGATGCCGTTCTGCGGGGCAAGGTATGGCCCCGAGGCATGCCAGAACCCGACGCCTGGACCGTTCAGGCGGTCCACAAAGATGGTAACCTGCGAGGCAGTCCGGGGTTCTTTGGAAACTCAAAAATGTCCGAGATTTATGTTGACAACGTCATGGTGGAGGCCGCTCAGTGAGATATTTGAATATCACCGTTTTTGTAGTAGCGATACTTGTAAGTTCTTCAGCCCATCTGGCTTCGGCCGATGATTGGAACCAATGGGGCGGCTCACCTCATCGGAATAATGTATCCGAAGCTACTGGAGTACCGACCGAGTGGGAACCTGGTGAGTTTGACTATGAAACGGGAAAGTGGAAAGCAGATACGAGTCAAAACATTGCATGGGTAGCCGCACTCGGAAGCCAGAGTTATGGCAATCCAGTTATCTCGGGCGGAAAAGTTTTTGTAGGCACCAACAACGGTAATGGATGGATCGAGCGATATCCGGCAAAAGTAGACCTTGGGTGTCTCATTGCTTTTGATGTTACGGATGGGGCGTTCCTCTGGCAGGATTCAAGTGAAAAACTTCCAACGGGCCGAGTACATGACTGGCCCCTTCAAGGAATTTGTTGTGCGCCTTTGGTTGAAGGTGACCGACTCTGGTATGTGAGCAGCCGCGGCGAGGTCAAATGCCTCGACACCGAGGGCTTCCGAGACGGAGAAAATGATGGCCCGTTCACTGAAGAGAGTACAGAAGCTGAAACTGAAGCCGATGTCGTGTGGGTATTGAACATGATGACCGCCCTAGGCGTATCGCAACACAATATGTGTTCCTGCAGTGTCACAGCAGCAGGTGACCTTCTTTTTGTAAATACCAGCAATGGGGTCGATGAGGGTCATATAAATTTACCGAATCCAAACGCGCCAAGCTTTATCTGTGTTGATAAAAGAGATGGAAACGTTTTATGGACAGACGCCTCACCGGGCCCAAATGTCCTTCATGGGCAATGGTCGAGCCCTGGATATGCTGAAGTTGATGGCGTCCCACAGGTCTTTTTTGGCGGTGGTGACGGTTGGGTCTACAGCTTTGATGCACGCGGAGACGGAAAAGGTGGCCCAAAACTCCTTTGGCAATTTGATTGCAACCCAAAGGAGTCCAAATATTCACTCGGTGGACGTGCAGACAGAAATCATATCATCGGCACACCTGTATTTCACGAGGGCCTTGTTTACATAGCGGTTGGTGAAGACCCTGAACATGGTGAAGGCGTTGGTCATCTTTGGTGTATCGACCCAACAAAACGAGGTGACACGAGCCCTGAAATTGCAATCAGCCTTGAGGACCCCGATACTCCGCTGCCCCATCGTCGCTTGCAGGCAATTAACAAGGAAAAAGGAGAAGTCGCACGCCCCAACTCAAACTCTGCAGCCGTCTGGCATTACCCAGGGTTTGATGCCGATGGAAATGGCAAGCTTAGTTTTGAAGAAACAATGCACAGAACCTGCGGAACGGTTGCAATCAAAGATGGCTTACTTTTTATTGCGGACTTTAGTGGACTTTTTCATTGCCTTGATGTCTCAACTGGAAAACCATATTGGACATACGACATGCTGGCAGCGAGTTGGGGATCTCCTCTCATTGTTGATGGCAAGGTCTACATTGGTGATGAAGACGGCGACGTTTGCATTTTTAAACTGTCGAAGGAAATGGACCTTGTTGCAGAGATTAACATGGGCAACAGCGTGTATACGACGCCAATCATAGCGAATGGAACGCTTTACATCGCAAACCGCAGCCATCTTTTCGCAATCAAAGAGGGTGCTAAGCCAGTCCAGAAAGTAGCTGACTAAGGCGGAGTCATTTGTGGAGATGAAAAGAAGTTTATGGCCAGTTGTATTGAGCGTTTTCGCTTATGGCTGGCTCGTTATAGTCGCTCCCACTGGCCTACGTGCTGCCAGCCCTGACAAAACTGAGTCAACTCTACACCAACTGCTTATCGAATCCGATCGAGTTCTTATCCTTGGAGACTCCATCACATTCAGTGGTCGCTGGGTTTCGTATCTCACATGCTGGATGGAAACAGCAGGTACTTCTGCCCGAGTGATCAATATGGCACTCCCAAGTGAAACCGTTTCCGGACTCTCAGAAACCGGGCACGCTGGTGGAAAATTTCTGCGTCCAGATTTGCACGAACGCCTGGATCGGGTACTACGGGTCAGTCGCCCCGATGTCGTGCTAGCCTGTTATGGCATGAACTGCGGTATCTACCAGCCTTTTGAGGCTGAACGATTTAGCAAGTTTCAAGAAGGCAGTATTCGCCTTCATGAAAAAGTAGAGGGTATTGGGGCAAAGATCATCCATCTCACCCCACCTGTCTACGATCAACGCCCAGACAAGCGCGGCCCGGCGGGTTCAACCAACTATGAAGATGTTCTTAAACAATACTCCGAATGGTTGCTTTCAAAGCGACAAAACGGCTGGATGGTTATAGATGTTCACGGCCCGATGAAAGACTTACTGGAACTAAATCGTGTTTCGAATCCTTCATTTGTTTTTGCTCCAGACACAGTACACCCTGGACATGAAGGGCACTGGGCAATTTGCCGAGCCGTTCTGGATGACGTGGGTGTCCCTAGAACGTGGAGTACGAAAAACACTGAACCGCTCTTGCCACGTGTCACACAAAGGCTCGAGATACTTCGCAACGCGTATATTTCAGCCGCCGGCCACAGTCGGCCTGGCGTTGCTCAGGGACTTCCAATTGATGAAGCAATTACCGAAGCCAACCGACTCACGGCACTGATTCGCTTGGATAAGTAAGCGACCTTACTGTTGACCAAACGATGCAAAATCATGCATCTACAGGCGACTTCCAAACTGACTTGGTGCTTCCAGTCCTGCTACTGATTCGTTATTTCCCGTTGATTTCTCATCTTTTTCTCGCCACCCAATCGCCATCCATCCGTCTTTGCGGGCTTCGAGTTGTTCCATCGGCAATGGGCCAGCAGCCGCAAGTTGATCAGGGAGTTCAAGCGACTCAATATCAACAACCTCTTTGAAAACTTTTCCGAAACGTTTTTGAAGAATTCTGCGTAATGAGGTCTCAGAAACGCTCAGCTTTTTATCACCACCCGGAACAAACCCCGGAGGATAAATCTGGACATCGCCATCTCGAACAAGGCGAATGCTGTCAGCTCCCGCATCAATTTTATATGCAACCCAGATATCCATTGCTGGGAACGATCGATCGCCTGATGTATACCGACTACCGCGAATTGTAAGCCTGAAACTTCCATCGTTTGAATTAATTTCCACAGGCCTTTTTTTTGCAAACGTGATAGACCATGGTGGCTGATCAGGATCACTCGTCAATGATTCCGGCAATTCACCATCCCGTTCTTTTAATTGCTCTTCGACAAATTCTTGGGTGATTGTTCGGCCTGCAAGCGTAATCTCACTAGCATTGTTAACGAGTGTCTCATGCACGCGAACTGAAAGAATTGCATCGTCATCTACTTTGGGAGGATCCGTGAATGCTGCAATTTGATCACGAAGTGCTTTTCGACCAACCACAGTCAGCTTTTCATTTGTCGTGCTCATCCGAAGTAATTCCGGATACCAACCACGAGCCTTTAAGGGTCGACGGAACTTATGCTCGTAATCTTGTGAAGCCTGACCAATTGCCTCTGCCGTCTCAACCTCAAATTCCCGACGGACCCTTTCCTGAGCCCGTTTTTCACTAATTGCTTCAATTTTTGGTTTCATCTGAGACACCTTCTTTGACGCAATACGACGAATAAAGTTCTTTCCGAATCGGCTTTTGACACCGATTCCTGTCATGCGTGTTTTTGTCGAGGCAGACGCAATAGTCGGATCGGCCCACACACGCTCATCGTCGATATAAATTCGCTTCTGGGCCGATAATTCAGTCACTCCTTCGGAGCAAACCGTAACCGGCCCCTTCGTACTCCGGGTATTCGCCAGATTTGTCGCCTGAAACGACAACTGTGTCACCGCTCGCTGCGAAGAAGGAAGGAAATCAAGGAGTACCGTTCCACTTGTGTGACCGGTTCCACGAACTGGTGTTCCAAGCACGACTTCATTGACAGGAGACGTGCGATCCACGACACGATTGACAGCTGATGACAGAAGACTTTCGTTCACACTCATATAAAGATTTGGACGGTCAACTGCACTCCGTATCTTGGTGACAAGACCAGACGCCTGTCGAGACTCCACTAACCGAGCGAGGAGAGGGCCGACGCCGTCAAGGGACTTCGGTGTTTTGTCCTTCGCTGCTTTCCTGACCAAGTCGCCAAGTTTCTGAATTCTTTTTGTGTACGTTTCAGCAGCTTGATCATTGGTCGCCGCTACAGCAACTTCAATAGCTGCAGCAAGTGCTCGACGCACTGTGACAAATTGATACATCTCCAGCCCATTTTCATTCGCATTGAATCGGCGATAAAGCTTAAGCAAAATGCTCACGTCGAGGTTCTGTCCTGCGGCTGCTTGGGCCTCAAGCGATGACCAATCAAGATAGGCCCGCCAATCAACACCACTTTTGCTTTCAGCTAACAGTTCATTTAATGGTTTAAGTGCCTTACGAAGATGAGCGGATGCTTCGACAAGAGCATCTTCATCCGGTTTTTGAAATGGTGGCACTTCGCCAAGTGGCTGTTTACGAAAGTCAGCGATATCTGCTCCTTTGCAGAACCCAAGAATGCTGACACAGGAAAAGAGGACAACAAAAAGTACGGCAACGTGACGGAGCATTGCATTGACCTGACTACAAAGGTGCGGAAACAGAAACGATTACGCGAAGTCTAACGATTTTAGTGGCTGTAACTCCACAGCAGCCTCGATTAATCAATCCGCGGCCCTGAGGCCGGATTCTTCCTCGTTAGGTCAAAATCGTCAAGTTTCACGCTATTTTCTTGATTTTAAGGGTACGGCTGTTGCCGGATTCTCAGCGGGGAGATTCAATAATATCTCAAGCAGAGACGTGAATTTTATTCATCTGCACGACTTCTTCACCTATCGACCACAACGCGCTATGCCAAGACACGTTCATTCTCGTCCGCTCCTCACCACCATGATACTTCTTGTATGTGTGGTAAACGGGAAGTGTTTTGCAGATAAAAACCAAAGCAATCCTTTATATTTCTCGCGGCGTCAAAAGATCATTGATGTATCGAACTACACCGATGCCACACGAATTGCCGCAAAGAACTCGGCGCTGCTTTTAATATCAATTCGTGCTGAAAATACAACTGCTGGGGACGATGAAGCGACTCAACAACTCCAGAAGCCCTCCGTCAGAAAGCTTTTTACAGAGTCGGGTACTCCATGGGTATTTTGCCAACTTGATTTCGATGAACGTTCGAACCTGCTGATTTCGTCAACTTCTCTGGAAGAAATTCGTGGAGGGCCCGGCATAATTGTTATTGATTACGCCCACGAACGACTGAAAGGGCACGTGGTTTCAGTCTTACCGAGACGGGCTGGAAAGTACTATCAATTTAGCCGACACGACCTCTCTTTGATTGCACGATTACCCACCGGCTCATTAACACAACGATCGATGATTTTTGCAGTGCGACGACATGCCGATGCTCCAAAAAGTACTGATGGGAGTTGCGATAGAGTGCTATGTGAAGCGGCGGCTGCACATTCCGCTCATCAGGCACAACTGCAAAAACAAGGTCATCATGGATGGGGGCAGCGATCACAACGACTTAGCCAACATCGTGGACCAGCAACTGAGGTCTGTGCGGAAAGCTGGCCGGACCAAGACTTACTTGATTCCTGCATCGACTGCGTTTCTTGCTGGCGGCAATCACCAGGCCATTGGCGGGCAGTCTCAACCGAGCACTCCGCATTTGGCTATGACATACAACGAGGCAAAAATAGCATCTGGTATGCGACAGGCATCTTCATTCACTAATTTGGGAAACAGGAAGAATAAACAGTTTTCCGTCACCTATTCTTCCTGTTCGTGCAACCTGACTCACCTTATCAACGAAGTGATCAATCTGAGAGTCTTCGACCCAGCACTGAATTTCAACCTTTGGAAGAAAGGCGAGTGATCGATCCTGTTCAGTCGTCGCGTCGAGATAACTTTTCTGACGCCCGTACCCTTTCACCTCATGCACAGCGAGAGCGTCTACTTCCAGTTCGGCTACAGTTTCAAGAACACGCTCTGCCAGAAATGGCTTCACAATGACAACAACCTGTTTCATGGGAGCACCATCTATTAAGAATAGGCGTAAGGAATCGCTATGCCATTTGTAACCGAAATCGAATCGAATAGAAAAAATCGATTTCTTTTCCTGAAATATCTCCTGCTCAACGACCAGCTTATTCTTGAGGATTTAACCCCATAATTCTTGCAGGAGTGTCGCTAGTTGCTGCGCATCATCAGAGGCAACAACTCGATCAATTCTTGATTTGGGAACCTCAAGTTTCTCAAGGGATTTTTCAATGGATGCCCACAGTTTTGTTCGTTTTTTACCCTCAGCAAGATAAAGGTCTGTGACCTGCTCGCCAAGTCGCTGCACAAGTGCTGTATCGAGGTTCTCATAATAGTTTTTGACGACTTGACGCTGATATCGTGATAATTCGGCCATTCACCCATTCCTCCGGGATTAGTTTAGCCGCGCTGGAAGCAAACGGCCCAGATGACTACAGTATCGGGAAACCAAGGCCTTCCTATCGAGAGAATCCTATGCCAACAATTACCTTTGCTACAGAGAAAAAAGAAATTCAAGTTCCTGAAGGTGCCAACCTTCGCAAGGAGGCACTCGCTGCGGGAGTCTCACTGTACCCCGGGGTTCACAAAGTCCTCAATTGCCACGGCATGGCATCTTGTGGAAGTTGTCGAGTGCTCATCACCAAAGGAATGGAGAATACAAGCCCAAGAGGACTCCTCGAGAAAGCACGCATGGGTGTTTCTATGGCCTACATCGGGAACGAAGAGACCATGCGACTTGCGTGTCAAACACGAGTCAATGGCGATATAACTGTTACGACCTGTCCGCAAACAAACCTTTATGGCGAGAACTTCTTTAGTTGAAATAATATTCCAGAATGGCGTGATTGACTTGCAACACGACCAACGGTTGCAGTGATCACCGGATAAGTTCATTCTGTACACAAATTCATTCGTTGCATTGAGGAAATTTCATGCCATCCGCCCCATCCGCAGTACAAGACTCTCCCTCGCTAGACAGCCTTCGGTGGAAAAAATTCCCTGTTCTTGATGACGGATTTGTGACGGTGGTTGATGTCATGGGAAACGATGCGTCGGTCGTACAAGCTGCGAGAGTGAGTTACGGTGAAGGCACGAGGAAAGTCAGTGACGACCGGCAACTGATCCGTTATCTTTTGAGACATGCCCACACAACACCCTTTGAGATGGCCGAGGTGAAATTTCTTGTACGGGTACCAATGGATTGCTGGCGACAGTGGGTTCGGCACCGGACAGCAAATATCAACGAATACTCAACTCGATACTCCCTCGCAATCGATTCAATGCAATCAACGGGAAACGATGGCTGGAGAAGCCAGGCATCAACGAACCGACAGGGGTCGGACGGATTCCTCACGAACAATGACGGGCATCCTCTGACTCAATCTGAACAAGAATTACAAAGCCTTGCTCGGCGGGTTTACGAGGAAAGACTGCAAGCTGGCATAGCCCGTGAGCAAGCACGTAAAGATTTACCACTTTCAACGTATACAGAAGCGTACTGGAAAATTGATCTGCATAATCTGCTGCATTTCCTAGCGTTGCGAATGGATAGTCACGCACAACTTGAAATTCGACGGTATGCCGAAACTATTGGAAACGAAATCATTGCAAAACTTTTCCCTCTTTGTTGGGAAGCATTTCTGGACTATCGAGTTGACGCGATGCGACTCACTCGTCTTGACCGTGGCGTTATTCAGCGTTTGGCATCCGGTGCTACGGCATTGCCGGCTTCTCGTGAAGATTTTAAAGCAGCTCAAGATGAATCATGGGTCTCTTTGGAGCGATGTCGGGAGCGGGATGAGTGCTTTGCGAAACTCGCGTCACTCGGACTCGTGACGGAATCGTGATACAAGGGGAATGACTTCTACCACGTCTCCTTCCTGATAATCTCCACCGTTTTTCGGTATCACGAGAAGCCCATTTGCGTGAGAAAGCCCGAGCAAGTCGGCAGAGCCACCCCACTGCAACGCTTCAACAAAGAGACTGCCATCAGATAATTCGAGACGACAGGGATGATATACAGGCCGGTCACCACTACCTTTCACCGAACCGACCAATCTCGCCGTGAGATGAGGGCCACTCTTCATATCGATCGATCGGCCTGTTACAAGACCTAATGCTGGTCGAACAAATAGTTCAAAACAAATCAGGGCGCTTACAGGATTCCCAGGAAGACCAAAGACAAGTGTTGATGATGCCGCCAGTCGTTGGAAAACCCCAAACCAGATTGGCTTTCCAGGCTTCAGACAAACTTTATGAAAAATGCATTCGACGCCCATCTTTTCAAGCGTTCTCGGCACAATGTCGTAATCTCCAGCAGAGACGCCGCCCGAAAGAAGAAGGATATCAGCCGCAAGCCCTTGAGCTATTAATGCCCTTAGTGACTCTCCATGATCTCTGGCTATACCCATTGGGATTGGCTCTGCACCGCAACGTGCCACTGCAGCGGAAAGCATAGGTTCATTCGTATTACGAATTTGTCCTTTTCCCGGAATTTGACATTCGGAAATAAGTTCATTTCCAGTTGTAATAATTGACACACGAGGAGGTGCATTCACTGTTACATGAGAGGCACCTACCTCAGCAGCAAGTCCGATATGAACTGGCTCTAACTCAACACTACTGTTGATAACCGTCTGCCCAGCCTGAAAAAAACTTGCCTTTTTGCTTACGTGCTGGCCAAACCGAAAGTGAGGATCATGTAAAGAAACGCGCTCGCCGACGTGACCTTCCGAACTTCCTGTAACAACTCGCTCAATTGGAATAACAGCGTCTGCCCCTGAGGGCATTGGAGCGCCTGTCATGATTCGAACGCACTGCCCCTCCTTGAGAATAATTGCCGTTGTTTCACCGGCACCAATTTCAGCAACAACATCAAGGGGCACAACTGCCTTATCATCTTCGGCGAGAACAAAGTCATTAGAAATGACTGCAAATCCATCCATCATCGAGCGGTGCCACGGTGGTGAATCCGTATCTGAAATCACATCTTCCCGTAATTGCAGCCCAACAGCGTTTTCGATACGAACACGACGTGGCTGACTAACAACCGCTGCCTTTTCTATTCGTCGCAGCGCTTCTACGACATCAATCATGAGACTAAACCACTGTTTGTAGTCCCAAGGAAAGACCGCAGCATTTCATGCCCATTCACTGTAAGAAAACTTTCTGGATGAAATTGCACACCGTAGACAGGCATTTCACGGTGACGAATAGCCATGATTTCTCTACTGCCATCGGGTGCAAAAGCCCAGGCATCGACCTCAAAAACATCTGGCACTGATGCTGGATCAATCACCAAGCTGTGGTAACGAGTGGCTTCTATTGGTGAAGAGAGCCCCGCAAACAAGCCCCTGCCGGCATGCTCGATCTGATCAACCTTGCCATGCATCAGTTGCTTTGCTGCGACAATCTTTCCACCAAAAACCTGTCCCACTGCCTGATGGCCGAGGCAGACCCCCAGAATTGGCATGCGACCGGCAAAACGGCGGACAACATCACAGGAAATACCCGCTTTGTCTGGAGTGCATGGACCAGGTGAAATGAGCAGGTGGCTGGGCTGCTTTGCAGCAATTGCGTCACCATCGATGGAATCATTCCGATAGACCTCAACGTTTAAGCGTGGCTCTATTTCTCCAAGTCTTTGAACGAGATTCCATGTAAACGAATCATAGTTATCAATGAGAAGCAACATAGACAAAATGAAATCTATTTATTTGATAGATCCAGCATTACTCCAAAAGCGTCACTGGATGACCAACACGCTCAACGAGTGGGATCACTTGGGGCTTATAAATTGTTGTATACGCTTCAGCCTGACGATGGGCATCAAGAGCCTCTTGGGAAGACCAATGCTCAACCATAGTAAATCGTTTCGCCTCTGATTGCGAGTGATAGACATCAAATCGCTCACAACCTGACTCATTCCTACTCTTTCTCATCGCCTGACAGAGCAAGTCACGCACGGCTTCAATATCGCGTTCTTCTTTTACCGTCAGAATAATATTCATACAAATCATTTGATTGCATCCTTACAGCAGTACAAGTCTTTACTGTACCACGACAGGTTGCAAAGTTGCTCCCTGCCCAATTTTCCGGGCAAGGATACGAATATACGGTGGCAGAAAAGCTGCTCGATGAGCAAATGAGCCGCGAGCGGCTTCTCGATCACCCTCACTTGGCTCAAAAAAATCTTCGATACAAAAGCCCGCATGGCATATCCCACCAACAATATCTGTTAGGGAATGGATGAATTCATCTGTCCCAACTTCCCTCAAACGAGAAGGTGGTGCCGGTGGAAGTGCTTTTGAGTCATCCACCGAACGAACCTCTGGATAAACAAGTTCATACCGACCATTGGAATTTGGTTGCAACGAAGATTGTAAATTTCTTGGAGACTTGTGCTGACTCATGTAGGATCCACCTGGCCGACAAATACGAAAAATTTCAACAAAAAGTTTGGCCAGAGAAGGCAGATAGCAACTGCTCACAGGGTGAATAACAAGGTCGAAACGACCGTCTTTCAACATTCTAAGATCATCCATGGAACTCTGTATCAGCTCAAGATGAAGTTTCCGTTCTCTGGCAACCTGTCGATCAAGGTCAAGCATTGACGCTGACAGGTCGACAACCGTCACTCTCGCACCGGCTGCTGCATAGAGTGGTCCATGCTTCCCTCCACCTGCGGCAAGACAAAGAACTTCCAGCCCGTTTAGGCTCGAAGGAAGCCACGGGCGATCAGCAGGACCACCTGTGCCAAGCCAGTTCCTTGGATCTACAAATGCCTCGTCACATGCAGGACTTGCCAAAGCGTCGTGCGCTTTGGCAAGTCGATCCCATGCTGCAGTATTTTTACACAGTGTCGCTTTCGAAACGGAAGAATCGGAACTATTTTCCATAACGAAAATTTTAGTCACGTGGGACTGATGAAAGCAGCCCCATTTGTCTCATTTCCGCAAGTGGTGGCCCTGGCCGCCACTTTTTTCGACGAGCGTCGTAGACTGCTGGAACAAGTGTCTGACGACCAGTTTCAGGATGCACACAACATTCTCCAGCGAGAGGAAGCTCAAAGACTTTGCCACTTTCTCGACAAACGTAGTGAATGACAATCACATCATCGTTCTCAACAGCGGGGGGTCTCTTTGCAAATACGGACGGGTAGAGAAGCCATGAGGCAAGAACCAGACCGAATATCGCACCCCAGAGACGCATATCTTTCATAAAGAATCTCCTACGAGTGAACAGTTTAGTTTCGGTCCCACAACGCATCTACTTCTGCGTCATCTAAAGGATCTCCACCGTTCGATGTAGCTAATGGACTGATGATGTCTCCATTGCAGATTGCCCCAATATTATGGAACTCCATCTGAGCCTCTTGACCAGGGCTCGTCCACGGTCCGTTTCGAAACTTTCGGCTAAAGCCTTCAACATGCCCGTCAACAAAGACCGCATTGGCAAACCCACCACCATGACGAAAATGAACTACTGGGTCTGCCGTCGAGGGCTTACTAAAACCACCAAGCTGTTCTCTCAGACCATACGGTGCTGCAAAATAAATCATTGCGGTCTCTGCAAATGCAATTGTCCGAGAGGTCTCAGGGACATCTCTGATTCTGTATGCTTTATCTTGATACGGTCCTGCAGCGTCGTAATAACCTCCTGAACCAGGTCCGAGCTGCGAGTTGTACCCAAACGCGGTGGCGATACGATCACCAAACTTGACTTCTTCAAGCATTGATTCTGAAAAGTTTGGACACTGTAAAACAGAAGCGTTTGATTCAAAATATGGCTGCAGCGGCCCGGCTGTGACATCAAGTGTGCCATTGGAGTCAGTCGTGTAATCAACTTCACCAAACCAAAAAAGAGCTTTTCCACCAGGCGTCCAGCTTCCAGCAACAGACGCTGCATAGCGAGTATCATCATCAATCTTCTGACAAGGAAACTTTTTATTTGCAGACATGTAACTGTGCATCGCGACGCCTAGCTGCCGCACGTTGCTTGAACAGCTTATGCGACGGGCTGACTCACGAGCTTGCTGCACTGCAGGCAGCAATAAACCAACGAGAACACCAATAATTGCTATGACAACAAGCAGTTCAATCAGCGTGAAGCCTGCTTTTTTTTCACCACATGCCTGTACCGTTCCGCTACCTTGCAACGACACATTTTCCCCGTGGAAATAGAAATCTCGAGTCATAAGAAAATCCTCTCGGCCACAGCAGAATGCACCCGCTGTGACCATGAATGTAAATCTGTCTACGGACCACTCGCGCGGCCCGTGCTCGTGAAACCGCCCTCGCAGTCACACGTGCTCTCAATGCGTAGTGGTAGGTCTTCTGACTCTCAGACGTGCTTGGACAATACCTTCTCGCAATCAAGCCTGATTGCAATGGTCGTGATTGTTGTCCAAGCCAAGTAATTGAAGTGATTCGAGTTACTTATCTGATTACAGCGGCGGGGCCGTCCCGGAATTACACCGGTGTTCCCTGAATGCTCCTCAATGCCAACTGGCCTGAGGAGCCACCAAACGCTAAGGCCGAAGCATATTGATATGAAACGCAATGTCAACTGCTGGTCCTATGCTCCGTATGCACATTCGGAAAACTCCACTTGGCCGGAAAAGCCTTCCAAATGACAGCCTCGAAGTGCTGAAGTTTTACGGTCAGGTAATTTTTAACACTCGGGAATACCGGTAATAGGACGCCAGTCCTCACAGTCAGCACGACAGTCAAAAGCACCATCTTTTTCCCGACTGATACAGCTAAGTCGTTACTGAAAAAAAACTTAGAGCCAACTCAAGCCTGTTTCCCTTGTCCGCCGATAGCCCCTGTGTCCCCCGGGGCATCACTGTGCCCGTCGGGTAACGAAACGGGGGCGGTAGTAACCTGATTTTTCTCGAGTCACGGATTGGCTTGGGCAGGCCTACCGCAGAAATTAGTTCGTAGATCACACCCTCGGGGTGACAAGACCGCGCGGTCGGGATGAACCATTCAGGCGTGATCTACAAGCAAAGGAGATGTGGCTCGATGAAGCGTATGATGTTTCTCGGTGCACTAGTTTTAGGTGTTACCGTCTGTAGTCAGTCTTATGGATTTGAGCTTCTTGATAGAATGCTCGGCCATGGCTGTTGCGATTCGTGTTGTGATTCATGTGAGCCGGCTTGCGGATGTGAGCCAGCTTGCGGTTGTGAGCCAGCTTGCGGTTGTGAGCCAGCTTGCGGATGTGAGCCAGCTTGCGGTTGTGAGCCAGCTTGCGGATGTGACGATGGATGCTGCGACAGTTGCTGCGATAGCGGTTGCTGTGGTCGCAGGAAATGTGATTTATTCGGTGGCTTGAAAGGTCTTTTCGAGCGATGCCACCATCGTGGTTGCTGTGATAGCTGCTGCGACAGTGGTTGTGAGCCAGCTTGTGGTTGTGAGCCAGCTTGTGGTTGCGAGCCAGCTTGTGGTTGCGAGCCAGCTTGTGGTTGTGACAATGGTTGTGACAGCGGATGCTGCGACAGCTGCTGTGGAACTCGCAAGCGATGCTGCAAGCACCCACTTCGCGACTTGCTCCGTGATCTTCACGAAGCCAAGAAGCGTTGCTTTGCTCGACATCATCGCGGATGCTGCGACAGCTGCTGCGACAGTGGATGTGAGCCAGCCTGTGGATGTGAGCCAGCCTGTGGTTGTGAGCCAGCTTGCGGTTGCGAGCCAGCTTGCGGTTGCGAGCCAGCTTGTGGATGCGAACCAGCTTGTGGAATTGAGGCAGCTGTTGCCCCAACTCCGGACGCTTCCGCATCAGCCACAAGGGCTACCAAGGTAATTGCGGTCAGTCGTACCGTAAGCACCAAATAGTGTAAACGTTCGGTCGAACGGAAATCCGTTGCCCGACTTCGGCCAGTGATCTCCGCTCGGGGTACCTACCCCGGGCGGAGTTTTTTATTTGCCGGATTATAAAACTTAATGTCTTTTCCAGCCCTCAGAATACACACGATCAAATATGACATCCGCATCTCAACTGCACCTTACTGCAAGCCTTTGTACATGAGATGTATCTCATTCCTTTGGTGTTGAGAAATGTTTGCGAACAACGCCCACTTCCAGACAAAAAAGTATTCTCGTTTCGGGCATCCAGCAAGTAAGGATCCGTTTTGCATACAGGGTGAATTAAGAGTTGAAAACCCCGCACAAATCAGACTGACCGTCCCGATAGGACCCGTTCGCCTCGACTTTTCAGAATACACCCATACTCTGGCTCAAAATGGAGCGGCTCAGCCCCCCAGAGCACTTCTTTCGATTGTCGAGTGCGTCCGTTAGCCCTACAATAGTTAGCAGTGGGTTCAGCGAGTTCTGGCAAGTAGCTTCGAACTCTAGGATCCTGACATGAATAACGCCCTTTCGCCAGACACTTTACAATGCTTGAACGTCGGCCACTTTTCCCAGGTGTCATTGAAATTAACCATCAAGCTGGATGGCGAATTGGATGCAGCGTCTACCTTCTCTTCGATGAAAATGAGTGGATTCTCATAGACATTGGATATGAGGAAAATGTCGATGAGATTGTTGAACTCATTCGTCAAATCGATTTCCCAATTTCTCAATGCCTTGGAATTATCGCCACCCACGCAGATGTTGATCACATTCAAGGACTCGCCAAGGCAAAGAGTCTTTTAAAAGCACCTGCGTTTGCGCATCCAAAAGCGGTGCAGTCACTTGAGCTGGGTGACCGGATCAAAACATTTGCTGAGATTTCAGCTCAAAATGTGCATCTTGAAATGCCCGTTGTAAAAATTGAAAAGCCTATTTCAGACGGAGATAGAATCAAAATTGGCAACCGAGAATTGGAAGTCTGGCATACACCCGGTCATACGGACAGCCAACTTGCGTTCCGCTTCGGTGATCTCCTTCTTTCCGGTGACAACATCTACAGAGATGGGTCTGTGGGAGCAATTGACGCACATCACGGCAGCGATATTCCTTCATTTATTTCATCGCTGGAGCGAATTGCCGCCAGTGACATTGAATGGCTTTTACCGAGCCATGGACCTGTTTTCCGAAAGAATGATGAGTTGCTCGAAAAAACAATTACCCGACTGAAGGGCTATCTCACACTGGCTGACTTCGGAACTTGTGCCACCCATTGGCCGCTTATGGATGAATGGGATAAGGAATTGGCAGAAGGACGTTTGCCTTCTGAGCGGACGCAGACAGCATGATTTCTTAAATTATGCCGAAAATACCACTTTTTCCGTGAAGTCTGATCGTCCTGCTTGCCGATAATTTTCCTGATGTGCGGAAGAACCGTTCGCGGACTTACCGAATCAGTACACGGGGGGAAATAGAATGAAGTGGCATATGTATGCACTGGCACTAATTGTTGCCAGTGCTGTTCTGGGGTATTCGTTACCTGCACGCGCCCAACAGCCACCAACGGCTGGCCAACAGGCTTATGGTTATCAGTGGGCAAACTCGTACAACACCCACGACTGGAATCGTCTCTACCACTATCCGTATGTCTGGTATCCCCAAAACTATTACGCTGATGGCTATATGAAAAGCGCTAATGATCTCTACCATCGCTATCCACAGGAAATGCGCGTACCCGTTTACAATCGATCATGGCAAAATTACTATCCAAAATCTCGTCGGTACTATCAGGGCCATCATTTTCAACTCGACGTATTCTGATGCGGCGATACCTTAAGCGAAATTGACTGAATCTACAGATGCCGTAACGCAGCTTCTTATCAAGATCCACTTTGTACACAACTAGAAATTGCATCCCGCCAGCACATCCAGAGAGATGTTTCTGGAACGGGAGCATGTGCAGCAACTCTCTGCTTGGTTTCCGGATCGTCATACTCAATAGACCATGCATGTAAAGCAATTGGCTGATGACGAATGCTTTCAATGTCTTCCCTCTGTGCACTCCCATACAGTGCGTCATTAACTATTGGTACGCCACGACAAGCTGCTTGAATTCTCAATTGGTGCATACGGCCTGTTTCTGGATGCAGTTTCAATAGATAACGACCCTCACTAGATGCCAACACAAAGCCTGTTGTTTGAGCGAACTTTGCTTGACTGTCATGTAAAGTCATCACCTCGACACGAGGCTCTCCTGAAACTTTACGTAGTGAGTCTTGCCACATAAATGGTTCTTCGCTTATTGGTATCGCACCTGTTGGCTCAACAATCGCGACATATGTTTTTTGGATTTGTCGACGTTCAAATTGGCGGGAAAGCTGTCTGGCTGCTCTCGGGGTTAATGCTAGAAGCATGACACCAGAAACTGCGCGATCAAGACGATGTGGTACTCCAAGGAATCCTCCAGGATGACGAGTTTCTCCTGACGCGAGTGCTTCCTCAAACCACCGATGAAAATTCCGCCGCCTTATTCGGCACTCAACAGATTCAATGTCCCATGGCGCCTGCGTTGGCAGGCCAGCAGGCTTATTAATAGCCAAAACCCCATTCCTCTCAAACAGTACCTCAACTTTTTGGAGATTATTCATACGATACTAGTGGTTTGAGACATTGGTTTATTGAACATCGATTTGAAGGACTTGTTTTCGTAGCGAAATGACTGAAATGGTGTTGTTTAATTCATAGTAATGCTGCCAGGCCGAAATCAAGCACAAGGACATCCCAAGAGATATGACCATACAAAGAATCGTCACTTCATGCTTTGTACTATTTTTTTTGATTCCGAGCAGTTCTCTCAAGGCAGAGCATATCCCTGCTCATGAATTTGATATAGCTGATGGTTTCGAGGCAACAGTATGGGCAACGACTCCGCAGCTTTTTAATCCAACCAACTTCGATATTGATGCTGACGGCCGCATCTGGGTTACCGAAGCTGTAAACTACCGTAACTTTCGAAACAACGGTCTCGGCCTCACCAATGAAGAAGGTGATCGAATTGTTGTTTTACAAGACACCAATGGTGATGGAAAAGCAGATTCATCTCACACATTTGTTAGAGACATCGATCTCGTTGCACCTCTTGGAATAGCTGTCTTGGGAAACCAGGTCATTGTTTCATGTGCACCAAACCTCCTGATTTACACCGACGTAGATGGCGACACTTATTTTGATAAAGATATCGATAAGAAGGAAATATTTCTGACCGGATTTAGTGGCCTTGACCATGACCACAGCCTACACAGCGTCACCGTTGGACCCGACGGCTATTGGTACTTTAACACTGGGAATGGAGGTCCTCATACGGTCACAGACAAATCTGGCTGGACACTTCGAGCTGGCAGTTCATACGCTGGCGGCAGCCCCCATCTGAAGGAAAATTTTCCAGGTCGAAAAAGTGATGATGGGCGCATATGGGTCGGTGGTGTTGCAATGCGAATACGACCCGATGGCACCGGCCTTGAACCAATTGGTCATAATTTTCGGAATGTATATGAAGAGAGCCTGTCCTCTTTCGGTGACGTCTTTCACGCTGACAACGACGATCCCCCTGCCTGCAGAACTACTTGGTTGATGGAATACGGCAACGCTGGATTCTCTTCAGCAGATGGCTCACGGAAATGGAAACTAGATCAACGACCAGGGCAGCCAACCAGAATTGCCGAGTGGCGTCAGGAAGACCCTGGCACAATTCCTGCCGGTGATGTGTACGGTTTTGGCGCACCAACTGGCGTTGTCTTTGGAGAGAATGGATGCTTTGAGAAGACGTATTCCGACGGGCTTCTTCTCGTATGCGAGTCTGCACGAGGAGAAGTCTTTCAATACTCACCAAAATCACAAGGAGCAGGGTTCTCCTTACAGCGTTCTTTATTCATGAAACTACGTTCTGGCAGTACACATTCCGGCATGTTCAGGCCATCTGATGTTGCTATCGGTCCAGATGGTGCCATCTACGTTAGTGACTGGTACGATCCTGGAGTGGGTGGACACAGAATGCAGGATTCTCAAGGAAGTGGGACCATCTACCGGGTGGCACCAAAAGATTTTGTTCCAACGATAGATAAACTTGATCTTTCGACAATTCCCGGAATGATCCGCGCATTGAAAAGCCCCGCGGTTCATGTTCGAGCTCTCGGATTCCGATCTCTTCGGGCCATCGGAGAAGATGCGGCATCAGAGATTATTGCGATCTCACGATCTGAGCAACCGTTCTTCGTTGCTCGAGCCGTGTGGCTTTTACCAAACTGTGGACAGAAAGGTTTAGATCGCCTGGCTGAATTGCTACATCATGAGAATCAACAGATACGTGTTACTGCTTTTCGATCATTACGTCGTGCAATGTCTGAACCAGATGCGTCGAACGAGATTCATGACTTTTGGCTACAAGCCCAAGAGCAAGCATGTCGTGATTCAGCCCCTTCTGTTCGCCGAGAGGTAGCGATATCTCTTCGGGACGAACCTTTTGAAACCTGCCGTGAACTACTTAAGGAGCTTGCCGATGGTTTTGATGGCTGGGACCGATGGTATTTGGAAGCCTTGGGAACAGCATGTGAAGGGAAAGAGCGGGAAGCATTTGAGCTTATTGTGAGTCATTCGGAAGACCCGCTTGTATGGGATCACCGTCTCTCGGGAATAGCGTGGCGACTGCACCCTGATGCTGCAGTTGGTTCCCTCAAAACCCGAGCCATGGCTAAAACATTACCGCTTGTCGATCGAAAAAAAATGGTCGATGCCATTGCATTTAATTCAAGCTTCCAAGCAGCTTCAGCAATGCTGGATATTGCTCAACATGGCCCGAAAGACCTTCGTGGATACGCCGCCTGGTGGGGACAGCACCGCTTACAAAATGACTGGAAAGACATACAACTAAGCGAGATATTTCCAAAACCACCACCGATTAAAAAGATTGAACCAAAGACGAGACTCGACACATCGTTTATCCCACCGGGGCAGCCCAGCTACACAACTAGCGGCGAGGCCGCAATCAGCATTGATATCCGTGGCACAAAACGCCTTTATCTTGTTGTTGACTCGACCCACAACAAGCCAGAAGACGCTCTCTGGGTTGCTCCCATCCTTACAACAACGGAATCAACCGTCGACCTAACACAGATTCCCTGGACAATGGCTTTCTCTGGAGGAACTCCGAGCGGACCACCACCAAGTCAAACTGAGGTCACAGCACGTCGCAAGAAGAAACCTGCACGACCATCACTAACTGTTTCTCCTAGATTGACACACGTAGACAATACGAAGCCAGCAATACAGGTAACAGGCCGATCTGTAATTGCATATGATGTAAGTGCTCTCACTCCACTTCAATTACAAGTTACTTGCAGAACTTTATCGGAAGCGACAGACACCGCAAACCATATATCTTTTTCGATATTCGTTGATCAATCCATCGCAGGAAAAGACCTTCTGCAAGCCGGCATACTTTCAGACGCCAACGGTAGTTCGTCACTCGGCAGAGCCGTATTTCATTCCGAACGTATAGGATGTGCCAAATGCCATATCGTTGAAGGCTATGGTGGTGAAATAGGTCCTGATTTGACTCAGATCGCTCGCAAGCACTCAATTGTTGCACTACAAGAAGACATTCTGAAACCACACGCAGCAATAGCTGCTGGTTTTGAAACAATGACCGTTCTTACAACCAAAGGCACAGTCACTAGTGGGCTGCAAGTGTCTGCTGGAGATCCTATTGTACTGAAAGATGCTTCGGGAACAGTTCATACCATCTCTCGAAAGAAGATTGATGAAATATTTCCCGCAACAACATCTCTGATGCCAGAACTTGCAAATCTGCTCACTGCCGAAGAAGTGTCCTCGATTATTTCATTCCTTCAATCTTCAGCCAGTGAAAATTGAGTGATGTGAATGTCCCGTAAGCAACAACTCCTCAGCAAAGGCGTCTGATTCAATTTCCGTTTCCAATAAGAAACACAAGGAAACGAACATCATCAGACTAACGAATCAACTCCAAGGCATAACCCAATTCTTTTGATTCAATCTCAGGCAGGTCAACTTCAATCGCATCAAATTCCTTCCTCCAGCTGATCTTTTTTGCTGAACCAAGAAGTTTTATGTCTGTGAATGTATAGTCATTCAGTGATCGAACTATAGCAGTGCCACTTTCTGGCCACACCATCCCAATCACATACAGCTTGTCACCTTTTTTCGTAAACCAAAAGTCTTCGCTTGTAACATTGAGCTGAAACCCATGCTTGCTGCGGTGTTCGGTTCCCTTGATTGAAATTCCGGCTGGACCTTCATGGGTTATCGCCCATGGTTTTGTTCCGTATATTGCGGCACCATTGATCTTGAGCCATTGGCCTACTGCTAGCAAATTGTCGACAGATTGCTTCGGAATAAGACCTGACCCATCAGGGCCAACATTAAGTAAAAAATTGCCTCCTTTGCTGACATTTTCAAGAAGCCAGAATAATGTTTCCTGTGGCGACTTCCAGTCTTTATCGTACGACTTAAATCCCCATGAATTATTTGTTGTCGCTATGCCTTCCCACGTATTTTCACTAGCTTCATCAGGAATAACATTGTCTCCTGGAGTTCCAATGTCACCGAACTCATTCCCAATGCGCTGGCTCACAAGAATCTCCGGGTTTGCGTCATAAATCGTTGTATAAAATCTGAAGCTAAAATCTGGAGGAGTATAGATCGGCGTGTCGAGCCAGATTTCAGAAAGCTTGTAATTTGAAACTAATTCTTTAACCTGAGGCAACGACTTCTGAATGATGTAGTCGCTAAATGTTACAGCAGCAGGATCAAAATCATTTACGAACATGGACTGCTTCGGTTTCTCGTCATAGCAAAAGTCTTTCATTCCAGAGTCACCGCCATCCCGCCAGTCAAGGGCGTGTGAATAGTAGACACCGAAAGCAATTCCGCCTCGCTCACACGCTTGCTCAAGTTCACGAATAACATCTCTTCTGAACGGCGTTGCTTTCACAACATTAAAGTCACTCACTTCTGAATCAAATAACGCAAACCCATCATGGTGCTTTGATGTAATGACCATATATTTCATGCCGGCTGCCTTCGCAATTGAAACCCAATCATCCGCATCGAACTTTACTGGATTGAACGTATTAGCAAGCGTTGCATACTCTGCTCGTGGAATTTCTTTTCGTCGCATAATCCATTCGGCCACCTTCGGTCCAGTGCCACCATCTTCCATTCGCTCCCCTTTCCAAACGCCGCCACATTGAGAATACAGCCCCCAGTGAATGAACATGCCGTACTTGTTTTCATTAAATCTATCTCGCCCTCTCTGCTTTGCTGGAGAAGCATTCATCGGCTTCCATAGTTTGTGCAGCCTAATCATCTCTGGTGAACCAGGAATGCCCGACCCGTTTACGCCAGCAGCGGGTAAAGAATATGTTGAATAAATCAAAAAAAGAATCGCTACGCATCTACTTGGAACGACAAAAAAATAACGCTTCATTACTTTCCTAACTACGTATTTGTGGAACGTCTTCAAAGCAATCGGTTCTTATAGAAGCCTTCCCCTATACATACCTTATTTTGCAAACTCTCTAAGGACAGTTTATTGTCAAGAAATTCTTCCTTCACTCTGGTTTACTTGCGTGGCCACAAGGCAGCACTTACACTCCAAACGACTTGAGGAAAGCATAACCCTAATTCTAACGAGGTACGATAATGCGTTCAGTTCGATTCATAGCATGGCTTGCACTTGTAGCCCTCACTGCCCTTGGTATTGCTGAAACACGCGGTGAAGAAGGTGAAAAAAAACCAGCGAGTGCTGAAAAACAATTTAAACAGCGAGACAAGGATGAGGATGGGTTTCTCTCACTTGAAGAATTCAAAAGTGCGATTAAAAAAGAAGAGATGAAGGAACAGGCTGACAAATGGTTTAAAAATCGTGACAAAGATGACGACGGAAAGCTTTCATTCGAAGAATTTGAAGCTGGAAGAAATCAGAAGAAAAAGACTGGCTAAGCTTTTTGGTTAAAAAGAACCTCCTGCCGGTCCATAACGGAGAACGGTAGGAGGTTTTTAATCTTGTCATCGCTTCTGACGAGCGTGGCGTGGCTGAATGACATCTGTTGCAATCCCAAGTGACTTCAGCATGAGAATGACGTAATACGTAATATCAAATTCCCACCACTTGTGCTGGGTGCTGGCACTCGCTGGATCATGGTGATGATTGTTATGCCACCCTTCTCCCATTGCTAATATGGCTACCAGCCAATTATTTCTACTATCTTCTCCCGTAGAGTAGGTGCGGTATCCAAAGAGATGCGTAAGTGAATTCACACTCCACGTGATATGCCAAACAAGAACGGTTCGTAAAAAGACACCCCAGACAACTAAACTCACAGCAAGTTGAGTGCCCGCCGCCCAATCACCTGAAATCCAGCGACCAAGTAGTAAACCAAAAATCCCAAATACGAACGCGTGCGCAATATATATCCAAAGAGCTGCCGTTGGGTGTTGTTCGAGTGCACGATAGTAAGGATCAACGAGAACATCGCGAGCATACTTATCAAGAAAATTAAGTGATTTTCGGTGCGGGACGTGACGAAAAAGCCACCCCATGTGTGACCATGCGACACCATCACGAGGCGAATGGGGATCTGGGTCGTCATCGGAATGGCAGTGATGAAGACGGTGGTTTGCAACCCAGCGAGAAGGCGTGTCTTCGAGAGAGCAGACTGCAAGAGTTGCCAGCGTACGCTCGAGCCATAGTGGAACTGACAAGCTACGGTGGCTCAGAAGTCGATGATAGCCGAGATTAATACCGAAGGTACCAAATACTATCGTGCCAAGACCGGCAGTGATGACTCCAAACCAACTGAAGCACCAAGGTAAAATAGCAAGACAAGCAAGGAGATGAATCGTCGCGATAGGTACAGCGTACTCCCAGTGCATAACGTGCTTGGGAGTCTCAGTCGCTTGGGCGGAAATTGGCACGTAACGGCTTCTGTTAGGGGCGCCTTCGCCCAAATGTACGACTTTAGTTTATCTAGTATCACTCAGTTCACCAAAAACTACAAGAAGGCCAGTGTCCTCGTAGCATGAAAGAGCAATGAAACTTACCGAACTGGAAGTCACGAATACTTTTCAGATCACACATGCTTGCCAGTAGAGCGTTACTATGCACTTGCTCAAGCCGTCATCTCTTACCTTATCCCTACTGCTTTACCATCAAGTTGCCATGCTGAATCAATTGGAACACCAAGATGCGTAAGTGCGATTATTGGGACATCAACAATGTAAGATGGCTCTTCGATTACACCTTTTTTTGATTGAACACCACTGACTACCAGAAAAGTAGTGACTATTTCTGGGACGTCATGACCTCCACGGTGTTTCCTACCGCGACCTCCATGATCCGTGGAAATAACAATGAGCCAATTCTCTTCAAGGTATTCCGGACGCAACTGAATTGCTTGCACAAGGCTCGCAACATGGGCATCCACAGTCTGTAGGGCCTGCAGATAGCTAGGCACACTTGGATGAAATCCATCCTGATGGCCTATTTCGTCAACCTGACCAAAATAGACAAAGACAGCATGAGGATTCTGCTGGGTCAAGAAATTAGCTGCCTTGTTGGCTAGCTTTTCATCCTTCTGCAGCAAACTATCTTCGCTTGATGCCGGACAGACTTCTCGTACATCTGCATCACGAAGAATAAACGTATCAATCGGTTCCCAATCAACAAATGATCCGGTAATTGCTTTGGGGAATGCTCGCTTCAAATACACGAAAAAATGAGGATACTCATCATAGTTTTGCCCACGAAACGTATTGTCGTTGACACCATGTTTATCTGCCCAGACTCCCGTAAGAAAACTTGACCAACCCGGCCCGCTAATCGTTTCATTTTCGCGATAGCGTTCACCAAGAATTTTTGTGTTATTTGTAAATGCACCTTCTGAGATAAGCTCGTCAATAGCCGGTGTATCTGCAATTCGAAGTGCATCAGGTCGAACACCATCTATTCCAATTACCAGAACACGGCCCTCAGGAATATTTGGTTCCGAACCCAGGCATCTGCACTGGTCGTACAGATACATTGCATTCCAAAAGACCAGAACAATTCCGGTAGTCCTAACATATGAATTCACCACCTTTGGTCCCCCCTGCCACTTTTGAACGCACCTAACAGTAAGCGTGGTACGCCTAACTATTGCCCACGACTAAGACCATTCGAAGACTGGATCAGTTGAATGGCTTCCTTTGCAAATCGTTTGCCCAATTCGACATACCCGGGTGCCGAGTAATGTAAGTCATCCTTAATTTCTTTTCCACGACGATTGACTCCATCATTGAGATCATCTGTATTGACTAAAGTGCGTCGTGGACCATCCTGCACAAAGGCGGCCTGCTGTTCACGAATCAGGGTCCAATGGTGATATTTTTTATCTTCCATATCAAAATCGCTGAGACGGCCGATTACAACGTTGATATCGTCTCGTTTCAAATCACTAGACAACTGCTGAAGCAAGCCCTCAAGGCTTTTTTTGTAGACGTCTCCGTGCTTTTCCGCTGCATCTCGCTCGCCCTGCATCCAAATAAACGTAACCGTTTGGATTTCTTTACCAACTGTTGCCGCCTGAACTTTTTCCATAAGACGTTGGTACAGGTCTCCTGTTGACTCCGGCCGACTTCCATCCGCAGCCTTCCAATCGGTGTACCATCTTCGAATAGGCTGCCCACCCAGTGCGTCTTTCACAACGAGGACATGGTCTTTCCCGAATGCTTCTTCCACATCAGGAATGAAGGACTCTTCTGGCCTCAGGCCAGCCATATTGGACTGCCCAGACAAAATAAAGAGATGGTATGCAGAATTGCTTTCGTTGGCAAAACCAACATGCGGAGCAGAAAGACCGCCGACGAACACTACGCAAAAGATGAATAAGCACTTACGCACGTTGGCATACTCGACTAATTTCATGAGAAAAAACCTCACAACCATATAAGAAAGTTATCCACACTCGGAAAAACCATCACGAATCCACACAAGACATTTTTATGCAACTCGTTCTCATTAAGACATTGCAGACTGAAGATTCTTATCAATTGCATCCAGAAACTCTTGCGTCTGAAGATATGGCTGGTCTTTTCCAACGAGTAAGGCAAGATCTTTTGTCATCTTGCCTTGTTCAACTGTTCCGATACAAACTTTTTCAAGTGTTTCTGCAAAGGCAGTCACGTCTGGTGTCTGATCAAGCTTACCTCGGTGTGCGAGACCTCGTGTCCACGCAAAGATTGACGCAATCGGATTGGTACTCGTAGGTTTTCCCTGCTGATGCTGGCGGTAATGCCTCGTGACCGTTCCATGGGCTGCTTCAGCCTCAACCGTCTTGCCATCAGGCGTCATCAATACACTCGTCATGAGTCCTAATGACCCAAATCCCTGGGCTACAATATCGCTTTGCACGTCACCATCGTAGTTTTTACATGCCCAAACATATCCACCTTCCCACTTCATGGCACATGCCACCATATCGTCAATAAGACGATGTTCGTAGGTTATTCCTTTCGCGGTGAATTCGGCTTTGAATTCAGCATCAAACACTTCTTGAAACAGGTCTTTGAAACGGCCGTCGTATGCTTTTAGGATCGTGTTTTTAGTTGAAAGATAGACAGGATAATTTCGGGCCAAACCATACCTAAAGCTTGCACGAGCAAAGTCGCGTATCGAGTCATCTCGGTTGTACATTGCCAGCGCTACACCGCTGGAAGGAAAGTCATAAACGTTCATCTCCATAGGCGCAGATCCATCAGATGGAGCATACGTCAAAGTAAGCTTCCCAGGACCTGGAATCTTCAAATCCGTCGCACGATACTGGTCTCCAAATGCGTGCCGACCAACAACAATTGGTTTTGTCCACCCAGGAACTAACCGCGGTATGTTTCCAATAATTATTGGTTCTCGGAATATTACCCCTCCGAGGATGTTGCGAATCGTACCGTTCGGACTTCGCCACATCTTCTTCAAAGCAAACTCTTCTACTCTCGCTTCATCCGGGGTGATCGTGGCGCATTTTACACCGACGCCACACTCTTGAATTGCATGAGCTGCATCGATCGTAATCTGGTCATCGGTTGCGTCTCGACTTTGCACCGACAGATCGAAGTAACGGAGATCTACATCGACATACTGAAGGATCAGTTTCTCCTTAATGAACTCCCAGATAATTCTGGTCATTTCATCCCCATCGAGCTCAACGACTGGTCCTTCTGCTTTGATCTTTTTTGCCATACCCTGATTCACTCCTCATTACTTTCCGTCAGTCTGATGCGATCTTCATGTGCGCTCATGGTGCCCACGGCTATCTGTTGTACCAAGACACCGGCTCCCTTCCACAGGCGGTCCCGATCTCGGGTGAATTACCATAGAAAAAATTGAGTACATGATTCCATATCTTCCGAGCTCCCCGCAAAGAACACTCCTGAGCAATGGCACGTATTCGTTGCCTTTTTACGGGTGATGCTAAAGGATCTAGATATCGAACTACTGAAGTACTTCATCTAACTCTCGACGAATCAATATTGACCATTTCTTGTACCCATCACCATTGAGATGAAGCTGGTCATCAACAAACAATTCATCCCGTGGATTCCCGGAAGGGTCGAGGAAATGATCTGCTGTCGAAATAAAGTAGGCACCGGGTGTCGACAAGGACAGCTTTTGAAGTTGAGTATTTACGTTACGAATGAACGGCCATGCAGAAAATCGTTTTTGTGTCGGTGTTATTTCAATGAAAAAAATTGGGGCCTTTGGCCGATGCTTTCTGGAAGCTTCCACAATGTATCTGGCACATTCCTCTACCTGTTCGGGCGAATGATCTTCTGGTTTTCCCTGAACATCATTGGCTACAAACACAACCAATGCGCTGTATTCGTGCGGATGAATCAAACGTTTTGCAAAAACTGCCAAGTCAGTGTACTTGGCACCACCATACCCTCGCTGCACGACTTGGTAAGGCCTCATATCAATCTCAATAGTATCCCATCGCCGGATGCTACTGCTCCCGATAAAGAGGATGGCATCTTCTGGATCTCTCTGAACGACATCCCTCTGCTCAAGTGTCTCAATATCCTGACTCCACCGTTCCACTGCCTTGTCTCGATATTGAACTAGGAATTCTGCGGCGAGTTCTGGCCCCGAGTCACGAAGGCTTCTCTGTGCTGGTCTGCTTTGTGCGGCAAGACCAACGGCATGAAGAAAGAAAAAGCAGGTGAAGCAGACATAAAGTGACATCGTGACACGTGATGGCATCAGTGACGGGCAAATATTTTTACCTACACGTAAATAAACAGTTTTTAAATAAGCATTTTTTTTCATACTTATACTACGATTGGAGATTTTAACATTTCACTACATGGTTTAGAATAAACACTTTTAACATTCTAACATCTAGGGATTCAACATTTTCAGAACAGAGGATTTTGATGCACTCTTTCCTTGTCTCTTCAAAAAATAAGCTGCCTTTGTTCTGTCTGATACTCACTCACTTTTTCTTCACCCTAAACGAATCATACTCTGCTCAGACAAGCAGCCGTCCAAATATTCTCTTTATCGCGATTGATGATTTGAGGCCTGAGCTTGGTTGCTATGGCAATAAAGATATCCATAGCCCACATCTCGATATGCTTGCAAAACAAGGGCGATGTTTTCTTCGCGCATATTGCCAAGAAGCCATTTGTTCGCCATCGCGAGCAAGCCTTCTTACCGGTTCTCGTCCTGACACAATTGGTGTGATTGAAAACCGTGCGTATTTTCGCGATCTCAACCCACAAATAGTAACGCTGCCACAACACTTTATTGCACATGGCTATACCGCCGTGTACAGCGGAAAGATATTTCATGGGGGCATGACAGATGAGCAGCACTCGTGGAATCACAAGCCGAATAGAAAGGGGCTCACTCGCCCAACAACTCCTGGTGGTAACGCGCTTCCTGAAAACCAAAAGATCTATGCGGAAAATAAAGATCGTATGGTGACGCTCTATGGAGAGAGTTCTTCTCGAGGACTGATTCATGGCCCTGCGTTCGAGGCTGCGCCGGTTGAAGACGACGGATATGTTGATGGGTATAACACCAGTGTTGCAATACAAACCCTCAATGAACTGGTGCAACACGACAAGCCATGGTTTCTTGCACTTGGCTTTTCACGACCACACCTACCTTTCCATGCCCCAAAAAGATATTTCGACTTATATGATCCAGAAGAAATACAACTTACGAAATTTCCCGAATCTCCTCAGGATGGCGCATCAATGGGGCTTCATGCATCTTTTGAACTCCGTACACGACATGGAATACCTAAGTCAGGACCAATCAATAAATCACTCTCCAGAAAACTCCTCCACGCATATTACGCATGTGTAAGCTACGTCGATGCTCAAATTGGGCGTGTCATTGCCTCGCTTGAAAAAAACAAGGTACGAGACAACACAATTATTGTTGTATGGGGCGACCATGGCTGGCACCTTGGGGAGTATGGCATCTGGGGAAAAGCTACTAATTACGAGATTGCCACACGCGTTCCACTTATCATCTCAACACCATCAATGCCTCAGAAGGGAACTTCTTCCGATAGTCTTGTTGAGTTGATTGACATCTATCCAACACTCTGTGATCTTGCCAATATTCCTCAGCCAGATCATCTTGCGGGAAAAAGTCTTATCCCGGTGCTCAACAATCCCGATGCAATGGTAAAGGGTGTAGCCATGAGCCAGTTTCCAACTCCGGCACTTCGTGAATGGGCAGCAAATCCATTGTCGCCCGAAATGCGGGAAACCTTTTTCGGCCCACTTATCAATCAGGTAGAGCAAACGATTAAGACACAACAAGGGAGCCGGTGGAATCGAGAACTTTTTGAAAAGTATCTTATGGGCTATACGATCCGGGACCCTCGCTACCGATACATTGAATGGCGAGACATACGCAATCCAAATACAGAACCCCTCTATCACGAACTCTACGATCACCTCAACGACCCACATGAAACAGTCAATGTCGCACGCTCTCAGCCAAAAGAAGTCGTACGTCTATCAGGCAAACTTCAACATCTCTTAGAAAAATAGACACGCCCTTCGTCCCTCCGCATACTCCTACTTTGAATGTATCGCAGAACGAGTGCCTTGCCAGCCTTCGGCGTGCCACGCATCGAGGCGTTTGATTTCTGATGCATACAGGGGGGAATCGATGACGTTTTCATTTTCTTGTGAATCCTTACGGTGGTCGTACAACTCTGTGAACACGACCTCATTGCCTTTCTTCTGATCGACCCACACCGTATATCGAAAACGATCT
>JAQWMC010000040.1 GCA_029246985.1 Pirellulales bacterium
AAGTTGGTCAAGTACAGCAATCGCGGTATCGTGATAGCCTTTTTCACCAAGAGCTGTAATAAGCCGTGAAGCTGATTGCTCCAGCATCGATTCTGCATGAACACCCCCGACGAAGAGGCTCATCGATAGCAGACAGACAGAAGAAAAAACATAAGGTGTGTAGCCGGCAGGACCAAGCCGGAGAAAACAACACAACAGTCTTGCTGGTCCTTCCATAATAGCTTTTGGACCATTTCAACAGGGGAACACATTCACCTAGAAAACCAACGCAGGTGCCAGACGCAGGCCAGACCTCTTGTATTATTTCCCGTCCGAACCATTTGATCCAGCGGCCAACCAGTAGGGAAGTTGTCCAGCCATTGGCAACTTACACACTTTTGCGGAATGTATCCCTTCACACGTCCGCACTTTTGATAACGAATCTTCTGACGGTTCCTGATCGAGACTGAGCACACCAATCGCGTCACCACCCGGCGCCGATCGCCCAACGGTCATCTGGGCAATATTCACACCAGTGCCGCCAAACGCTGTACCGACATTCCCAATAATTCCTGGGACATCTTCGTGCATAAAAATCAGGAGCGTCCCATCAAGATAGGCCTCCAGACGATGCCCCTCAAGTTGAACGAGTCTGGGCATGGATCGACCGAAAAGAGTTCCTGCTGCACGATGCACATGGTCACCAACAACCAGATCAACAGCGACGACTGAACTAAATGCACCAGGGTCAGTTCTACTTTGCTCTACAAGCTCGATCCCTCGCTCCCTAAGCAACATTTCCGCATTAATAATATTGACGTCTTCAAGCGCTGTTTCAAGCAACCCAGCAGCAAATGCAGCCGTGATAAGTCGAGTATTTCTCGATGCGATTTCTCCCCTATACGCAATTGAAACCGCCTTGGGTGGCTGATCGTCGAGTTGGGATAGCAAGACACCAAGCCGCCATCCAAGATCAAGAAAACCACGAAGACCCTCAAGGTCCGCAGGGTCAATTGGGCTTGAGTTGACTGAATGACGAATAGTCCCGGTCCGTAGAAAATCTGTGAGTAAATTTACCCCCTCAATCGCAACTTGTGACTGAGCTTCCTCGGTACTCGCACCAAGGTGTGGTGTGACAAGCACATCTGGTCGGCCAAACAGCGGGCTCTCTGTACACGGCTCAGTCTCAAAGACATCAAGTGCTGCCCCCGCCAGCACGCCACTTTCAAGACCCTCGAGGAGCGCCTCTTCATCATAGATACCGCCTCTCGCACAGTTGATTAACCGCACACCAGGCTTGAGTAAGGACAACTCTGCCTTGCCGATTAAGTGGCGAGTGTCGTCCGTGAGTGGCGTGTGGACAGTCAAATAATCGAGTTCCGGCAACATGTCCCGAACGCTTCCAAACAATTCAACACCAAGTTCACCGGCACGCTCTGCTGCCAAGAAGGGGTCATAGACAACGACCCTCATATCAAAAGCACGGGCGCGACTGGCCACTGCCTGGCCGATACGCCCCATACCAACAATACCGAGTGTCTTGCCCGCTAACTGAACACCCATGTACTTACTTCTATCCCAGCGATGCTCACGAAGGCTTGCATCGGCAGGAGCTACATTCCGAGAAAGTGCCAAGAGTAGCGTAAACGCATGCTCAGCAGTACTTACTGTGTTTCCTGCCGGAGTGTTCATCACAACAATCCCCTGGCGAGTTGCAGCCTGCTTATCGATATTATCTGTACCGACTCCAGCACGTACGATAGCGCGAAGACGATGGTTTCCTGCTAACACATCTGCTGTTATTTTAACGCCACTGCGACAAATGGCTCCGTCATGCGATGCCAGCACATTCTTCAGTTCTTCACCTGAGAGACCTGTCTTCACTTCGTAGGAAATCCCCAACCGGCCAGCCGCATCAAGCAGAGCAAGCCCATCTGGACTAAGTTTATCGAGCACAATTATCGATGGCATAGTTTGTTTGCACCTGTGCGAGACCGGTACTCCTTGAGTAGGGATCACAACGTAATATTTAAAACTAAGACAAGCCCTTCCTGACTCATCCAAGCGATGACTCACGGAGCAGGCTTATCAGGGTCACCTATCCATGAGAACACTTAAAATCGTCCATAAACTGACACAACGCCTCAACTCCTTCTTCCGGCATGGCATTGTAGATACTTGCTCGAATGCCACCCACTGACCGATGCCCTTTCAGGTCTGTGAGACCTGCCGAGGCTGCATTTTCCAAAAAGGTAGCCTCGAGATTCTCTGAAGGAAGTCGAAACGTCACGTTCATGATGGACCGACTTTCAGGACAAGCATGTCCTTTGTAAAAACCGCTCGACGAATCGATCACTTCATATACTTTTGTAGCTTTTGCCATGTTACGTTCTGAAATGGCATGCAAACCACCGACTTCATTCATCAGCCATTCACAGACCAGACCTAAAATATACACGGCGAAAACTGGTGGCGTATTTGGTCGTGATCCTTTCTCAACAAATGTTCGATAGTCCAGCATTGCCGGCAAGTCGTCCCGCGAACGGGCAAGCAAATCGCGACGAATGATTGCGACCGTGACTCCGGCAATCCCAGCATTCTTCTGGGCACAGGCGTATATCATTCCGTACTGTGAAATATCCACCGGTCGAGAAAGAAAGTCACTCGATGAATCACAAATCAGCGGAACGTTTTCGAATGATGGCATCTGTTGCCACTGCACTCCTTGGATTGTCTCATTGCTCGTAACGTGGACATAAGCGGGGGATTCAGAAAGCCCAATCTCATCAGCCGAGGGCACACAGTTGTATCCATTTGCGCCACCGTCCCAAGCAATATGAGTTTTACCGATGCGACTTGCTTCTTTCAGTCCTCCTTTACCCCAGGTTCCAGTGAGCACATAGTTGGCAGCACCTGACTGGCCGGCCAGGAAATTCATCGGAACCATAGAAAACTGGAGACTGGCTCCTCCCTGAAGCAATACAACTTCATATTCTTCACCAATTCCTAGAAGGCTTTTCAGACCCGCTAGCGTGCGTTCAAGAATGCCATCGAACGCCTTACTACGATGACTGATTTCAAGCACGGATGAGCCAACACCTGGCAAGGCCAGCAATTCCCTTTGAGCCTTTTCGAGCACTGGCAATGGCAATACTGCAGGCCCTGCTGAAAAGTTAAATACCCTATCAGCAACCGTCGCCATGAATTTCTCCGTCGCTGCCTGCTTACAAAAGAACCACGACCCACCGGCATACCGCGGGCATGATTTGACTCTCAGCGTTACACATGTTCCATCCGAAAACGCCTTCCGGAAGAACTTTGCATAACGCACCGAAAATACTCGTACGCACAAGATTACGGCCCCTCTACCCACAGGGTCAACGGGCTACCGTTTCTTGGCGGAATCACCGAGGAGAGTAGGGTGTTCCACCGGCTGGAGGCGCAGTTGCAATAACCGGCGAAGGTCCACTTGTTGAAAGTGTAGCCACTTTGGCAGCCACTGTTGGCTGATTTCGGTCTAATTCGAGAGCTTTCGAATAATTTACAAGTGCCTGCTGCGTATCGCCGGAAGATTCCCTCATTTGACCGAGTGCAACAAGTGCCCGGGGGTTGTCCGGATCAACTGAAACTGCATCAACTAAATAATTCTCTGCATCTAGGTTATCGCCCTGTTCGTGGCAAAGCCGAGCGAGTTCTATTTTCGGTTCAGGGTTTGCTGGCTCCCTTGCAGCCCATTGTTCGAGTTGGGTCGCGGCATCTCCGGTACGCCCCGTTTCAACCAGAAGCACTGCGAGCCCTCGCTGGCATGCTGCGTGATTCTGATTTCTTGCTAAGCAAAGATGATAGTACTGTTCAGCTGTCTGTAGGTCACCAGTCCTACCAAATAGTTTTGACTGCTGATGGTAGGTCGCTCCAAGATTGTAAAAACAGTCCGCATCCCCGGGCTGCTTCTCAAGGGCTCTTTGAAAGGAATTTGCTGCGCCAAGGTAGTTGCCCTGCTGATAGAGGCTCACACCTTTGTCAGAGTCAGATTGTACAAATCTGCCACAGCCGCTGAGCAGACTAAAACAAATTATGCCGATCACGGAAACACCGGACCTCAGTCGACAAAACAAAAATCTGCCGTCTCTCAATGTATTGTGCTCCACCACCATGCCGAAGACTCTTAGCGATACCGAAACAAGACGGTATCGGGTGGCACTTCACCGGGGCAAGATCGAATATTGCTCGCAAAATTGGCTCATACAAGAGATTCAATCGGCTGACACGCCGCACGGCAACACTCGGACATATCCAAGTGAACGAAGCACTGTAAGCATCTCGCTACACGTCGGAAATCGTCTCCCACTTTCATTTTTATATTTTTCAAGCGCCTGCATAAACTCCACCTCTGAGGAATCGTAGTCACGCTCACAGGTCGCTGGATCGATGGCTCGCCCTCTGGCTGCTATTTCTCGCTTAATTGGCATTGAATCTCTCCCAAGTTATTTGCAAGTGGCTTGTTGTGTCGCCGAATACTCCAGTGAAATCCCAACATGCCAGAGTTAAAAACAAACAGTCATGCCGGTCGGCTAAGAAGTATTGCTCATGCCAACAGGAGAGGGCAGGCAAAATAGCGATTTTTTCGCGAAGGGTCGGGTTGTATGAGTTACACCTAAATCAACGACCACTCAACACGGCTGGCAGACTACCTATTACCAAAATATTTCCGGAGGGCATCGGCTGCCGCATCCCGACTTGAACCATCTGACTTGTTCGACTTCGGTAAATTTCCCGGTTTATTACGGGATTTCAGAATTTCTTCAACGGCTTTTCCGTGAGCAGAGGAATCATCGTCTTCATCAACAACCTCTGCAGACGAAATCAATGTTGTCCCAGCCGCATCCTTACCCTTTGGTTCACTAGAACCATGCACAAGTGCGGAATCATCATCTGAGGTCTCAATCGATCGGGTCGTATCATGCATACCAACAGGATCATCACCGCCGAGCAACAGCCTTGAAATGTCTTCCTCGGTTTCCAGTTTCGGCTCAGCCGCGACAGAAACCTTGAGTTCTAACGACCCCACACGAACAAGGTCACCATCAGCCAGTTGCTTGGGTTCACTGATACGAAGACCATTTACAAAGGTGCCATTCCTACTACGGAGATCCTTGGCCCAGAGGACATCGTCCTTTTTAATAATCGCGCAGTGCTGCCTACTAACCTCTTCGCTGAGAGGCCGAAGATCACATTCCTCTGCACGACCGATAAGTAACTTGTCCCGTTTCATTGAAATCGCTCGTCCAGCACGTTTGCCGGAGGCGATCACTAATTTGGCGATCATATGCCCTAGCTTGGTAAAGACTCATGTTTCAATCCCCAAAAAACGAGTCGGAATGATCGGGACAAAATAAAAACCATCGACACGTTTCCTTAACGCTAGCAATTTGGGTCAGTAAAGTCCAGCGACAACAAAACGTGCCCCCCCGGTTAGGCGGGACACGAAGCAAATTAGACGTAAAACCTTGTCTTGGGACTCCTGGTCATCGCCTGTGCAGCCACGCCACGCTTTCATAACGCTCAGTTCGTCTGGCGATCTCGTCGTTTTCTTTTTCGTATGAAGGACCCGTCTCCGTAATCAAGTCTCCATTAAGCCGATCCGCCAAGCGTTGAAGCCAACCGTCAACCACGTCATTTACTGAGCCAGAGCCAGCCTGAAGTACGTCTCCAAGCCCAATGTGACTACCTTCACCTTGGATATGAGGATTTCTATGCAAAAGAAGACTACCGTGCTGCAGGACAACACCAGAAAGCCTTCGCTGCGAACTCCCAAGTATTTTATGATTCCCATGCGGGGAAGTGCCGGATGCATCCTCTATGACAAGATCACCGAACGCCCGACGATTGAAGCAGTAAAAACTTTGTTCCGTTTCTCGACTCGTAGCCTCCACCATGCGCGCCCTAAGATGACGTACACTGAGTTCTTCGACAAGAGCGCCATGGACTGCGGCATAAAGCTTTTCAGTCCCCCGGCTCCAGTCGTGGCTACCTGGAACTGCGAGGCCATAGGTAAGGTCAGTCCCATGAATAATTGCACCACCTCCACTTGGTCGACGAACAACTGGCCAGTGAGATACTTCCGGTGTTTCAGAAAAATCAACACACCGCTGAAAACTACCGAGTGATACCGTGTGCGGGTGCCACCCGTACAACCGCATAAGGACACGGTTCGTTTCCTCAGACCGCCGAGCAAGTGCTTCGTCAGCAGCCATATTCCATCCACCTGCTGCCGGAGTATCTCGCCAGACATGGAGGCCGACCGGCTGTTTTTTATTTGGTGAAGACTTGCTAGAACCTGACAACTTCATCACCCCCCAATGAGCTCATCGTACGCTTCCTGATTCATCAGTGCCTCGAGTTGCTCGACTGAATCCGGTTGGATACGAATAACCCAGCCACTGCCATAGGGATCGCTCCCAAGCGTTTCGAGCTGACTCGGCAACTCTGTGTTTGCAGCAACCACCTTTCCCGAAATTGGTGCATAGAGATCACTGACTGCTTTCACACTTTCGATCTCACCGAACGACTCTCCAGCAGTCACAGTCGCACCGACGTCAGGTAATTGCATGAAAACAAGGTCCGTCAAAGCCTCCACGGCATACGCCGATATACCAACTGTGACCGACCCGTCATCCTCTAATCGTGCCCATTCGTGTGATTTTGCGTAGCGGCGAGACTTCTCCATGACATTTCTCCAAAGGTTACTGATGTAATAGACAGATCAAGATCCAATACGTTGTATCAATCGTGGCGAGGTCGACGATAAAATGGAAGGGAAACGAGTTTCGCCGGCAGTCGTACACCTCTTACCAGAACCTCGAGTTCACTTTCTTGCTCAAGAACCACTCGATCAACGACGGCCAGAGCTATTCCTCGCTCACATGTTGGTGAAAAACTCCCACTCGTGATCTCTCCACAAACCGAGTCCGTCCCATTCTTGGAAAACATGACTTGATCACCACTTCGGGCTGCTCGACGCGACTCGAATACCAGACCAATACGCCGGCGATCGCTCGCACCACGACGTGTTCGTATTTCTTCAGCTCCTGGAAATTCTCGACCATCAATATTCACCGCAAATCCAAGACCTGCTGAAAACGGGTCAGTTTGTTCATGCAATTCGTGGCCATAAAGCGGCATAGCAGCCTCGAGCCGCAGGGTGTCACGACTACCAAGGCCACAAGGAATAGCGCCGCCTTTTTCAACCAGCTCTTCCCATACACCCTGCGCTTGCGATGATTTCAGAATAATTTCAACTCCATCCTCGCCTGTATAGCCGGTTCGGCTCACAAGAACCGGTTCTCCACCTAATTGGGTTTCAAGGGCACCATAGTTCGGCAGCGCAGCGAGTTGTTCAAGAATTCTTTCTTCGAAGACATGTCGCAAAGGCCCCTCATGAACATCGTCTTTCTTGTGCCCAAACACCCGTGGACCCTGCACAGCAATCATTGCGGATTCTTCTGTTATATCGCTGATAGTGACGCCTTCTGGTGGCAGACAGGCCTCAAGCCAGCAAACGACCCGCTGCCGATTGCTGGCATTCACAACAAGAATAAAACGCTGGCCGGTATCCTTCTGATCCGCAAGACGGGTCACCAGGGCATCATCAAGTATCACAGGGGTTCCATCCAACTGGACCTTGCCACCTGTACCATCAACACCAGTAATTAATGTGTAACGGGCTCGACCCACCGGCAGGTCACGTACCTGCCGAGTCAACCTGGATTCAAGCCATTCGGTCGCCTGACTCCCTTCAATTGCAACTCGTCCCATGTGCGACACATCAAAAACACCCGCACCTTTACGAGTGCCAAGATGCTCAGAAACGATTGAGGAGTACTGGACAGGCATCGACCAACCGGCAAAATCAACCATTCGTCCGCGATTATTTTCATGCCATTCGGCAAGAGGTGTTCGCTGCGGCATTTATTTTATGAATCCTTTTGGACAGGCGACGGAACGACTGGTCAACGGCATAGACCTTTTTCGAAACTTGATTGTACGAGTTCTCACAAAAGCAACCAGCCTCACCGGCTTTTATGCCGTTTTGATTTCTTTCGCTTGATTCCCTTATCAGAGGGTTTTTTCTGACTAGCCGATTTTGGTCCATTCTCTACCTGAGGTTTTCGTTGACTCTCGTTCTGCCGGACACCTTCCCCCCCCCTTCGGGAATGACTCCGCCGCGACGATGCAGGACGACGACTCTTTTGTTTCCTTCTGGAATCTTTTTTTTCCTGCACTGGGCCGAAGAGAAGTTGGCGCTTCCCGAGATCGACTTCTCGCACACATACTCGAATCGGATCACCCAGTCGGAATATGTTTCCTGGACGATGACCACTGAGAGTATGAGATGCCCTGTCGAATCGATACTGATCGGCTGGTAATTGTTCTGTCTCTATCAATCCTTCAGCTGGTAGCTGAACGCCTTGGACAAAAATGCCAAATCGTGCAACGCCTGTCACAACACCCTCGAGCTCCATCCCAACACGACTGCTCAAAAAATGTAGCAATTTGAGCTTTATCAATTCGCGCTCTGCGGCTTCAGCCCGTCTCTCGAGTTCCGAGCATTGCTCTCCAAGTTGCTCAAGATGGTCACCAGGGGGCTTCTTGCCTGCCTCAAGGCTATCGAGTGCCCGATGGATTGTCAGATCAGGGTATCGACGAATCGGAGATGTAAAGTGACAATAACAATCACTCGCCAGCGCATAGTGCCCTTGGTCTAGAGGCGCATACACTGCACGCGAAAGGCTTCTTAAAACTGCGTAGTGGACTGCATGCTCTTCAGGTTTATGACGGGCAAGTCCAAGCAAGCGTTGCAATTCAAAACGGCTTTCAAGTGACTCAACTTCAAAGCCAAGCTCGAGAACAAATTCTGTGAGTTGTCGGAGTTTCCGCAGGTCCGGTGACGGGTGAACGCGCCGCAGAAAGTTGCCTTTTGCAGCGGCAATTTTTTTGGCGACAGCCTCATTTGCTGCAAGCATAAATTCTTCCACAATCTGATGGCTCTCAGTGTTCTCAACAACATGAGCACCAGCAACACGGCCCGATCGATCGAGATCTATTTTCACTTCAGGCATATTGAGCTCGAGCGCGCCGCGTGTCAGTCGCCGATCGCGCAAGATAGAAGCAAGTCGCTGCATTCTCCCGAGCAGACTCCGAACCGATGCCGTCATCGCAATTTCTTCGGTATCTGGATTACCGATAAACACATCGACTTCTTCGTATGTAAAA
>JAQWMC010000047.1 GCA_029246985.1 Pirellulales bacterium
GGAAACGCATGAAGAAGAACAAGCGGTGGGCCCGATCCACATATCTGGACAGCAAGTGAAGTGTCCCCGATTGAAACCATCGTTGTTTGCATGGAAAACTCTATCTCGGAGTTGGATCAAATCGTTTCTTCAGCAAGAATAGAATATGTCAGATTGTTGAACACGTCGATGCGAAGGAAACTGTTGGCGTATAATGACTTTTCATAGTTGGAATGAAGCAAATAAAATGGGTAGGGGTGATGTTCAAATATCTCAAAAAGCCACGTATTGAAACGCAATACATGCTGAAAATAAATGTCGTGTGTATTGTTTTCGTGGCAGGGTGCTACTCGGATCGACTGCCGAAAGAAATTGATCATCTGGGAGTGCCTCGTGTCAGTGCACTTCAAGTAGAGGCCATTCAACCGGTGACGTTGAGACCTACTGAAACGGTGAAGGTTCCACTACGAATTAATCGCAACAATAATGAAGGGCCAATTGACGTTAGCCTCTCGAAAATGCCATCTGGTGTTGAAGTGACTTTTGAGAAGCAGATTCCAGAAAATAAATCAGAGCTCGAGATTGAACTCTCCGGGAATCAGTCGCTTGGTGATCGGCAACGGAATGTGACTGTTACGATAGCATTGAGCATGGCTCAGAGTTCTGTCGAACAAGCATTTGATATCAATCTGCCAGTCGTACCACGGCCATCTTTTGGAGCGATGCCACCTGTCTTTCTGCAGCCGGGAGATACTGTGAACCTGCGGGTGCCTGTTGAGAGAAATGGATTTGCAGAATCATTTACGCTGGATCCGGTCGAATACACGCAAGGGGCACTGTGTCGTCTGCCAAGTGAGCCAATCGAGGACAATAATATTCGAGTTCTGGTGGCAGCATCAGAAGATGCCTCAGAGGGGACACAAACACAAAAAATAAAAACCACTATTTTTGGTCGAGAAGTTTCTGTGCCACTGACACTTGTTGTGACAAACCATCCATTCCGGATGGAAGAAATGGTCTATGCGACAGTCCTGCCAGGTCAGCAGAAAAAAATCGATATCATATTTCAGCGAGATTCTTTGGAGGCACTAAGTAGGACGCTAACTGGTGGTTTGCAGGCTCTGACCGGAGTGGATCTGGCTCCAGCAAAATTTAATGGGCCGGTTGTTGTCACTGCAGAGAGCCCTCCGTTGGGAGTTACCGTTGAGCCAGCATATCTCGAAGAGGCTGCCCTGAAGTGTGCTCTTGTCGTTACCACAACGGAGGAAGCACCGCCCGGCGTGTACTCAATTCCACTTTTAGCAACAGCAGATCATCTCAATACATCCGGCCTTCTCGTCATACGAATACAAGATCCGGGTAATGAGCCGGGCGTGTTACCAGAAGCAGTTGTCTCGTCGATGGCCAAGACTGTTCGGTATCGTCGAGGTGGTCTGAAAGGTCGAAGTACAGAAAGATCAAAAGAGTTATTGGCTGCGCTTTACGGTGGGTCACAACAATCAAAAAAATCTGTCATGACTGCTCTGACATGGCTTGCAACAAAGCAAGGTGAAGATGGATCGTGGAAACCCTTAGCTGCAGCGGACAATATGGATCCAGGCATGCCAGAGAGTCCGGATGAATTTTCTGCGACATCAACCGGCGGAAATAGTCAGTCAACGACCGCTTTGGCTCTGCTACCATTTCTGGCAGAGGGAGTCACTTACGAACCTGAGTCTGCCACAGCGGTGTGGTTAGAAGACTATCCCGAAGTGGTTAGGAAAGGACTTACGTGGCTTGGCTCTTCTCAACCTCAAGCAGATCCACAGGGTGGTGGTCCAGTTGAAGTCGATTTGCGAGGTCTCATTTCAGGGGTTGTTGTTGGTTGTGAAACCAGCTTTCTAAATAACGACCGAGTGCTGAAGAAAAATGCTGTTTACGCACTCAAAAGTCTGGCGGATCGTCAGACTAAAGAAGGCTCATGGCAACGTAGTCCATCCGAAACGGTGGAAACGGTACTGCCTACACTGCGTTCACTGCTCGCAATGCAGGTTGCTCAGTCGTGCGGTGTAAAGCCGTCAGTCGCAACACTCAAGAGAGCGGATGTCTTTCTTGAAACGGCTGCCTGTGGTGCTCCAGAAATCCCTCGGTCACGTTTTGGTCGTACCGCCGCGGGGCCGCCCGATCCCACAGCAACAGCCGCTGGCTTACTTCTTCTGCAATATAAAGAAGAGCCTCATGACTCACCTGCAATGGTTGACGGCTCTCATTTTCTTTCAGGGTTTGCTCCACCTTTGGAAGGGGGCTCATTCGCCCAGTCGGCGGACTTTCTGCTTTTATCAGGTGAGGTGCTTCGGAATATCGAGGGTGAGCAATTTGATGCGTGGTACGCCAAAGTCACAGCATTTTTACTGAGGACACAGGAGCAGGAGAATGAAGAACAAGGTAGTTGGTCCCCGGCTCTCTTTGCTGGAGAAAACGACAGAGTTCAGGCGACTACAAAAGCCATTCTGTGTCTGCAACTGCCGTATCGATATTTGCCACTTTATCGTTCTGAATAGCAACATGATCTATGCAGAATAATTACCGTTGCATCGATAAGAATTTTTCCAGGTTTTTTTGAATCGTATTACTCCCGGGATCTTTCCGCAGGGCAACAACCTGACAGCGGATAGCGTCGTTCCGATTGCCAGCAGCTGCGTAGCAGTGGGCCAATGTGTCGAGAAAACTTGCTGAATCAAAATCAAGATCCAAAGAACGTTTTGAATACCGAGTAGCTCGTAACAGATCCCCCTCGGTATTTGCTACAAGCCAGGCATATTCGTTATACGGATTGGGTTCGTCCGGTTCTCTGTCGATCCGCTGCTGAAGTTTTTTCAATGCTCCTTGAATGAGTCCGACAATCCTGTCCTTGTCGGCGGGCAAGAGACCTGGGAAGTGGTAGTACGCGATGAGCGTATCGATTTCCTCAGGATACTCATCAAGTGCTTTATCAAGAGCTTGTCTTTCACTTTTCCGATTCCTCTGTTCTTTGTCAGCTCGAGATAGAAAAAACCTCTGACGAGCAGCGAGTGCCTCTTTTGAGTACCCAAGAGAATCCATAACTCGAATATTCTTGATGGTGCCGTGCGAACCGGTGAGTACATCTTCGAGAACAGCAGACGCCTCTTTACACCGGTCAAAGTCATTGAGCAGTTCGGCCCACTGTATTGAGAATGGGATGATCTGCTGAGCGGATAAAGTGGGTGCTGTAATGACTCGGCGATACTCACGGTCTGCCCAATCAACAAGCCCCCAATGATCAAGGCGAACAGCAGCTAGCATTTGTTCATTTGTTTTATCACTGCATAAAGCAAAGGCACGTCGCGACATCTCGTCTGCCAGAGTTTTATTTCCATTTGACTGTTCGCAGCGTGCTGCTGCATAGAGCGTGATCGCTTGGTTCTCAATAGTCGCCTGCAGGCTCTCCGGGAGATGATTCACAAGATTGGCAAGCCCGGAGTGTGCTGCCCAGAAGAGAACATCAGCAGTTGCCAGCTGATATTTGTCTGAATTCTTGGGGATGAACTCAAAGAGTTCTTTGGCTACTGCAACACCGCGATCAGGAAAGCCCGCTTGTATCGCTGCGCGAGCGTGGCAGCGCACAATAATCTCTCGAGCAAGATCATTCACTCCGCGTGTGGTGGTGTTACTTCCAAACGTCTGAGTGTCGAATGGTGTCAGTTCAAGGAACCGTTTCAGTGCCGTTTCAAGATTCTCAAAAGCGTCTTGCTTTTGATCTAATTTATTTTCTGGACTATCCGCCACCTGAGAAAAGTCAATCAGGCGATTTATCAAAAGTGCTGCGGGACGCTTGCTGGTATCAAGTTCATTGGGAACAGGTGCCACGAGCTGTGGCCAGTACGGATCAGTAGGTCCCCACTCCTGCAGAAGAATTAGTGCCGCGAGATAGGAAGTACTTGCTGATCGATTTGTTCGAATCAGGCGAGCCAGGGGCTTGATTCCTGCATTGTCTTCAAGGCGGATCAGCCGGCTGAGTGCACTGATCTGCTGGGAGAGCGATCGACTGGAAAAATTCTTCAGCAAGTCTGCTACTTCTGGTGAATCATCCGGCCTAATAAGCGACACCGTCTCGAGAATCCACTGGGCGCGGAGGGCAGTCTCAAGATCATTGCTTTGATCAGCTGCATCAAGTAATTGATCAATTGCATGATCAGCAATCATTCGCAACTGCTGGGTTGCTGATTCACGAATTGCATAATTCGTGTCCCCCAGTTGAGCAATAAGTTCAGCAACTTTCTGCTGGCTTACTGATTCGTCTCCTGCACTGCTGCTACTCGCTAATGCCCTAGCAGGCAGAAGGGAAAAACATGAAAGAAGAAGAAGGAACAGACAGAGTCGTGTTCCGTATAGAGTGCCAGGTGTCTGCGGTGCTGTCATGCCAAACGCTCCCTTAGGAGAGGTCCACACCCTCTCAACCTGTATGGTAGCAACTCTGATGAATCATCACTTTATTTTAAGCAAAGAGGCTTTTTTTGATGGTTCTTGTGAAACGACATATGTTGTCATGCGTCAGAATAAGATGTCATTTTTTTGACAGTACGTCCGATGTGTCATCGAGAGGTCGTTTATTCTGGCTCGATACCAAGGTCACGAATAGTGACCAAAGGCTCGAGGGGAATCCCTCGTGCTGCAAATGCTTCAGCCGCACCTGCGAGTCGATCAATGACCGTGATGACTCGTTCTACCTTGAGACCAAACTCAACTGCTCGATCGATTGCAATGAGAGAGGAGCCACCAGTTGTTGTCACATCCTCGACGATGACGACCCGGTTTCCTGCCTCAACAGGACCCTCTATATACCGTTGCATTCCATGGCCTTTTGGTTCTTTTCGAACCATAAACCCTTTCAATGGAAGACCAGCTGTTCCAGCTATCGTGACTGCGGCACCTGTAATGGGGTCTGCCCCAATTGACATACCACCAATTGCATCTGGCAACTCACCAAATGATTGGAGTCGTTCTAGAATTGCTTTGCCGACGAGCATGGCTCCCTGTGAGTCGAGAACAACCTGCTTTGCGTCAAGGTAAAAACTGGCTGTGCGGCCTGACGCCAGAGTGAAAGTGCCTCGTTTGAGTGCACGTGCTTCGATGATTTTCAGGAGTTCGCTGCGAGTTTCTGTCATAGTTCTTTATTGATGAGAGGGTTTCTTGCCAGACCGAGATTCTACCAAAAGGAGCCAAACTTAATTTGTCTTTGTTATAGGGAACCATATAGCCATCATTCCTTTGACTCGGTTTCTTCTGATCGTAGACTTCTACTGGAAAACAAATGATCTGTAGGACTCAATGGTACAACGTGTTTCGGTCAGCGGCCTCACTGCGGCTGATGGCCGTCTATGTCAGACGCGTCATGTTTTCAGTCCTCATTATGGTGTGGGCTGCTCTATGGGTAGACAACCAGTTCGTACAGGCCGGGCCTTTAGCAGAGGCCGTTGAAAAAGCAAAAGCTGCAGCCGGTGTGACCAATGAAAATGTAGCGCCAGAGCAGGGCGTGGGGGAAAAGGGTGTTCAGCCCGCTCTACCGCCAACAGCAGGTAGTGAGCCCCCTCAGCGAGTCGAAGTTTCAACAGTCAGTGTCGCGGTGCGTTTGCCTCTAACCGGCGGCCGTGATAACGCTATCCGAGCAGCTATTCTTCGACAGTTGGATCGCCTGCAGAGTACATCAGGCCGGCGCGGTCAATTGGTTCTCCAATTTGATGCAACCAGTGACGAATACGCCAGTGACAGCGACTTTGGGCGATCCTTGGAATTGGCACGATTCTTAACCAATTCACAGATGGCAAACGTGAAGACAATCGCGTACCTGCCCGATGGTGCTCAAGGCCATGCTGTTCTGGTTGCGCTGGCCTGCGAAGACATTGTAATGGCCCCCGATGCATTACTCGGACCAGTGGTTCGAAATAAAGAAACAGTAGATGAGACAGTGCGTGCCGCATACAAAGATATTGCTGGTCGACGCCGGACAGTTCCACCGCCCCTTGCTGTCGCACTCGCGGACCCTTCTGTACGCGTTGTCCGTGCCATAACGGAAGTTGGCGACCAAATTGTTCTGTCAGAACGCGTGCCAACTTTGCGGGAAGAAGTTCAGGTCCTGCGGGTTGAGGATGTGGGACCTCGGCCTCTTGTTCTATCTGGGCGTCGGTGTCGTGAAATCGGCATTGTGCAATTACTTGTTACGGGAACCGCTGATCTGGCACGTAGCCTCGACATCAATCCCGAACAACTTGTGCTCGATCCATCAATGGAACGGGGCTGGAAGGCCTCTGTTGTAAGCCTTTCCGGGCCAATCTCCAGTGACAGCGTAGCAAGGGTTCGCGTCAGGCTTGAGGAAGCGATCACCTCAAAAGCGAATTTCCTTTGTCTCAAGATTGACTCGGCTGGCGGATCACCCGAGCAAAGCCTTGTGCTTGCGCGTTGGTTACGTGAAATCAATCCTGCTGAGGTAAAGACTGTCGCATATATCCCAAATCAGGCGCGTAGTGATGCTGCCCTGATTGCGCTAGCATGTGATGATGTTGTTATGAATGAGACAGCCGTTCTCGGAGGTGAAGGTGCAGCGACAATTGATGCTCGCCAGGCTGATGCAATTGAGGCGGCATGGCAGAAGATCATGCAGGGCAATTTAAAGACGTTAGAAGCACTCCCCCTTGCGCTTGTCTTGCCGGATTACCAAGTAAGCAGATTTGTTCAGCAGGCCACAGGGAGAACGGAGTATTTCAGTTCGAGTGCACTTCTTCCGAGAAAAGACAAGGCTTCGTGGAAGAAACAACAAGACCTTGCCCCCGGCCCGCTGCTCGTTGATGGGCTTCAGGCTGAAGCCTACGGCTTGACGGATCAGCCCGTGACCTCGTTCTCTGATCTCGCAGAACGCTACGGGCTAGGTGACGACATAACGCGTATCGAGCCAGGGTGGGCTGACCGCTTGCTCGATGCACTTGCAAGCCCCGGTCTTGCCTGGCTTCTACTACTCGTCGGAGGTGTTGGTCTTTACATAGAGGTACAGACACCCGGACTTGGGTTTGGTGGATTCATCGCCATGGTGGCATTCATTATTTATTTCTGGAGCCAATATCTCAATGGAACCAGCGGCTGGTTAGAGGTTATGCTTTTTCTGGCCGGAGTCGTCTGTCTCGCTGCTGAAATTTTTGTTCTGCCAGGCATCGGTGTTCTTGGTTTAGGTGGTGGGCTCCTTATCGTTTCCTCATTAGTGTTGGCAAGCCAGTCTTTTGTGCTTCCAGCGAATAGTTATCAGGTTCAACAACTCCAGGTTTCCCTGTTAGGTATTCTTGGTGCTGGGGCTGGCGTTGTCGCGTTCGGTGTTGTTGTTCGACGCTGGCTTCCTTCGACACCAGTCCTGCGACATGTTCTCCTTGTGCCACCGGAACGCGACGATCAGACTGAAAATGTGGTAGTCAAACAGCTGATTGGAAAAACGGGTGTCACTGTGACGCGTTTGGCTCCGGCTGGGAAGGCTGATATCGAAAATCAATTACACGATGTCTATGCGGATGACATGCTGATTGAATCAGGAACGGCAGTGCAAGTTACAGCGGTACATTCCGGTCGTATCATGGTTGTTCCGTATTCGCAGGAGACAATATGAGTCCGCTATTCTGGATTACTGGCTTACTCTTGGTTGGCCTCTTCGTGATGGTTCTAGAGGTCTTTATTCCATCTGGTGGTCTCCTTGGCTTTGTTAGTATCGCAGCTATTGTGGCAGCGATTGCGACGGCCTTTGTTGAGCAGGGTATCGGTTCTGGATTTCTCGTGCTCGCCATTACCGCAGTTGCAGTTCCAGCAACTCTTGCTGTTGCTTTTCATCTTTTCCCATCAACGCCACTCGGTCGGCGAATCATGCCGTCTCCTCCGGAGCCACACGAGTTGGTTCCGGGGAAAAAAGAGAGAGAACGGTTGAGAGAGTTTGTCGGCAGACAGGGTCGAGTCAAAACGGATCTTTTACCATGGGGACAAGTGGAAATTTCTCAAGAAAAAATTGAGGCTGTGAGTCAAGCAGGCCCGATTGCCAGCGGAACCGTAATTGAGGTCGTGGGTACAGAAGGAAGGGCCGTTGTCGTCCGAACGATTGAAACCAAGCCAGAACTTCGTGCGTTCCCCGAGCCTTCTGAGGATGCTCAATTAAATAGCTCACTGCAAGAAAAAAGGGATGAAAGTCCGATTCCAAGCGCAAAAACGTTCGAAGAATTCGAATTTGATGATTTTGAGAAGCCCTCAGGCGCTTGACTCAGTGGCTCATTCGAAACAGGCTTCAGTGTATTAGGTTGCTCCCAAAAATGTGGGGCGACATACCACGAAGAATATCACGGAGTCTTTCATGTCGGGTGTGCCTGGTCTCATCGTTCTGGTTGTCGGCGTTGTTCTTCTACTCATCGTTTTTGGCTTCCTTGCTCGCTACCTTCGTCTGTGGCTGCAATCGTACGCCTCAAGTGCTGGGATTGGTTTATTTGATCTCGTTGCAATGAGTTTTAAGAAGGTTAATCCAACCGTCATTGTTCGTAGTAAAATCATGGCTGTCCAAGCTGGTCTCGGAGATGAAAGCGGCATAACACTGCAGGCTCTCGAAGCTCACTATCTTGCTGGCGGACGAGTTCCTCTGATTGTGCAGGCGCTTATTGCTGCCTCGAAGGCCAATATTAGTGAACTCAATTTTAAGCTAGCGACAGCAATTGATCTTGCTGGCCGAAACGTTCGTGAGGCAGTACAGACAAGTGTCTATCCCAAAGTGATTGATTGCCCGGGAACAAAGAGTGGACGAAAAACACTTGATGCCATTGCGAAAGATGGAATTCAACTCAAGGTTCGAGCACGAGTGACTGTGCGAACCAATCTGAATCAATTAATTGGTGGAGCAACCGAAGACACGATCATCGCTCGTGTTGGAGAAGGTATTGTTTCAGCTATCGGTTCATCTGAAACACATAGTGATGTTCTTGAGAATCCTGATGTCATTTCTAAAACAGTACTGACACGTCGACTCGACTCAAATACGGCTTTTGAAATTGTTTCTATTGATATTGCTGATATCGATGTAGGAGTAAATGTCGGTGCTCGTCTTCAAGCAGATCAGGCGGAAGCTGATACTCGTGTCGCTCGAGCCAAAGCTGAAGGTCGCCGCGCAATGGCAGTTGCGCGTGAGCAAGAAATGATTGCTGGTGTTGAAGAAAGCCGGGCAGCGCTCGTCGAAGCCGAGGAAGAGGTCCCTAAAGCAACTTCAGATGCATTGGCTACGGGCAAACTCGGGATTTTGGATTACTACAAACTCAAGAATTTACAGGCTGATACTGAGATGAGACGGTCTATTGCGGCAACCCCTACGCCGGTTGCATCGCCCACCTAATGCGTATCACTCATGGATCGAGTGGTCACGTGTAATTCTCGTCGTGTAGGAAAGGAGAGAGCATATGTTTTTTAACGCACAGTTCAATCCACTTTTTGCGGCTGCCTTTGACTGGCTAGAAGCCGTCTTGCCACTGCTTTTTGTTTTCATCTGGATTATTTCTCAGGTGGTTGCGTTCTTTCGTCGAGTAGGTGGTCGTGGGCAAGCCATTGCTGATAACGAAGAAAAAGAAATAGACCCTGAGATGTTCCTTGAGGAACGTGTCGGAGGAAGGCAATGCAGAGGCTGCGGGGCATCATTTGTAGCACCCGTCCTCGCAATTATTGATTGTCCTGAATGTGGCCGTTTAACACCACCTGAGATTGATGGAAACGAGATTCCAGAACAGAACGAAGTAGTTGATCCGGTGGAAGCAGAGATCAGTGCTTTTCTGAATCGATATACACAAACAAAGCAACCATCACCAGTTCCTACAGAAGGGCCAGTTCCTACTGAAGGGGTTGAAGAAAAGACTATTGCACTGCCAATATCTGACGAGGTTGGTCGATCAAAACAAGTGGCTTCTCGTACTCTGGTGCAACAGAAAGAGCATAGGCTGTCTCCATCTCAGGATGAGGGTGAAATAACTCGCCACATCCATGAGGTCTTCGATCAAGGCCTCAACCATCTTCCAGACGGAGTCGTTGAGAGTCCATGGGCTGATCTTCGAAACAATACGAAAAAAATGGTGGACACAAGCGGTCAGGAACAAAAAGAGGAAGCTGCCGATTTTAGACTTGCTGCAATGTTGAAAGACCCTGCCACCAGAAAACAATTATTTATTTTGAAGGAAGTTCTTGATCGCCCAAAAGATCTCTGGGAATAACACGCGTTGTTTGTGATGTGTTCATGGTTCCTTTCAAACGAACAAACTTTTTTGAGGGTACTGGCATGGCTATGACAGCACGGCATGCTGTCATAGCAGTATTGTTGCGGTAGCTTTCCGAGTCCCGGTTAAACCCCCTGAACATCCCTTCTATAGAGGGGTCTCTTTTGCGGCCAACCGCGCCCTCATCGATCCAGAGTCAAATTGAAAATTCGTCACTTGAGCGCTTGGTCTGCCTGGACTACAAGAAACGTAGGAGTGGTTTTTTATGCCGCTTCCTATGCAGCGCGTAGACGAGGGTAGCCCAAGCCTCGTCTACGCGTTTTTTACGCTCTATGGTGGATTTTTCAGCAGATCCTGATTCATTGTTTTGGCGTTGCGAATAACGGACAAGAGTGCCATCCTCCCCCCGATGTTTGCCACCCTGTTTTTTACACTCCAGTCCTTCCGGAGTTGTTGGTGCAGAAAACGCATCGTCTTTCTGGCGATGGGCTTATGGTGCGCACTTTTTCTCCAACTCGTTTCCGCAGAAGATCAACTTGCAACGGGCCAACAGTTTCCTAGGCGGGTTCAAGTTGTCACATCTCACACCTATCTGCGTGCTGGCCCTGGAGATGATTTCTATCCAACTGCACGGCTGATTCATGGTGAGACACTCGAAATTTGGAGTGTGAGTGAATCTGGCTACGGTGCCGTCCGACCACTTGCTGGTAGTTTTAGTTGGTTACGTGCAGCTGATGTTGATCGAAAGATTGAAGAAGATTCTGAGATTGGTGTTGTCATTACCGATGGCGCGGTTTCACGAATTGGTTCACAGATCAATGCTCTCCGGCATGTTGCGCAGGTTCGTTTAGAAGCTGGTGAACGGGTGCGAGTACTCAATGAAGTTCGAATACAAGAAGGAAGGCATGAAGGGCTGTGGTTGCAGGTGGCACCGCCAGCAGGTGAGTTTCGTTGGGCACGTTTAGATGATCTTGATTTACCTATTGGCTTGGCCCCACAAACGTCGAGTATTGCAACGGATAACAAAACCTCTTCAGAGGAAACATTAGCAGGCATTGTCAAGGTCCGTGAGGCTGTTGATGCCTGGCGAGAGGTAGGTGATTCTCTTTCTGAGGTGATGACAGTAGCCGGTCAGCTTCCGGCAGAAGATCCTGACGTACCTGAAGAACCGGGACAGCTTCGTGGCATCTCGGGAGCACACCGCCTTTTGGCTGATTGGATGCCTGTTGGGAGTGGTTTGTTTGACATGAGTCCACCAGAGCCTGCGGCAACGCCTCAAGCTGGACCACAGATGGCACCCACGGATGAACTCTCCGATATTGATTTGGCACTTTCACTCGCAGTTACCGGGCCTTCTCAAAATTGGGATCTGGAAACCTTGCGAGACCGTTTGCGAATAGCTTCAGCTCGTGCTTCGACCGGCACCGAGCGACTTCGTGCTGAGGCAATTGACGCCAGGCTGGCTCGATTCGAAACCATTCAAGGAAGGCATCTCGCCCTCGCCGCTCGTGATAAAGTTGAACCGTCACCATTGCGTATTGGTTCACTGTGGTCGAGTCTCGGCGGCATTGGGAGTCGACCTATCCGCCCGGGCGTCATGCTTGGTGGGAAGCCAGCAGATGGCCAGAATACCTGGACGCCTCCTGACTATGTTGAAACCAATGGGCGACTGGCTACGGTCGTGTCACGAAGGCCGGATGCACCTCGGTGGGCTATTGTCGATGTCAATAACAATGTTCTCGTATTTGTGACGCCATCAACCAGTGTCAATTTAGCTCCAATGGTTGGCCAGCAAGTTACAGTTCGTGGAGCAAAGGGTTATATGCCGGAGTACAAGCGACCATATGTCGTGGCGTCTCAAGCACAACTTAAGATGGCAACAACGCCAGCACCGACGCAGAGATAAAATGGGTTTCTTAGGTATGTTCAAGTTTTCATATCAAATTTTTGTATCGCCTTGACCGATTGATGACGTAGTACATCACTATTTAAAGAAAGGGTATTTTTGTAAGGGTTCAGGGGCATCCATGAGTGGAAATTGTAGAGGCAGCGAGTAGCTCACACCTCTACATGAAGGAACCTTTTACGCGTTTGCACTCATTACCTAGGAAAAAAGCATGCCCCTCTTTCGCTTTCGTAAAAAAAATTCTTCATTGCTCCGGCGTCGACCGACTTCTTCTTGTAACCATTCTGGAAGTATTCGCTCTCCGGAAAAACTTGAAATGAGGAAGATGCTGACAGGGAGCAACTCGCTTCCTCAGGAGTCGACACCCGTCGATTTTGAAATTGGAGCGACTGATCTGGTATTTGAGATTAGTCCCCACAGTGAAACATTTGCATCTGTTGATGCGTACGCCGATTGGCTCGTCGGGCAGGCTGTGCAGCAATGGCAGCATATATTTGGTAAGCCAGCATTTCCAAATGTGTGGTTGCCGAAGATCGGCGATATTACGATTGCCCGTGAGATGGGAGTCCCCGCTGTTCCAAGTGAGGCCCCATTCGATGAAGTGGTGTCCTCTTCGACCAATACTCAGATTCGAGGAGTTGATGAGGCCGATTTTGTTGAGGTGGACAATGATACGCTCTACGCACTCGCGCACGGTCAGCTCTCAATTGTTCGTGGTTTTTCTGAGTCGAATACTGAACTGCTTGATCAGATTACTGTTGAGAAAATGGGTCAGACCGCTGGCATGTACCTGTACGGCGACAGGCTGACGATAATTTCGAGGCAACATGCCGACATGTCACCTACGCGATCATCTGATAGTAGACGTGAGATATGGCCACCCATTCTTGGTCGGCCACAGACGGCAATTGCGATTCTTGATGTGAGTGACCCTGCAGATGTATCAGTCATGAATCGACTCACAATCGATGGGTCACTTGTTAGCTCTCGGATGGTCAATGGGCATTTGCGACTCGTGCTGAATCATCGGATCGATACTCCTTATCCTGAAGTTGTTTCGAGTGACTCAGGAAACGGAGGAGTAGTGGGGCCAGCTAGTCCCCATGAAAACCAATCTCATCGCATGCTTTCACGAACTGATTTTCATCGGCCATCGTTTCCTGTTATTAATCCACCAAAGCCATTTGCGACGTACGAAACAGCTGATTCGTATGCAGCCAGGGTGCGTCAGCGGTTGCTCGATTCCATGACTCCTCAGATTTATGAAACTGACGCGAGCGGTAATCCACTCGATGTGAGGGGCCTTGTTGGGCCGCAAAAAATCGATGTGCCTCAAGCGGGCGACTATCAACAACTTACGACAATCACTGCACTTGATGTTTCAGGTGAAGAGTTGCAACCAGCTGCAACAATAGGAGTTTTTACAAAGGGTTCCGTCAACGTATTTGCAACAACCGAAAGCGTCTATGTCTTCGATGGATACGTTGCGTCCTCATTGCCCGGTATTGGTATCGTGCCATCGGGGCAGCAAGCGACGGATATAACAAAAGTGACATTTGGTTTTGATCCGAGTGGGTCACCTATTGTGTCACTTGATGCCCAAGGGGGCTTCAGTGGCAATGTGCTCAATCAATTTGCAGTGGACGAGCACGAGGGTTTCCTGCGGGTTGTTGTTGAAACATGGGATGAAGGCAGTGGTGTTCTTGTCTTCGAGCACCAGGCAGAGAACCTGGTAGAGGTTGGAGCTCTTCGTGGCCTCGCTTCGAATGAAAATCTCTACTCAGTGCGTTTTGCTGGAAATCGAGCATATTTTGTAACGTTCCTGAGGACAGATCCACTTTTTGTCGTCGATCTCAGTTCTCCGACCAACCCCGTGTTGGTTGGTGAACTTCATGTACCAGGATTCTCCGATCACATTCAGCCACTCGATGAAAACTTCCTGTTGACGATAGGCTCTGATGCAGATGAAATGACGGGCCGTATGGGCGGCCTTCAGGTTTCAATTTTCGATGTCTCTGATTCGATGAATCCGATGCTTGTGCATCGCTACTCACTCACAGATGACAGGAGTAGCAATACTGAGATAACCGGGAGCCGCTGGCGTCGAGGCGATGGTAATCATTTGGCACTTGGGTTCTTTCCAGATCAAGGTGTCGTGACACTTCCGGTGCAGACACACGATCGTGGAGGCCAGAACGGACGTGTTGACTTTCCTGATGACTTCATTGATTTGCCAGGCATTGTTTTTCCAGAGCCTTTTGTAGGGCAGCCGCCTGTGGCTATTCCAGATGTCATGCCAATGCCGAGATGGAAGCCACCGGCCCAATATCTTGAAGTGCTTTCTTTCGATGTTGAGAGCGGTATCAGTAGCCTCGGAAGAATTGACCACGCGACACCCGTTCGAAGAGCCGTGCAGATTGCAGGATATCTTGTCGGCGTGTCAAAGAGCGAGGTTTCGGTCCACACGTTTGCTGATCCGGGCACTCCGGTTGAATCAGTTCCATTGGATGCAGTGCATATCTTCAGGCCACTCAAAGCATTGCCTAATCTGCATGAACCCAAGCCTCCGGCTATTAGGGACCTTGTCCAACAGTCTGTTGTGGGCGTGCCTTTCCATGGCTCATGGCTCGTAAAAGAATCTGAAGAGATTGGCGATCGTCAGGTACTTTATGCGGAGCACACGAGTGGCGCCGTTCATCGAATGGTGAGCACAAAACCATTTCAGGAAGCTGATTGGTCGGCGTTCGGATTTACCAGCGTGAGGAACCTCGAAAGCCAGTTGCTCGACCAAACCGCTCGTGGCAGTCAGAATCCTCAGGGTCTGGTGACTGAGCACATTCAGAGCATTGTCAGTACCGATGTTCTCGATCGGTTCAGTCTCGCGCGTGACTCTTCAGGTCAAGTACAACGACGACTGCTGTTTGCAACACTTGGTGGTCTGCCAGATGCTCGTTCGTAATGCCATTTCTCTCCAACCATGCGCCTTTGGTTATTATGAAGGCTCGGCGAAAACCAATCTTTTATTGCTTCTGGAAATGGTCAAGCTCATCTGACGGAAGCCATCGGGATGCGAGGTCAACTGAGACTTGATCAGCATTTACATTGCTTTCATTGTCAGCAAGATGATTGGGACGAGCATGTTGAACGTTTCGACGAGTGCCAACTGTACTGGCAATCGCAGCCAAGGTTTTTCTGTCAGATTCAGAGGTTCGAGTGAGTCTTCCAGCGAGCGTGGCGACAGCGTGTGGGTTTGCTATGGCCGCATCAGAGAGGCTAGCCATAAAAAGACAGATCTCATGAAGATTGGCTGCAGCCGATCGAGCAATGAGAGGCTGGAGTGTGCGGGTGACGATCTCAAGGCCAATTCCGTCCATGTCCAGGAAAGCATCAACCTGAATGGCTTGACGCAGTCTCCCATCAACAGTGGGTTCAGCTTCACGATACCGAACCATGAGGACGCATCCACCCGTTAGGTTTTTAGGTGAGAGGGGACCTGTGTAGGCACCCTTTCCGTGAAAGACAAGCATGCCTCCATTGTGTCTTCGTTCACGATAAGCGAGTCGTAATTGACCGACAGTGCCATAGCCATCAGCGAACTGCCATTGATCAGGTCCAGTAGGATCCAAAGACAGTTTGCTGATCCCAAGCAATCTCCAGATGTCCACAATGGCTTCCGGCTTGTCGAGAGAAAAACCCAGAAGATTGCCATCACACGCAAAAAGTTCCACAGGAAGCCTACGGTACAGTGTGGTCGACTGAAGAGATTTTTGAATTGCCAGCTGATCAGATTCTGCCATTTGATGGAGTGGCAGTGCCTCTTCTGCTCGACGCCGTGCATGCCGACTCGAACTTCCCCAGTCGGTTCCAGGAACAATGAATTTGTTCTGTGCTGAATGAGCCGGCTCTTGAGATGCTGCACAACAGACCGAGCGCTCTATCCAGAGAATACATGTCAAAATAAAAAGAAAAGAAGCGATCGTTGGCATTGTTGCCATAACGACGCTGCCACGCAGCGTTTTCTGCATAAGTTGCCCCCTACCAAAACCCCTGAGATGTCAGTCAACCAGTTTTGCTGATCTCTGACCTACACATTTCTCGGACGTTTCATGCCATGTGGGCCAGTGAAAATTCGGAATAATTTGGCATTCTTGCGCATCCTACGTCATTTGACTGGTTGATGAGGTCTTGGCCCGGCTGGTTCCCATCTCTATGCTCTCGCCTCACCTATTTTATTGAGAATTTTGAATTCGAGAGTTCAGCATCTCCGGAAGGTAGCCGCACCCTTTTTCCATGTCGGATCACCCTGAAGATAATTCCGTCACGCAAGAAGGAACAAAACGTTCCTCTGGAAAAACGAGTCGTTTGCGACTGAATCAAAAGAAATCAACTGGCCATGGGAAGAGTCTACTGAGTCGCCTCATGGTTGCGTGGGCAGAACAGTGTCTCGCACGGCCGTGGCTCATTCTGGCCGTTGCCGTGCTGACAGCAGGGGCCGCGGGAGTATGGACATCACAGTCTTTAGGATACAAGGTCAGCCGTGTTGATCTCCTTGATCCTGATAGTGAATACAACAAATTATGGATCGATTACATCCATGAATTTGGTGAAGATGATGACGCTGTTGTTGTGGTTGAAGGCACGAATCGGTCAGCAACGGTGGCTGCTCTGGAAGATCTTTCACAGCAACTCTCTCAGCAGAGTGATCTCTTTTATTCAATCCTTCATGAAGTTGATCTCACTCAAATTCGTGCCAAGGGACTTCACTATGTTTCTCCACAAGACTTGGCCTCAATCGATCGTTTTATTAGTCGCACTGAACCGGTTCTGGCCGGAGGCTGGAACCAACTGAAGGTTGGCACGATGGTTGGTGGTCTGGCAGCCACGGTTGTTTCTGGACAACAGACAGAGATGCAACACGATGAACCACCGATTCAGACGCTCGAGCGATATAGTGAAAGCCTGCTGGTAAGTTTGGAGGCTGCTGAGAGAGGACGGCTCCATGATTTATTACCTGAGGACTATGTTTCACCTTGGCCAAGCATGCCGGGGAGCCTGTCAACACTTCGTGATCTTTCCAGTCAGTACCTTTTGGCAAAAGAGGGAACACTTGGTTTTGTCTTGCTGCGTTTGGCCAAAGAAGAAGAAGGTTTTTCTGGTGCTTCAGTGGCAACGGATACCTTACGGAAAGAAATTGATGTTGTTTCACAACGACATGCGGATGCAACTATTGGACTTACTGGACTGCCAGTAATGGAAGATGACGAGATGCGTTCGAGCCAACAGTCAATGGTGTGGGCGAGTGGGCTGTCTCTTGCGGCTGTGGCGATTGTTATCGTGGCCGGTTTTGGAGGCATTCGACATGCACTCATGGCTAACGGCGTTCTGGTGATAGGAATGGCATGGGCTTTTGCGTGGGCCACTGGAAGTGTTGGGCATCTGAATATTCTCAGCGTGACGTTCACGGTCACCATGATTGGTGTGGGAATTGATTATGGTACCTACTACATCGGTCGGTATCTCGCGATGCGCCGTGAAGGGTATGATTGTGAGTCTGCCATTATAGAAACGAGCCGTTCTGTAGGGCCAAGTATTCTAACTGGTGCGATAACGACATCGATCGCATTCTTCTCGGCAGCTTTAACCAGCTTTGTAGGTGTTGCTGAGTTAGGACTGATCGCAGGCGGTGGCATTCTGCTGTGCTGTGCTGCTGAACTTATGGTGTTGCCGGCTGTTATCGCAATTATTGACCGCAGTCGTTTTGGGCGAAAAATTCCTGAACCTGTTCCTGTGCACAGTTGGTTAAGACCCTTTGCACAGCACCCTCGTCTCGTGTTGTTAGCAGCCGTAGCTGGAACACTTGCATTGAGCTCTGGGATCCATGACCTTCGCTACGATCATAATCTTCTCAATCTTCAGCCTGACGGCCTCGAGAGCGTTGAAGTTGAAAAGAAACTGCTTGAGGAATGTGATCAGAGTGTCTGGTATGCCCTTTCCATTGCCGATTCACGTGAAGAGTTACTTGCACGAAAAGAGAAGCTTGCCAAGTTAACAACTGTTGAACGAGTAGATGAAATAGCATCACTTCTATCAGGAGATGAGGAAGTCAAGACGCCACTCATTACTCAGATAGGGAAGCGACTGGAACAGCTTCCAGAAAGGCCTCCGCAGATCCCACTCGACCGCCTCGATGCTTTAGGTGAGTCACTAGGGTGGGCCCAGGCAGAGGCTGCACGACGGCCAGGTGGTATGAGGGCTGCCTGGCATCTGGAACGAGCCCGTGATTGTCTCAGGCGGATGAGGCCCGAAGAATGTTACCAGGCATTGGCGATGTTTCAGCAACGCGCTGCCGGCGAACTTCTCAGTCGACTTCATGCACTTGCTGCTGTCTCAGACCCAGTCGCTCCATCTCTCAATGATTTACCGCCAAGCCTCGTTGATCGATTTGTTGGGTCGAGTGGCAAACACCTACTCAAGATTTATGGGCGGGGAGATATCTGGAATTTCGAGGCCCTCAAAAAGTTTGTGAGTGACGTGCGCAGTGTTGATCCAAAAGCTACGGGTAATCCACTTCAGGCATACGAGGCATCACTCGAAATGAAACGGAGTTATGAGCAGGCTGCGCTCTATTCGCTCATTGTAATTATCGCGGTCCTTTGGCTCGATTTTCGAAGTCTCACTCACTCTCTTTTAGCAGCCTTGCCGCTTGCGGCTGGTATGGCGTTAACCCTTGGCCTTATGGGCGTGCTTGGAATTGACCTCAATCCAGCAAACCTGATTGGCATTCCACTTATTCTTGGAATAGCTGTCGATTACGGCGTTCATATTGTCCACGATGCACTGGAACGGCCTGGCACATATCGTATTAGTCCATCAACAGCGAATGCCGTGATGGTCGATGCGTTAACGACAATTCTTGGGTTCGGTGCACTCATGGTCGCCAGTCATCGTGGGCTTGAAAGCCTT
>JAQWMC010000121.1 GCA_029246985.1 Pirellulales bacterium
CGGCGGATTGTGTGGTGTGTGTGGCAAAAAGGGTGCATACCATAGCAGAAACGGCTTCTCTTCGGCGACGGCCGTGTCTATGAATTGCGTAACCGGTTGCATTCCCTCACGACCAATTTTTAGCCCCGCATCACCATGCCGACCTCTACGTTGTGGATCACCATGGGTCATTCCATCGGTAAATCCACCGTCCTGCCATGAACCTTCCCACCATTTCCCAGATTGGTGAGCAAGGTAGCCATGAGCGACAAGTGTTTTGACGAACGTTGGAAATTTATGGAATGACTCCCGCAACGGCACATCCAGTGCTGCGCGATTCGTAGACCCATCGACATCGTTGCCTGTTATTCCGTGCTGGAATGGATATCGACCCGTAAGCATCGAAGCGAGTGATGGTCGACACAATGGTGCAGCGACATATCCTCGATCCATAACGAGGCTTTGCTCAGCAAGTCTGTCGAGATAAGGCGTCTGGATCACTGGGTGCCCCATAAACCCATAATCAGTCCATGCCTGATCATCGCTAATAATGACCACGACATTGGGTTGATCTGCACCATAAAGATGGCCTGTTATACAGGTCATCAATGCAATAAACCTAACAACTCGACTCGCTCTTTTCCTAAGCATCATAAGGCTCCCTGTTTTCCAAAAATTAGGATCTCTCACCCATTTGGTTCACTCAGAATATCATTGACAACGTGTGCTTCTTCAACTCCCGTGAGTCGCTGGGACAGACCACGGAACTTGAACGTAAATCTCTCATGGTCGATTCCCAGTTGGTGCAGAATTGTGGCATTGAGGTCACGAATGTGAACCGGATTCTCGACAATGTTGTAAGCGAACTCGTCCGTTCGGCCGTAATCGTAACCCGCCTTGATTCCACCACCTGCCATCCAGCTTGTAAAACATCGGCCGTGATGATCCCGGCCTGCCGACGGACTCCCTAAGGCACCCTGACTGTACACAGTTCTGCCGAACTCTCCTCCCCACACCACAAGCGTATCGTCAAGCATTCCCAGTCGTTTCAGATCTTGTACCAAAGCCGCTGATGCCTGATCGACATCTCGACATTGTTTTGGTAACTGATCCTTGATCGAAATGTGTTGATCCCAACCACGATGAAACAACTGAATAAACCGCACACCACGTTGAGCCATGCGACGGGCAAGCAGACAATTTGCAGCAAAACTCCCTGGGCGTCGTGCGTCATCGCCGTAAAGATCAAATGTTGATTCTGGTTCATCAGAAACATTTGTGAGATCAGGAACTGACGTCTGCATACGATAGGCCATCTCATACGCCTCGATCCGAGCCAGCGTTTCAGGATCACCCGCCGCAGCGGCATGTTTTTGATTTAGGTCACCGAGTGTATCGAGTAATTGGCGTCGAGAATCGCGTGAGACTCCGGATGGGTTCTTCAGATACAGCACGGGATTCGCACCGGGCCGTAACATGACACCTTGATGGCTTGAGGGCAGATATCCACTACCCCACAGTCGTGAAAAAAGTGGCTGTCCCGGATTCTTACCGCTACCTTGGCTCAGAAGAACCATATAGGCAGGAAAGTCGTCGCTCTCACGTCCGAGCCCGTAACTAAGCCAGGCACCCATCGAAGCATGCCCCATCTGCTGTGAGCCGGTGTTGATGAACGTCACTGCAGGATCATGATTGATCGCCTCGGTCCATAAAGAACGAATAATTGTAATATCGTCAGCAATCGACTGCGTATGTGGCACGATGTCACTGATCCAGGTTCCACGTTCACCACAACGACGACCTCCCCATAACGGCTTAACGACAGGAAAACTTGTTTGACGCGATGTCATGCCAGTTAATCGCTGTCCACCACGAACAGAATCCGGAAGATCTGTCCCGTGTAAAGAGTCCATGGCTTCGTGATAATCAAAGAGATCAACATGGCTGGGGCCACCCGATTGAAACAAATAGATCACACGTTTGGCTTGTGGAGCAAAGTGTGGCAGTTCAGGAAGCCCTTCAGACTTGGCTTCTCCAGCAGCAGCGGCCTTCTCACTCGTGAGGAGGTTCCCAAGCGCAAATGCACCAAGACTCACTGTAGAACTGCCCAGCAGTGACCGACGTGTCAGCAGTTGGGCTCGTCGCAGTTCAATATCAAACGGAAGTGAATACATAATGATGAATAAGTACTATTGCCTGGTTAGAACTTCGCTTAGATTGAGTAACAGCGTTGCTATCTGTGTCCACGCAGCCTGTTCCACCGGATCGAGATCCTGCGTCGCAGGATGCTCACCTACAGCAACAACACGTTCTGCATTTCTTGGACTTTTTTGAAAATGCACTCGTTCGGCATCTAAGAGTCGTGCAATCAAGTCGATCTCAGAATCCGTCGGCAAACGTGAGCTTATGAGTTCGAAGGCTCTCGCAATACGTGATCGATCGTCATTGGCTACTTGTTCCTGCAAAATAGAACTAGCAAGCACACGCGCTGCTTCAGCAAATTGAGGATCGTTCAATGTCACGAGTGCCTGCAGGGGCGTATTCGTCTTACTCCGATCGACCACACACATTTCACGATTCGGGGCATCAAAAGCTGACATGGCAGGATGCGGACTTGTCCGCTTCACGATCGTGTACAAACTTCGTCGATAGAGTTTTTCACCGTGGTCTTGAACAAAGACCTGTTTTGTTGCCGGCGTACTTCCAAAGTGACTGATCTCTTTCCAAAGCCCATGTGGCTGGTACGGGTGAACACTCGGCCCTCCAACACGTGGCACTAGCAGCCCACTTACGGCCAATGCTTGATCACGAATAAATTCTGCAGGAAGTCGAAATCGAGGACCTCGACCTAGCAATCTATTGCCCGGATCGATTGCTATTTGTTCAGCGGTTGTTTTTGACTGCTGTCTGTAGGTTGCACTGGAAACAATCATCCGAATGAGTTCTTTTTGATTCCACCCATGGCTGACAAAACGCGTTGCCAGGTAGTCAAGCAATTCCGGATGACTTGGATATTCTCCCTGCGATCCAAAGTCAGCTGACGTGGCAACAATCCCTGACTCAAAAAATAGCGCCCAAATTCGATTCACTGCAACGCGTGCTGTCAAAGGATGATCCGAGTCTGTCAACCAGTCTGCAAGGTCCAGACGTGTCGGCTGACGTTTTTTTGCATCTTTATTTTTGTCACTTGATCTTTCTTCATTGCTCTCGAGACGCAGCGGTGGCAGCACTTGCGGGGTTTGCGGTGTCACACGGATTGATGGTGCATCATATTGGCCACGGGTTAAGACAAATGTCTCCCGCGGCTTGGAGGAAGCATTCATCACCATCGTCGAATGCTTCTTCGTAAGAATATTTCTTCGCTCTTCCAGATTAGTGATCTGTGTTCGTAGTGAACTCAAAGAAGGTGCTGTCTGTCGAAAGAGTTCGAGCAACCGTTTTTGTATGTCCTTATTCCAGTGCGACTGGTCTTCTAGCAGAGCCGCGGCAATGGCTTCATCCCACTTACTCTGCGGGTCATGCCCCGTGAAGGGACGCACTCTCCAGCGAAACGGGAGCGATTGATTTTTTCCAAAAAAAATAAGCACGCTCAGAAAGGGTGTTTTTCCTGGATCAACATTCTGATCAAAGGTCAGCGTAAGACACTGCTTCTTTTCTTTTTCTGATGGCTGCCACCAGTGGACGTTTCGTTCATCGAGCACTGACGGTGCTGCATGGTCATCAGCTGAAGTACTTGCTGTCGCCGAAACAAACTCGCATTGACCATGATAGTCCACCTGATCAGCAGGCTGATTATTTGCAGACACTAATACGGCTGTCACTTTAGGAACACCGTCAGCAAACGGAGTCAATGCAAGTAATGACTCTTTCATTCCCTCAGCTTTTGTCCCTGCCGCATCAGGAACCTGCTGGGGATAAAATTCGATCGAAATACCTGATATCGTTTCGCTTGCTTGCTGGGACCCTTGCCGCAATTGCATCGAATGACTGAATCCAGCCAGACCCTTACTCGGAGCCGACAAAGAGACGGTTCCATCAGAATCAAATTCGTAGGAACCAGGCCGATTCGGTGCCGAAGCGTCGAGCAGTTCAGCGTCGACGTAACGAAAGCCCTCTCCGCGCAGTTGCTCTCGACTCCGTTCCTCCGCCACCCACTCTTCAAATCCCCTTGTCGTATTCGATAGTTGAATGCGTGCCTCTGTAAGCTCAGCATTCACACTCTTGAGTTCATTCTGAGCCATCACCGTCGAGGCAGACACCCTTGGCATGGCATTCGTACCAGCATTTCCATCAAGGCCACGGTCATCAAGCTCATTGAAAAATGCAAAAAACTCGTAGTACTCTTTCTGAGAAATCGGATCGTACTTATGGTCATGACATTGAGCACACCCAAAGGTCAAACCGAGGAACACTTCACTCGTTGTTTTCACGCGATCGGCAACATAGTTCGTAAGATTTTCTTCTGGAATCGTGCCACCTTCATGAGTGATCATATGATTACGATTAAACCCGGTGGCGATCAGCTGTGCCTCAGTCGCATCAGGGATGAGGTCACCAGCTAACTGCTCTCTTAAAAACTGATCGAACGGCATGTTGTCGTTGTAGGCCTGAATGACCCAATCTCGCCACAACCACATATCACGGCCACCATCAATTGAGTACCCATTGGTATCAGCGTAGCGGGCCTGATCCAACCAAGGCACCGTCATGCGTTCACCAAAATGTGGTGAATGAATCAACCGACGAACTGCTTCTTGATATGCTCTCTCGCCATGAGCTTCATAGTCACGAACAAAACAACGTGTCTCCTCAAGAGTTGGAGGAAGGCCTGTTAGGTCAAAACTGAGTCGACGAATAAGTGTTCGAGGCGGAGCCTCTGCCGAGGGAGACAGATCAGCCTTCAGAAGCCCTGCAAGTACAAACGAGTCAATCTCATTACGACCCCATGATGCGCCGTGAGGCCCGACACCCCGTACATCGGGAACAGTGGGTGATTGCGGTGGGGCAAATGCCCAATGCCCCTCGTACTGAGCCCCTTCAATAATCCATTGCTTGAGGACGGCCTTCTGCTTTTTGTTGAGCGAAAGATGTGATTCCGGAGGAGGCATAAGAATGTCATCATCATCACTAACGATACGACTCCAGGCTTCACTTGCCTTCAGATCGCCAGGACTGATGGCTTGGTAGCCGCCGCGGTCCTCACTCGCACTACTCTCTCGATCAAGCCGCAGGTCTGCCTCCCGCCCTTCTTCATCTGGGCCATGACAATGAAAACAGGTTTCAGCCAGAATTGGGCGAACATCACGATTGAAGCTGATGGAACCATCATTACAAACCCCATATGACGCCCATGCTCCAAAAGAAACAACAAGCATTAAAAGAGCTACGATTTTCATTGAATGTATTCCCGTTATCGGACGGCATGATCGTGGAAACGAGAAGAACAACGTACACATACAGCCCATACATTCTTTCAACTCAACAACATTCCACGTTTCTTCTCAACAACGCGTGCCCACTTCTAAATACATGTGTCACGGGCGAGTAAACTTACAGCTCAATAGTACTTCTGTTTAACACTCTACTTTATGTCAAAACAGCAGAAAAAACACTGCTTTTTCTTTTTAATACATCGTAGAAAAAATAATGCTTCATACGTACCAAAACAACAACGTTTGATACCAAGAGGAATTCAAACAACAACGTTGTTTTTTATTAGCGTGAAATAATGGAGCGCTGTCTTTATTATTTCACGAATTCTTATGGGCACGGAATGTCGCTGCCCTCTTGGTGAAATTTTATAAATCAGAGTGAACACTTACGGCGGCTACGACAGCAGACTACAACGCATGAGGTACAGTACCATCGACATTTGTCAGAAACGTGACATCACGTGACACAAACCGAAAGCTTGCTGGAAGTTTTTTTCCATCAAGCCGAATAACAACAGTATGCTTTCCAGCGGTGAGCTCTGTCGTAAAGTTCGTACCTCCTTCAATCGGCATGGCATCTACCCAAAGGTCTGCTGCATCAGCACCGTTGGCACTCAACGTGACATCACCATCTGTCGCCACTTCTATATCCGTCTTCAGATACACACCGACAGACTCTTTTGCTCTATCTACTTTTGCTTTCCTAGCGAGCTGAACACCAGCGACAGAACCATTTACTCTCGAGAGGAATGGTGACCACTGATCCGCGTGTGCTTCCGACATGAGTTCTTGAATATTGCCATCTTCTACGCGAGGGATGCCTGTGAACACTTCGTAAACACGCGCTACACCTCCTTTACTGGCGTCGTAGTTACCAGGCCTGCCAAGCTGCGTCAGGAACTTGATTAAATCGACCTGTTCTTGTTCAGTTAATCGATCAACAAGACCTTCTGGCATCAATGACTTCCCAGGCTTCTGAAACTCAATTTCATCTTTTGGGATTCGGACAATTTTATTTCGTGCATCCCGGAGAATGACTTCATTATTGTCACTCCCGACAATAATGCCGGTGAGAACCAGCCCATCAGCTGTCAGGATATTCACCGAGTGATAGTTTTCTTTAATTTTTGCATTTGGCTTATAAATGGATTCGATCAGGTAGTCGATCGGCGCACTCGCGCCCAGACTTGTCATGTCCGGGCCAACTTTCCCACCAACACCGCCAATTGCATGGCACGTCATACACTGCATATCTTCCCGGCTGTATACAACTTCACCGCGTCCGGGATGCCCGTCGTGTTCAACCAAGTCAATAAGTTCGGCAACACGTGCGGGCGTCAACTCCAGCGCTTTCTTTGTGACGTTGGCATACGGTGAAATCACAGCGATTAATTCTGGCTCATTGCGGCCTGCATCACGAGCAGCAGTAAGGCCTGCGAGTGCGGCCATCTCGGTGATCCCAGTGCTTGGTATCTGTTTCGCCAAAACCTTACCAGTGTTTTTTTTCACAAGAACCTGTCGCCAGAAATTAAGTAATCCCTGTTCGTTCTGAATCTCAGCAAGCGACTGATAAAAAGGCTTTGCAGCAACTTGCGGATTCAACGCTGCTAGGCAAATGACTGCTTGCCTTCGGACGCCTATGTTTTTAGACCGCACGAGTCGTGCCAGTGCCGGCACACTTGGCTGTCCAATCTCCTGCAATGACTGCATTGCCGCACTTTGAATAGAAGCTTCGGTTTCTTCTGAAGCCACGTCTTCCAATAGGCTTACACATGCTTTCATTTGCCACGCACCAACGAGACTGATGGCAGCCAGTTTGACCGCTGGATCTTTCAACTTTAGCAAGGTGCGTAGCTGATTTAAATCACCTGCTGGCTTTTGCTTCCGCACACGCTGAGCAGTCGCAAGTGCACTGATCGCTCGAACCATCACACTGCCTTCAAAGTCTTTCTTGACGACTTGCTTAAACAATTTCGTCAATTCTGTCTTTCCACCTGCCTGCGCTATTAACTCAATCCACGGCCCAGTACCATCTACTGGTATTGATTCTTTTGCGAGACGTTTAGCGAGGTAGGATGCAGCGAGTCTTGAATCGATACTCGTAAGTGCAAACTCTAATTGCTTCGCACGAGCTGGTGAATCTGGCCTCCATTGCCCTTGGTCAAGAGCAACCATGAACACATCAGCGAGTTCGTCCATGGTGGTAGCAAGGGCAAAATCAAGAAACCTGTCTCGTGGCAGGTTGAGTGTCATTAAGGCAACCGATGCCGCTTCAGCAGTCTTTAGCTTCCCCAAACCACGAATGGCCTCAAGCCGAACACGGGGATGTTCATCCACAACTGCTTGTCGATAGATTTTGAGTGCAGCGGCTGCGTCAAGTGGGCGTGAACTGTCCGTTGCCGGATCGACCAGATCACTCACGATACGCATTGCTGCCGATCTTACTTTTGGATCATCTGCCATGACCAGCGACCTGACGTCTTGGAACTTGATCATGTCGAGTCCCTGCTGAAGCCAGACACCCTGCAGTTTCTGGTATTCATCAGAAGATGCCGTTGTCCACTCGTGCACCTCCTCTTCAGAGAGATCGTCTCGCTCAAAGAGGACACGCCGTGCTTGGTCACGCGTATAGCGATCATTAGAAACAAGCCGACTCAACAGAGCCTTTGAAGCAATTTGTGTAAGGTCTTCTTTCTCCTTTGAAGTTCCACCCTTCCAGGCAACTCGCCAGATACGACCGTGCCAGCGATCCCGACGCTCATCACGAAAATCAACCTCGCCATGATTGATAATCGGGTTTGACCAGTCAGCAATATAAAGAGCACCATCGGGCCCCTGCTTGACATCAATTGGTCGAAACGTGCTGCTTGCTGTGCGTAGCAAATCATCTTCTTGGGTTGTGACAAAACCAGCCCCCTGCTCTTCAAGGCTAAACCTGGTGACACGGTTTGCTCGAAAGTCACAGGTAATCACCGAGCCCTGCCACTCCGGCGGAAACGAATTTCCCGAAATAATCTCAGCCGAGGCAAACTTGGGGTAACTTCCAGGACTAATCAGCCCCAATACCCGTTTCGCACCTGGTGTTGGGTTAAATGCCGCTCCCGGAAACGAATAGGCAATTCCACTAAAGCCAGCACCATCAGTTAAGAATGACTGCCCAAAGTCATCAAACTGATGTCCCCAGGAATTCACAAGACCACGGAAAACAACCTCCATCCGCATCGTGCTCGTATTGTAGCGAAAGCCACCACCGGCTTTTAAACGCACAACGCCTCGCGGTGTCTCGGTATCGGTACGCGTATAGATTGATTGATTCATATACAACCGACCGTCAGGCCCCCAGCGAAGTGTGTGAAGGTTGTGGTGGGTGTCTTCTGTTCCAAAACCACTGAGTACTCGCTGTTTACGGTCTGCTTTTCCATCACCATTAGTATCTTTTAAAAACAACAGGTCCGTACTTTGTGCCACATAGCAGCCCCCATCTCCTGGCTCGACTCCTGTCGGAATAAGTAAGCCATCAGCAAACACTGTTGATGTATCTGCTTTCCCATCGGCATTTGTGTCTTCCAATACCAGAATCTTATCCGGAGCTGTTTGCCCAACTTCAATCATTGGATACGCTTCACTACTCGCGACCCAAAGCCTGCCTGCCGGATCGAAATTCATCTGAATTGGCTTATTCAACTGTGGATTCTCGGCCCACAAGCTTACCTCCAAGTCTTCGCCAACTGTAAACTGTGGAGTTGGTTGTTTTATGAATGTGGCGTATTGAGAATCAGTTCTGGCTGGCTTTAATTCCACAGACGTACCGTCTAATTTCCGGAGCACTGCGATGGCCTGCTCCTCCTCCACAATCAGTTGATCGTATTGTGGAATCTCAACTGCATTCTGCCCTTGTTCTCGTTTTCGAAATCCAAAAACATATGCCATGTTGGCTGGGCGAGACCGGTGAAACCACCAGACATTCTTTTTCAATATCGTACTTCGTAATGCTTCGACATGGGAATTACTGATCCATTTGTCATCGAAGCCAAGTGCCTGCCCTATCGCAATAGCAGCTTCCCGATACCCCGCATCATTAAGATGGATTGGGTCCTTGCGTAGGCCATCATCGATCGCAACATCTGACAAATCTACAAACACACCATCATTGGTATCAGCGACCTGGTTGACCGCTTTCGTGTACGCGGTGAGCACTGATGCATCGGCCTGTGTTGTTCTGGGCTGGTCAGACCGATAGCCAAGCGGCGAGAGAAGCACACAACGCAAATCTGGTTGTATTTCTTTTGCCGTGTCAACGAGTCGTTGATATTCTTGCGTAAATGCAGCAACGCCTTCCATGCCACTATCGAGCGCGCTTGCCATTCCGTATCCGAAGACAATAACGGT
>JAQWMC010000124.1 GCA_029246985.1 Pirellulales bacterium
TTCAAGATCACCAAGCAGTTCGTGGCAACAGAACTTGATTTTCTTGCCGGTTCAGCCGGGACACAGGGAATACGGATCGAGCGGCATGAAAAGTCTCCTTATGAGTCTGTAAAGGCATCGAGCTCAGTCAAATAAAAGTAGCTCGAATCCACTTTACCAGACGATCCACCTTGCAGGAATTGGCCCCTCACAAGCTCCGCTCAGGGCCGCCGAAGCGACCCTGAGCGACCTCGGTTGAACACTTTATCCTTCGGTGTGATACTTATAGAGGAAGAACAGGCCAGTCGGCGGTCATGGCATGTCCTCAATTACTTACCCATTTTTTCCTCCAACAAACGGCACGCCGTGCGTCAGCCACGCATCGTGATCGTCGATCCAGCCGGCCCGAACGGCCTTGCCTACAGCAAGCTTGTAGCCCGACTGCAACCTCTTGAAGTTCGGCACACGACCAGTGTCGCCGACGATATGGATATTGCCCAAGACGATGGGTTCGATCTCGCCATCCTTGTGATCCGAAGTGGCAGAACCACTATCAAAACGTTAGATCAGCTCGTTGAAGCCGATCCGGACCTTCCGATCGTTGTCATTGGCAATGAAGACGATGAAGAAGCTGTTGGTGATTACCTCCGACATGGTGCAGCCACCTATCTGCCTGTTGAGAATGCTGACCGCGACCTTGAAGGCGCTCTCGTTGAAACTCTCACCACGTCGCGACAGCGTGCTGCTGAAAAAACATTGAGACGGGCTATCGAACGGCCCTATTCATTCGAGGACTTCCTTGGTGAAAGTCCCCCTATGAAGGCTGTCTATACACTCATTGAACGCGTTGCAACCAATTTTGTTGACATTCTTGTTACCGGGGAAACAGGTACGGGAAAAGAACTTGTTGCTCAAGCGATTCATCGACGAAGTCGCAGGAAAGACGCTCCTTTTGTACCTATCGACTGCGGGGCGATTCCAGACACATTATTGGAAAGTGAACTTTTTGGACATGAACGCGGTGCTTTCACCGGTGCTGATGCCCGACGTATTGGGCTCATAGAAGTTGCAGACGGTGGCACCCTTTTCCTCGACGAAGTCGCTGAACTCCCACCCGCTCTTCAGGCAAAACTTCTTCGCGTTCTACAAGAGCGTCGTCTTCGTCGGGTTGGCGCCCGTAAAGAAACACCTGTCGATGTTCGTATTGTTGCAGCAACATCTCGTGATCTCGATGCAATGGTAGGAAACGGCACATTTCGGAGAGACCTTTTCTATCGCATCAATGTTGTTCGGATCAGCCTCCCACCTCTTCGTCAGCGTGGCGATGACATCGGCCTCCTTGCTGAGTTTTTTGCAAGCAGAACTGGTCGCGAAATGGGACGGACTGCGGGCCGGTTCTCGACTGATGCCTATCAGGTATTACGTCACTACTCTTGGCCAGGGAATGTTCGTGAACTTCACAATGTGGTTCGCCGGGCTATGGCACTTGCGCCCGAAGATGTCATTGACGTGGACGATCTTCCTGATGAGATTGTGGCTGCGGCCGGTAAAAATGTCAGGAGCGTTTTTGCTGATTCAGAAAAAGCCTCCGCGGAATCAAGTGGGTTCTTTGCCCAAAGAGCCGCTCATGTCGCCGAATTTGAGCAGGAGTATCTTCAGGAACTCATCAAACAGGTTCGAGGAGATGTCTCAGCTGCCGCACGAAAAGCACAGGTCCCTCGCGGCACCCTCTACCGACTCCTGAAATCACACGCCATAGATCCATCACGCTTTCGAGGTGATGTGAACCAAAGTCAACCTGAATGAGCGTGGCTCGCATGCGCATCAGTAAGATGAATAGGCGCCTCGTTTGCGCGAATCCCGTGTTTCCTGCGGAGAAAGCTTCTTTTGCTCAGAAGTATCAGGCTAAAAGAACGCATCGGCTTCAACAATGTGTCACATATGCGCGACAGCTCATTCATATCATTGCAAAGAATGAGGGAAAAAAGGCACTTTCTTTTTTTACGAAATGGCACGCTGCTTGCACCTCTAAGAGGTCGTAAGCCAGACTATGGCACACGCAAACTTACGGCGGCGGAACCTGACAGAATGCGACATGAAAGTAATTTAAAAAACGTGTAGAGAAAGGGATGATCATGAAAAAAATTGAAGCAATCCTGCGACATTTTAAACTTGAAGAAGTTAAAGATGCACTGAATGAAATTGGGATCAAAGGAATGACTGTCACCGAAGTCCGAGGATTCGGCCGGCAGCGTGGTCATACCGAGACATACCGGGGTGCCGAGTATTCCGTAGACTTCCTTCCAAAGGTCAAGCTTGAAGTCGTTGTCAGCGATGGCGAAGCACAGACTGTTATCGACAAGATTATGACCGTTGCCAGAACTGGTCAGGTCGGCGATGGCAAGATTTTTGTTTCTGAGCTCGCCGAAGTAGTCCGCATTCGAACAGGCGAAACTGCCGCTGATGCCATCTAATTCGAAGGCCGACTTCCGTCGCCACAAAGCCGGTCATCTCTGCTCACACTATCAACTGCAGGGATGACCGGGTTTTTTAGTTTTATGGGAGAGCCGCTATGAAGCAACGCCTACCGCTTCTTTATCTTCAACACTCGGAAGGCTCGTTGTTCCCATAAGATACTGGTCACACTCTCGGGCAGCTTCACGTCCTTCATTAATTGCCCAGACGACAAGGCTCTGTCCACGGCGACAGTCACCAGCTGCAAAGACTCCGTCTATGTTCGTCGTATATTGTCCATATTCCGCTGCAAAATTCGTTCGCGTATCGCAATCAAGATTCAACTGTTCAGCAATAATCTTTTCGGGGCCGCCAAATCCAAGTGCCAGAAGTATCATTTGGCACGGCCACTCCTGCTCACTTCCTTCGACAACACTAAATGGTGGCCCGTTCTTTTGGGGCTTCGTCCAGTCAAGTCGAATCGTTTTCACCCCCCGAAGCCTGCCTGAGTCATCACCAAGGAATTCTACAGTTTGCACAGAAAACTCTCGTGGATCACCAGCTAGCGTTTTTCCAGGAACATCCGAATAGTCAAAACGAGCTGCAGCCTCAGTGTGACCATAATCTGTTCGTAAAATCTTTGGCCACTGCGGCCATGGATTATTGGCAGCACGCTCTTCTGGTGGCTGTGGAACAATCTCAAAGGTGACAAGTGACCGGCAGCCATGCCGTAATGATGTGCCAATGCAGTCTGTGCCTGTATCACCACCACCAATCACAATAACGTCTTTGTCTTTCGCACTGATGTACTTTTTATCCTGATGCTTCGAGTCAAGCAAACTGCGAGTATTTGCGGTAAGGAAATCCATCGCGAAATGAATACCGTCTAAATCACGACCCGGTGTTTTAGCGAAAAAGTCATTTGGACGCGTCGATCCCACGCACAGCACGACAGCATCAAAGTCTGACATGAGCGAAGCTGCTGGAATATTTTTCCCGATCTCAACACCTGTTTTAAAAGTGATTCCCTCTTCTGCAAGGAGGTCGACTCTTCGTTGAACAACTGCTTCTTTATCCAACTTCATATTAGGGATGCCATACATAAGCAGACCTCCAATGCGATCCGCTCGTTCGAAGACCGTGACAAGATGACCGGCCTTATTTAGTTGAGCTGCGCAGGAAAGGCCGGCAGGCCCCGACCCAACCACGGCCACCTTCTTCCCTGTTCGTTCCAACGGTGGAGACGCAGTAATCCATCCTTCTTCCCATCCACGATCCACAATTGAACATTCGATCTGCTTAATTGTGACGGGTGGTTCATGAATACCAAGTACACACGAACCCTCACACGGTGCAGGACACACTCGTCCCGTGAATTCAGGGAAGTTGTTTGTCTCGTGTAAACGCTCGAGCGCTTCATGCCAATGCCCTCGATACACAAGGTCATTCCACTCAGGAATCAGATTCCGCACAGGGCAGCCTGCAGCCATGTTGGCCATAAGATCAGCGGTATGGCAAAAGGGCACGCCACAGTCCATACAACGTGATCCCTGATCTTGTAATTGGACAACAGGTAGATCCAGATGGAATTCGTTCCAATCTCCGATACGCTCAACCGGGTCGCGCTCGGAAGAGGTCCGTCTGTCTACTGTCATGAATCCCCGTGGATTTCCCATCGGTTGATTTCCTTTCATCTTCTGCCGGCTTCCAATGAACCCGGCTATGTCAAATGGTACTTTATTTTATTTCGATTTATCTTCAGTCCGTTGCCGTAGCAACTTCCGACTCGGCTGCCAACTCGGTGAGTGCTCGCTTGTAGTCTCGAGGCATAACTTTCACGAACTCACTGAGTGACTGCTCCCATGATTCCAATATGCCTGTCGCCACCGTCGAACCGGTGTAGTCGGCATGCAGCTGTATAAGTTCCTTTAATTCTGCAATATCTTCAGCAGACTCTACTGACTCAAGTTCAACGAGTTCTAAATTACAATTGAGACGCAGGACATCACGATCAGGAGCGTAGACAAACGCGACTCCGCCCGACATTCCCGCAGCAAGATTGCGACCTGTTGGTCCAAGAATGACAACTCGTCCACCCGTCATATATTCCAAACCATGATCTCCGACCCCTTCCACGACTGTGCGAGCACCACTATTTCGTACACAGAATCGCTCAGCGGCCATGCCTCGGAAATACGCCTCTCCAGCTGTTGCTCCATACAGAGCTACATTTCCGATAATAATGTTTTCTTCAGGTACAAATGTTGATCCCTTCGGTGGTGCAATAATGATTCGACCACCTGATAAGCCTTTTCCCACATAGTCATTCGCATCACCAGCCAGTTCGATTGTGACTCCCGGTGCCAACCATGCGCCCAAACTTTGGCCTGCCGAACCACTCACGTCGATGTGAATGGTGTCATCGGGAAGCCCATTCTCACCGTTGGCCTTTGAAACCTCGTGGCTGAGCATCGTTCCAAATGCTCGATCAATATTCTCGATTTCCATCGGGAACCGTACGGGGGTTTGTTCGTGGATAGCCGCAAGAGCCTTCTTGATAAGTTCGTTATCGAGGACCTCTTCCAGACCATGGTTTTGTGAAATGGTGCAATGAGTCACCGTATCTGGATGGGGGCCAGCTGCCGGAGTAAGGATCGGTGTGAGATCGAGCCCCTTCGCTTTCCAATGTTGAACCGCTTCATCAATTTCGAGAACTTCAACGTGACCAACCATCTCATTGATGGACCGGAAACCAAGGCTGGCCATAATTTCTCGAGCTTCTTCGGCAACGAGAAAGAGATAATTCACAACATGCTCTGGCTTTCCGGAAAACTTCTTTCGAAGCTCCGGATCCTGCGTAGCAATGCCAACCGGACAGGTATTGAGATGACACTTCCTCATCATGATGCAACCCATCGTGATAAGTGGTGCTGTTGCAAATCCATATTCTTCAGCACCAAGAAGTGCTGCAATGACTACATCTCTACCGGTTTTCAGCTGACCATCGGTCTCAAGCCTGACACGACTACGAAGATCATTCATGACCAATGTCTGATGCGTCTCGGCAATACCAAGTTCCCACGGAAGACCGGCAAACTTGATACTCGTCAGTGGTGAAGCACCAGTACCACCATCAGTTCCAGAAATCAGAATTTTGTCGGCATGTCCCTTGGCTACGCCAGCTGCGATTGTGCCCACGCCAACCTCTGACACCAGCTTCACACTCACTGCAGCTGAAGGGTTCGAGTTTTTCAGGTCAAAAATAAGTTGAGCCAGGTCTTCAATCGAGTAGATGTCGTGATGCGGTGGCGGACTGATTAGGCCCACGCCAGGAGTTGAGTGACGGGTGGCAGCAATAATTTTATTTACCTTATGACCTGGGAGTTCACCTCCTTCGCCGGGCTTTGCACCCTGGGCAATCTTAATTTGTAATTCGTCTGCATTTGTTAGATACCAGCTCGTGACACCAAAACGGCCTGAGGCAACCTGCTTGATATACGACCTCTTCGAATACTGATTCGTCTGCGCCTTGGCTTTTTCTGGGTCAAGGTTCTCGAGCGTGCCAAGCATTTCTTCATGCTCGCCTTTAGTGCGACCGTACCACTT
>JAQWMC010000125.1 GCA_029246985.1 Pirellulales bacterium
TTTGTCCTGATCTGAAACCGGTAATACATCGCCAAGAACTCGAGCAATCTCAAGAGAATGCTTCACGCCTTGATCCATTTCAAACCGTAGTTTTGGGATATACCGAGTGTCAATTCGTTCTGCAATTTTTGCCTGTAGAAAACCAGCCGAGTTTGACAGTCCACGCAACGCGAGTTCTTGCTTTGCTGGACTTCCCATAATAGATACTGTGACTTTGGCTGAACGCATATCTGGGGCCATTTCGACACCGGTCACTGTTACGTCCTGGACTCGCGGATCACGGACTTGCGTCAGTATGGCCATACTGACCACCTCCCGCACCGCTTCTGCCGCCTTGAGAAGTCTACGTGTACTCACGAAAGTGTTCGTGCAACTTCCTCGATCTTATAGCATTCGAGGATGTCGCCCTCCTTCACGTCATTGAAACCCGCAACTTTTATTCCACATTCAAGGCCATCCCGGACCTCTTTCGCATCATCTTTCTCACGTCGCAACGTATCAACCGGATAATCACCGAGAACACGACTGTCCCGGATGATTCGCAATCGACCGTTTCGAGAAATAATACCTCCGACTACCCGGCAGCCTGCAATGACTCCAATTCGGCTAATCGAAAATGTCCGTTGAACAAGCGCCCGGCCGAGTTCCACTTCCTGCTTCTCAGGTGCAAGCATTCCCTCGAGTGCTTTCCTCAGATCATCCGTTACTTGATAGATGATGTCGTAGCGACGCACCTGAACACCACGGTCCTCGGCAAGTGACCTCGCACGGTCATCAGGAACAACATTAAATCCTAACACGACCGCATCCGAAGCGTCTGCAAGCTGTATGTCAGCTTCACTAATACCACCGACGGACGCCTGAAGAATCCGGATTCGCACCTCGGGATGCTCCAATTTTTCCAATTCCTTGAGAATGGCTTCGATTGAACCACGAACATCAGCTCTGATTATCAAATTAAGCGTTGGTGTCTTCTGTGTGCCAAGACGCTCTGTCAAGTTTTCAAAAGAGACATGAACAGGGGCAGACAGAAGATTCGTCTGCCGTCGAATATCAGTTCTTTTCGTTGCCACTTCGCAGGCAAGAGCAATCGCGTCCACAACCTGAAAACGCTCACCTGCACCCGGTGCAATATCAAAACCAGTTACCATGACTGCCCGTGATGGAACTGCCTGCTTTACTTTTCGATGCTTCAATGTGTCATGCATCGACTTGACCGTTCCATTCGCTTCACCACAAACGACAGCATCCCCGACCTGAAGCGTGCCCTTTTGTACAAGCAAACAAGCCACCACTCCCTGTCCCTCGTGAATAGAAGCATCAAGACAGACACCTGCTGCAGATCGATCCGGGTTGGCCCGAACATCATGCAACTCGGCAATCGTTAAAAGGGTATCGAGAAGTTCATCGACGCCCTCTCCTGTTGCTGCACTTGTCTTAACAACTTCGGTGTCACCACCCCATTCAGTTGGCAGCAACTCATTGGCCGCTAACTGCTGAAAAACTCGATCAATATCTGCCCCCGGAAGATCAATTTTATTAATCGCAACAACAATGGGTACATTTGCTGCACGAATATGACTGATTGCTTCCTCTGTTTGTGGCATGATTCCATCGTCAGCCGCAACGACAAGCACTGCACAGTCTGTTACGTTTGCTCCACGAGCCCGCATTTGCGTGAATGCTTCGTGACCGGGTGTATCCACAAATGAAATTGGCTTTCCATTATGTTCAATGGTGTATGCACGCATGTGCTGCGTGATGCCACCACTTTCCCTTGCAGCAACATCACTCCCAAGAATCTTGTCGAGCAATGATGTTTTGCCATGATCTACATGACCGAGGAAAGTAATAACCGGTGCTCGAGACTGTTGTAGGGCAGGGTCCTCATCAACAGCATCAAACCCAGCAAGTAATTCTTTCTCCAAGTCTTCTGCCGTCTTGATGTCGAGCTGAACTCCGAACTCAGCAGCAAGCAACTCGACCGTGTCTTTGTCGAGCGTTGTACTCATGTTAGGAATCAAGTCGAGCTCGAAACTGAGAAGTTTTCGCAAAACTTCACTCGCTGCGAGTCCAATTGCTTCAGAAAAAGCCCGGACTGTACATGGAACTTGAACTGAAGCATTCGTTTTCCTGGGTGCTGCAGTTGAAACAGACGGACCACGTCGTTGACGCGGACGACGGCGTCTCATTGAGCGTTCATCATCGTCTCCTCTGCCGCGACGATCATGACGCTTCCGATGCAGCTGTCGCATTTCGCGACCACCAAGAAGATCCTCTCGCTGACTTCCACCTTTGCCTGATTTCCGCTGTCTACCACCAGACTCCGAAGGCGGAAGCGGTGGAGCCAAACCGCCACCAGCCATTCCGTCTCGCAATAATCCACCACCTCGTTGACCGCCTCGCTGGCCTCCTCGTTGACCACCTCGCTGGCCTCCACCAGGATCTTGCTGCCGGTCCTCGTGCTTCCGCATATGTTCTGCGAGCGGCTTCGTACCTCCTGCTTTCGCACTTCGAATCGCATCCAGGGGAAGCTTGACATCTGGCTTCTGGGCAGCGGGCTCATCAGGCGTCTTTGCGACTGGCTTGCGACCTGCTGCTGGCATAGGTGGCAATTTGAACGTGGGCCTGGGCGCTGGCTTATTCCCTGATCGTGGACCTCGATTAGCGCCCGGCCTCACCTGAATCGGAGGCGAACCTTCATTGCCTTGGTCATCTGCCCCGGAGCGGTCACTGGCAGGCTTTGCAGCCCTGCCCAGCGGAGCGGGCTTTGGAGCAGGGACTTTTGAACCAAGCTCTTTTGGTCGACCTTGACGGGCGGCCCCAGTTGGAGCGACGTAATCTTCCCGCTTCATCACCGCAGGAGCTTTTTGAGTGGCTGCAGTCTCGGTGGTGGCCTTCGGCCGTTCAGGAGCCTTTGATTTCCCTGCTACGAATTCTTTGATTCGAGCGACTTCTGAGTCGTCGAGGCTGGCAAGCGCAGACCCCTTATCCTGAATACCCGCGCGAGTACATAGCTCGACGAGCTCTTTGCTGTCGAGTTTTAATTCCTTCGCAAGACTGTATATGCGAACCGCCACGAGTTTTACTCCGACCTTTTTTTGTACTCTGCGGCCGACAAAGAAACCCTTGCCAGCACTGTAAAATTTCCTGAGTCATCATGAACTAGATTGCGGAGGTGCTGATGCCTCACTTGCGTCCTCTGATGCAACGTCAGCATCCAAAGGCTCGTCTAGCGAGGTAGCCTCCTGCTCCTGTTCCTGAACTTCTTCACCAACTGGTGAAGTGTTTTCATCAGCATCACCGTCTTTGACTTCTTCGGGAACTTGCTCCTGTTCCCGCTGCTTTCGTCGCTCATCCGCAGCTGCCACTTCGGCAATAGTTGCTCGATTCTCCGCCTCATTCACAATCGCATCAACTGCTTCTGCTGACAACTCTCCCATTTCCATCAGGTCATCTGGCTCGATGACAGAGAGGTCGTCGTATGACAAGAACCCTTCACCAACAAGTCGTTCAGCAATCGATTCCTCAAGACCTTCAATCGACGAAAATCCATCCACAGCACGTTCAATCTGCTGGTCAAGTTCCTCGCGAGTCATAATTTCGATATCCCAGCCACACAACTTGCTGGCGAGTCGAACATTCTGCCCCCGTCGTCCGATTGCCAGTGACAGTTGATCCTCTCCAACGAGAACAATACCTCGGCCAAGCATCTGGCAGAGAATAACCTCGTCCACTTCGGCTGGCTGAAGAGCATTTGGAACCAACACCTGAAGATCGTCATTCCAACGAACGATGTCGATCCGCTCTCCACCAAGTTCCTCAACAATATTCTTGATCCGATTCCCACGAACACCAACGCATGCTCCGACACAGTCCACCCGGTTGTCAGAACTAATTACTGCAACCTTACTGCGATACCCTGGCTCTCGGGAAATAGCGCGGATTTCAATCACACCGTCAATGATCTCAGGGATTTCCTGCTCAAAAAGACGTTGAACCAATTGTGGCCGAATACGGGAAAGGATGATTTTGACACGACTGCCCGATTTCCGAACTTCAAAGATCGTGGCACGTATTCTCTCATTCACATGAAAGCTCTCGCCAGGAATCTGCTCACTACGGGGTAGTATTGCTTCGGTCACTCCAAGAGAAACCGTGGCAACTCCACCATCGAAACGTGTCACAAGTCCAGACACCATCTGGCCAACTTGCTCTTCGTACTCGTCATGAATTGAGTCCCGCTCAGCTTCACGAATCTTTTGAATAATCACTTGCTTCGCGGTCTGGGCACCAATACGGCCAGTGATCTCTTCAGGATCGATATTTGTGCCATCGTGAGTTCCGGCAATCGCACCTGACTGGCGGTCAATTCGAATGATTACTTCTGCCTCTTCGCCGTAATGTCGAAGCAAAGCAGTAACCAGCGCAGATTCAATCGCCTGGAAGACGATCTCCTTGTCGATATTTTTATCGCGATGAATTGCGTCGACAATTCGGAGAATTTCTTCTGGCTTCATGCGTGTCTCGGAACTCACTAACCCGATCCAATATGAATCGACTACCGCCAAATGTAACTTCCAAGTGCAGTGATCGGGGGCCGGCACTTGCAAGTTGTGCCGGAAAAGTCGACGCTCCACGTTACCGTGGCCATCAAAAAGCACCCTATAAAGGCGATCTCAACGTTTCCTCAAACCAGCACGCCACAAACCAATATGAAGGCACAACAAGGCACCTTCCTAGCTTCAAAAGGTAAAACAGGCACTGGAAACTGTCAAGAACCCGCCCCGGCGGCCCCTTCTGGACACCGCCCAATGACGAGAGAGCCGGCTTGCCCCTGCGGTGTTACGGCCAGGCTCAGGAAGCTCTCTCCAGCAGAATCGCCTCGAGTTGCCGCACGGATTGGGCAGTCCACATCTTGTGTTTCATAGTTCTTCTGCGGAAATAGGGCATCGTTTTGAATGGCCAGCATGCTCGCAATACATTCAATAAGACCACTTCCGGCTCCGAGATTACCGAAGTTGCCCTTGGCCGCGACAAACGGCAGTTCGGCCACTGTGTGGCCCAGAGACTCTTTGAGCCCTGCATATTCTTCCTTGTCACCCTCACTTGTACTCAACCCTTGTGCGTGGACATGCCCAAGACTGTCCGGACTCATACCTGCTGACGCGAGTGCTCGAGAGGCGACTGATCGTACAGCGGACTGCCGTTGGCCAACGGCCATTCCTGAACTGTGAGCCGCCGCTGCATGCCCAAGAATCTCGCCATACATTTTGGCGTTTCTTTGTTTGGCATGCTCAAGTTCTTCCAAGATAAGAACCGCTGCACCCTCACCAAGCACCATGCCCTTTCGGTCACGGTCGAATGGTCGGCTCCAATTCTCCGGCACATCATCGCCTAGAGCCACCTGCTCATTCAAAATTGCATGCACCATTTTCATTGGATGAATGCGGGTGCCTGTCGATCCTACGAGCATCACATCGGCAGCCCCACGCTTAATGGTGATGGCTGCCTCACCAGCAGCGACATGACCACTCGCCTCTCGCAAAGTAAGAGAATTACTCGGCCCCCGGAGGTCATTAAAAATAGCAATATGACTCGCTGGCATATTCGGCAGATACTTCAACAACCAAAGTGGTGTCATCGAAGGAATGCCTTCAGCACCCCACCGTTCAAAATCAAACTGCCCATCCTCTCCACGACAACGTTCAACTGCTGCCGTAAAATCTTCAGGCATTGTGAGCATGTAGTCAGAGCCGAACACACAGCCGAATCGCTCCGGAGAGATCGTCGGTGATGCCCCTGTCTCAAGGCCACTATCTGAGAGGGCTCGCTGGGCCGCTGCGACTGCCATCTGAGTCTCGCGGCACATCACCTTCAAGCCTTTTCGAATCGACTTTTTTCGAACGCCGTCGAGGTCGCCAAACTCACTGATATGTCCAGTGAAAGAACGTGCTTCAGCGGCATAACGCAACGGCAAACCATCGACTGAAAAAGCAGAGAGAGGCCCAACAGCCGAACGCCCCTCAGTGACACCTGACCAAAGATCCTCAACGGTAAGGCCAAAAGGTGAAATAGCTGCCACACCGGTTACTACAACCCGTCGCTCATTCGATACGTTCATAGAAGAAACCAAGGTACAATGTTTTCAAAAGGATTGTGTAAAACCTAACAACTTCACCGTTCTTCAGAATGCTGATACTGATGAAAAAAAGCTACTGAAAGAACGCGACGGGGTCCATCCTATATCAGATTGAGGTGGAGCGGACTGTTGCGGTTTTTCGTTACGAAGACGTGGCTCAATCACAACAATCGCATCGCTCCGTTTGATTTCAGTAAAAAGACCTGCCGATGCCGCCTTATTCTGGCCCGGTACAGGCCAGGGGACTAAACCCAACCCAATAACAAGCGTTCGGGATACTGGCCAGCGAAACCGCTCACCAATTCGTACCGCCGAAATCTGGGGCACCTCGAGCTTCACATCAGGACGATCGCCGACAGGTACAGCAACCGAGACTGAGGCCATGCGTTCAATCTGATCGATACGGCAGCGAAGAACGGCGTCAACAAGTTCACCATTCAGAGAGACGAGTGGCTGAACGTCAACACTCAGCCCTTCACGACAGGTTGCCAACAAAGGCTGCCATCCATTGGGTAACGCAGGATTGATTGTAATATCCTGAACGTACGTTCTTTCACGAACCCCAGATAACGTTGCAGGCACACCGTTTGCCGCAAAAACTGGCCCGACAGGCAATTCTTCAACGTCGCTTCGTGACAAGAGCCGATTGAGTAACTCAGCTGAATTCTCCCGCGGTACAACCCAGGCCTGAACACCTGCGGTAGCAGTAGGCATCGCCGTCATGGTCTCTGATGCCTGCTGTCGCCACCGAACTGACCCGATTCCAATGACACGAATCTGAAAACGATGAGGCAATGCACTATCTGCCGTAAACCGCTTGACAATGGTGGCAACCTTTTCCTGCATGTCCGGCGTGTGGTAACACGAAAGCTTCGTCTTATCCGCCGATAAAGACGCCGCATGCTTTCCATGCCACTGCTCGTACCCCGTCTGCTGAAGAATCCAGTGCACGATGTGCTCTTCACTTCCGGCTCCCGCCACCTGCAGAAAAGGCTCAACGTCGTATGTTTTCCACACCTGCCCCGCAGTCGACGAAAGCTGACAATACGCACGCTGAGAAATCCAATGGGCCAGTAGCAACCAACCGACGCAAAACACAACTATCAGTCGATGCGTTATTCCGGCTCCATCGGGTACTGAAAAGCATCGCATAAAAAAACTTGCTGGATTCTGAGTATGTTCTTCCGCTTCAAGCAACACTGGACTTCTGGTTTTCTCGTAAAAAAGATTCACCCAACCGACTCATTGAGCAAGAACTCATAGCAGCATCAAGAAAGCCTGCCAAGCACGAGACTGGCATTGTGCCCGCCAAATCCGAAGCTATTGCTCATAGTCATCTGAACCTTCAATTCTCGCGGCTGATTTGGCACATAATCAAGATCACACTCAGGATCTGGTGTTTCAAGATTTATCGTCGGGGGAATCACATTGTGCTGGAGCGCCATTGCACAGGCAACTAATTCAATGCCGCCACTGGCTCCGAGCGTGTGGCCAAGGTGGCTCTTGATACTTGAAACAACCAGGCTTTTCGAGTGCTCGGTGAAAACTTTTTTAATCGCTAATGTTTCAGCCTTATCACCAAGTGGAGTGCTTGTCCCGTGGGCATTGATGTAATCAATTGATTCCGGGGGTACACCGGCGTCTTCAAGCGCCATTGACATTGCTCTGGCTGCTCCACGTCCTTCCCCATCAGGCTGAGTGATGTGCCCAGCGTCACCGCTTGCTCCGTACCCCATCAGTTCACCGTATATCTTTGCTCCACGTTTCCGAGCGTGCTCAAGTTCTTCAAGCACAACAACGCCAGCCCCTTCTGCAAGCACAAAACCATCTCGGTCGCTATCAAAAGGCCTGCTTGCCTGCTGAGGCGCCTCACTTCGAAACGACAGGGCTCGCATATTCTGAAACCCTGCCAGACCCATAGGGGTAAGGGCAGCTTCACTCCCTCCAGCCACCATGACATCGGCATCACCATACCGGATCGCTCGCAACGCCTCACCGAGAGAATTTGCAGCGCTCGCACACGCCGTGGCAACTGCAAAATTAGGTCCTTTGATGCCATGGATTGAAGAGACATGACCACTCGCAGCATTCACGATTAACTTGGGTATTGTAAACGGGGAGACCTTGTCGATACCTTTTTTCAGCAGTCGTTCATGCTGTGCCTCGAACTCAGCCAGCCCTCCAATACCTGAACCGACAATCACGCCACATCGGTACGGGTCTTCTTTTCCAAAATCAATACCTGAGTCTCGTACCGCATCAGCCGAGGCAGCGATCGCGAATTGTGTAAACCGATCAAGCCGTCGGAGTTCTTTTACGTTTGCAACACCTTCGGCTAAACCATCCCACTGAACCTGCCCAGCAAATTGGACTCGGTAACCCGACACGTCAAAAAGAGAAATAGGGCCTACGCCGCTGTCACCAGCGAGCAGTCGACTCCATAAGGTTTCAACCGGCCGGGCAAGAGAAGTAACTACTCCGAGGCCAGTAAGCACAATCCGTCGCTTCATGTCGTCCTTGATCAACCCCAAGCCAAACCTGTGATGTTTCCAAAAACCGTATCAGCCTTGATTGTTTTCAATGAACTCAACCGCCTGGCCGACAGTTTGAATTTTTTCGGCGGCATCGTCAGGGATATTAATTTCAAACTCTTCTTCGAGTTCCATGACAAGCTCAACAGTATCAAGAGAGTCGGCACCGAGATCATTGATAAATGATGTCTCGGGAGTGATCTGTTCCTTGCTTACGCCTAACTGAGAAGCAACGATATCGATCACTCGATCCTGGACTGATGCCACGTTTGATCCTCCAAATATTTTGAATCGCGATCGGAATCGCGTGAAAGGTATGAAATGTATTGTGTAAGTCTGTTAGCAGTTACACCACAAACTCGTTTGAATAGCTCGAAACAACCTATTCTCTGAACGCAAGATATACCGGCTGAAGCCACACCCTGTCCAGTTCGTACTCAAAAAAACGGCAATGAGGCCTTCTCAACCGATCAAACCGCCATCCACAACAAGAGTCTGAGCCGTAATATACCCAGCGGACGGAGAAGCGAGAAACGCAACAGCTTCGGCAATTTCTGTCGCCAAACCCAACCGTTTCGCCGGTACTCGTTTCTTCACCACGTCAAGAAGGGCAGGTCCCAGGGCATCCGTCATGTCGCTGGCAATGAAGCCCGGAGCAACGGCGTTCACAGTTACTTTGCGGCCGGCCAGCTCTTTTGCCACCGTCTGAGTAAGCCCAATGAGGCCTGCCTTTGAAGCCGAGTAGTTGGCTTGTCCTGGGTTTCCTATCATTCCTGAGACGCTTGAGATATTTATAATTCTTCCATATCGTTGCTGCATCATTGGCCGACTCACTGCACGCATGAACAAGAATGGTGCTCGAAGATTCGTCGACAAGACTTCGTCCCATTCTTCGTTGCTCATCCGAGGCAGGAGCGTATCTCGAGTAACGCCCGCATTGTTGACAAGAATATCGAGTCGTCCGTGCTTTTCAACAATCGTCTCGACCACCTTTTCAATCGCATCAGGCTGGGAGACGTCACAGGGCATTGCATCGGCTTTGCCTCCTGCAGAAGTAATTGCTTCAACGACTGAAGCAAGCTTTTCTTGATTCCGTGCCAAGACGCATACGGTTGCTCCGTTCGCTGCCAAAGTCTCTGCAATAGCTCGACCTATGCCTTGGCTAGCACCGGTCACAAGAGCCACCTGGTCTGACAAGTCGACCTGCAATGCCTTTGCTTGTTTTGTTTCGGCCATACGATGCACCCCATTCCACTTTTTAGAGTCTGTTTTTCATCTCACAATGTTCTCATCATTCACCACCCGAAGGACTAATTCTCCTGATCTGGTCAACTGTCGATAACGCCTTTGCACAGCATTTTCCTGTTAATTCTCTTGAGGAGGCCTCTTAAGACTCGACCTGGACCAACCTCCCACAAGCTCCCCACTCCCGTCGATAGCAAAAACTCCATTGAGGCATGCCATTCGACGACACCGCAGACCTGACGAGCAAGCAGATCACGAATTTCTACGGGATCAGTATGTGGCTTCGCATCAACATTACTAATCACCGGAATTCTTGGAGTACAAAGATCTACTTCTTCAAGAACTGTGGCGAGCTTATCTCTTGCTGGCTCCATAAGCTGGGTATGAAATGCACCAGCAACCTCCAGCGGGATACATTTCATTGCACCTGCCTTTATGGCCTCTTCTGCCACTCTTCCGCAGGCCGCACGGCCTCCCGAAACAACAATATTCCCGGGGCAGAGAACATTTGCAATTGAGAGAACGTCGTTTCCACGCGATGTGCCACACACATCTTCTACTTGGTCTCGGTCGAGTCCCAGGATAGCGACCATGCCTCCAGGCTCGGCGTCGGCACACGCCTGCATGGCACGGCCTCGCACGTCGACAACCCGCACAGCAGACTCCACGTCCAAGGCACCGGCATGCACAAGAGCCGAATATTCTCCAAGAGAAAGACCAGCCGTGAAAGATTCCTCATACCCACTTACAAACGGTGTGTCATTCTGCAGACGAAGAACTTCCAGCATTGCGAGGCTGGTGACCAGAAGAGCAGGCTGACTGATTGCAGTGGTGTTGAGATGTTCGGCTGGACCGCTCGTACACACCTTTAGCAGGTCATACCCAAGAACTTCTGAAGCCTGTTGGAATATCTTCAGGGCAGGGGGGCAATCGAAGCACCAAGGCCCAGCCATGCCGACGTGTTGTGCGCCTTGGCCCGGAAAGAGCAGCGCGAACGATTCGTCCGCCAAGAGACTAGTCCTCAGTCTTTACTACTGGACGGCCCATATAGTGCCCGCAGTTTCCACAAACGCGATGTGTTGGCACCGCTTTTCCGCATGTCGAACAATATGTCAACTGTCGAGGTGTGAGAAAATCGTGCGCCCTTCGGGTGCCAGTTCTGCGATTTGAATGCCTACGTTTTGGGACGGCCATAATTACTTCTTACCTATGAATGAGCCACGTGTTGGCTTTTTGACAACCGCTAAAAACCTACGTTCCCGCGTGATATCCGTCAAGAACCGTTCACTCAAGCCAAGGGCAGATGATACTTTCAGAACAATTTCTGCTGGGGCCCAGAAGGTGGGGCATCACCGAGATGTGCTTCTCCCCGCTCTGTAAGACGGCGACCTCGCGGGGTTCGGACAATGAGTTCGTACCGTAAAAGGAACGGCTCTACGTCGTCTTCAAGGGTATCGACCGCGGTACTCATCGTGTGTGCAATAGCTTCAATACCCGCCGGCCCACCTCCAAAAACACGCTGAAGTGTCTCAAGGTATCGGCGATCAAAGCCGTCGAGGCCGAGTTCATCGATTCCCTGCATCTCAAGTGCCGTCCTCGCTATCTCGAGATCAACAAGCCGATTGGCCCGACTCGTTGAGTAATCCCGAACCCAGCGAAGTCGATTATTCGCCAGTCGAGGCGTGCCCCGACTTCTTCCTGCAATTTCTGTTGCTGTCTCATCGTCCATTGGCATGTCAAGTTTTCCTGCTGATCGAAAAACTATTTTGGCAAGCTCGGAAACGCTGTAGTAATCCAGATGTTCTCGGACAACGAATCGATCTCGAAGAGGAGCCGAAAGAAGTCCTGCGCGCGTTGTTGCACCAACCAGTGTAAACGGCTGGAGAGGCATGTTAATTGTTCGTGCGCTCATCCCATCACCAAGAATGATATCAATACGAAAATCTTCCATGGCAGGATAAAGGAACTCTTCTACCGCAATTGGTAGCCGATGGATTTCATCAATAAACAAGACGGAACTTTCACCAGCATTAGTGAGATAGGGGAGCAGGTCTTTTGGAGCGCCAAGTGCCGCCCCACTGGCAATCTGCAAAGAAGTTCCTAGCTCTCGAGGTATGCATGTCGCAAAGGTCGTCTTGCCTAAACCCGGTGGGCCATCGAGCAGAATATGGCCGAGGGGTTCTGATCTCTTTCGAGCCGCATCGATTGCAATAGCGAGCCGTTCATGAACATCTTGCTGGCCGATCATTTCTTCGAGACGTTGAGGACGTAGAACACGGTCCTCTGGCTGCGAATCTTCCATCGACTCAATCGATGGTTCTCGAAATTCACTCACAAAAGCCTCCTCAGACTGAATCACCTTCGCATCTCTGGCGAGGGCTTTCTTCCATAATTACTTCTTTGCGTGCGTCTGCCTGTAGATCAATTCAAGAGCAGCCTGAACATCTTTAATTTTACGACCATTATCTCGAAGTCCATCAACCAGCCTGCGGGCATCTCCTTCAGAATGGCCAAGACTTCGCAGGACATCAGCCGTTTCCGAAAGCACATCACTGCCAGCCGTTGAGCCTGGAGGAGAATCTTTGGCCACAAGAAGTGCAAACTTTGGCATTTTCCTACGGAGCTTCGCAATGATTCGTTCGGCTGTCGCCGCACCCACGCCGGGCAATTTAGACAACGCAGTTGCGTCCTGCTCTTCGATCGCTGTCGCGACTTCACCAACAGGACGCACCATGGCCCGCAACGCTTTCCGAACACCAACCCCATCGACTTCACAAAAAAGCTCAAAGAATTCTCGCTCGACTTCCGAAAGGAACCCTACGATTCGTGGCACAAGATTGCCTCGTGTTGGATTGCCCTCGAGGTATTCAAGTGTGTAGAGAGAGATATTACTACCAAGCTTGGCCTGCAGTTGGCTTCTTACCATGTCAGGAACAAGCACCTCATGCACAATACTGCCAACTGCCAGCTCGATAGCTGTCGGCTCCACACGCTCAAGGCTCCCCGAAATTTTACGAATCATTTTTTCATATCCCAAGCCACAACACGTTTTACGAACACCTATTCACTTAAGCATTTCAAAGCAACATGTCTACGTGTTGTCCTGAAACTGCGACTGCATTCCAGGCAATGCACGAAGCCGCAAGTAAAAGTCCGCAAGTGCAATCGCAAGTGCGTCAGCAGCATCGGCTGGTTCAGGGCGAGCTTTCAATCGCAACTCTCGCTGCACTGCCATTTGCATTTGCTCCTTTCCAGCATGACCACTTCCCGTCAACATGCTTTTTACTCGATTCGGCAGATAATGGTGCAGTTCAATTCCTTTTTGCGCCGCAGCGAGGCAGATCACACCACGAGCATGGCCCATCAGTATCGCCGTTTTCGGAAAACGGACATGGACAAAGAGTTGCTCAATCGCCATTGATTGTGGGCTAAATGCCTCAAGAATCTCGCAGACACCGGAGTGGATGGCATGCAGTCGTTTCTCAATATCATCCTTACTTTTTGGCCGGATCGTGCCAGCCTCCACGAGACGTACCTGCTGATCGGGAAGAACTTCAATAACGCCATACCCGGTGATATTTAACCCAGGGTCAAACCCGACGATCCGGGTCGGAGGAGCGTCATCCCCTGAAGGTGATAGAGAATCGCTTTCATCGGGATCCCTCCCCTTGGTTTTTTGGCTCTTCTTCATCTCTGGAGACTAGCAGACTGCTGGAATGGAACACCAGCCTTGTCGCACCACGTTTTGCCAATGCAAAACAAACACTTACCAGCCTTTTTGTATGATCTCGCTAAAATGAGGTATTATTCCGACGACAATTTTTGCCCGCATTGAATGTGCTGACTCGATAACACGTTAAGAAACCGAAGAAAGATCCAGAAGCAAATGAGTGAAGCCACAGCCAAAGGAACGATTCACCTCATCGAAGAAACCAAAACATATGGACAGAAAGGATTTCGAAAGCGACTGGTTGTTCTTGAGCAAACCAAAGGCGGTGGATTTACAAACTATATTCCCGTCGAGTTCTTGAAAGACGCCTGCGACTCTGTTGATGAGTTACATCTCGGTGACGAAATCGAGGTTTCCTATCGCCTCAGCGGTCGACGCTGGCAACGTGATGAATCAAGCGAACCAAAGTACTTCCTTTCGGCTGAGGCGATGTCGTTTCGTGTTCTAAACGGAGGCGGTTCTGGTCAATCTGGCGCAGGGCCTGACATAGACTCTGTACTAGCAGAAGCGGCCGATGATGATGTGCCGTTCTAAGCCTCCAGTGACCGACGCCATAAATCAGGAACATGGCACGATCTACCGGACTTCCTGATCAACAACAAGCGTGTTGGTTGAAGGCATTCTCGGATGAATCAATCGACGCCACAGAGGTGGTATCAACGCAACCCAAAAGCAGCCATAGTAGCCGGACGGGAGTTCAGGTGCATTCTCATACGGCTGAAGTTTCCAGAAAGGTTTTCCAGCCTCAAGGTGATGAGCTGGGTGACGAGTCAACTCCAGCAAGGTCCATCGAGACCAACGGTTTTCAGACTGCCACGAATGCGCAGGAGTCTGACGACTCCCAACATCTCGTTGTAAACCGTAGTGACGCAGATAGTTGATGTATTCGAGCAGGAAAACAGCGGACGCCGCCTGAATCAGGAACGCGAGAGCTGGAATTGGGCCAAGGAACGCGGCAATGCTGACCACAAGTAGCACCTCACATGCAGCGCCGCGGGCAACTGGGTTGGTAATTGGGGAGTGACCACGGGCAGCATGAAGTCGCCAGGCGTCAAGAAACTGCCCCGGCACCGTCCGGGCAACAAACCACCAGACTGACTCACCATACCGAGCTGTCGCTGGATCAGCCGCGGTAGCCACATGCTTGTGGTGGGTCCGGTTGTGTTCAGTTGTGAAATGAAGATAGAGAACCGAAATAAGATTGAGCTGTGCGATCCACCAGGACAATGATTTCTTTCGACGGTGCCCGAGTTCATGAGCAACGATCAAGCCGGACGCTCCTGAATTGATACCCGTACTCACTGCAGCAACAGCTACGGTCCATACTGGTGGCTTGCTGGCGGCAAGTAAGAGAAGGGTTCCTACAGCAAGTAATTGGAGCAGGGCATGGGCCAATAACATGACTTCAAATGGCTGTCCGGAATCTCGTGATGGCCGCTTTCGACAATCAGACGTTCCCAACACGACATCAAGCACTGGCCCGATGCCAAGCATGTAAACCACTCCGGCGGCAACGCACGGCCCTCCAAGCAGATTTCCGGCAATCACCACAACGGGATTGATCAGCCCGAGAAGATGCCATTCCCACGCCTCGGGCCGCGATACCGTTTCCTGCGAAGTCACTGCGTGCGAAGTCATAAATTCTGGCGTCTATTTCTGGCGTCTATACAGAGATGACTCTCTTGGGAATCTGCTCCCGCCCACGAAAATCTTAGTCTTTCGGTTGAAAAAAACAGGTGTTAATTCTTGGAGTGCTTCAGTTCGCTGGCAATTGCTACCCTCGACTACGTAATATCAACGAGGTGGGTAACATTTGTCTAGGAAGAGATGGCACGAGTATGAGGGTAGTGTTAAATCCTCCAGCCGTGGTCTACCCTTCCACTTTATACGCTGTTTCGTTTTTTGTTCGTAGTGCGATGCCCGACATGCGACTAGCCTTTTATCTCTTTTCGATGCTCTGCTTCCTCTGCGTCGCAAGCACCTCAACGCACGCGAACGATCAACTGTTCTCGGCGGAAGATCGTATGTTTTTTGAGAAGAAGGTGCGTCCGTTACTAGCCGAACATTGTTATCAATGTCATAGCGTTGACGCGAAACGCATTGAAGCAAATCTCTTGCTTGACAGCCGAGCATCTCACGTACGGGGCGGTGATTCAGGAGCAGCTATTGTTCCGGGCGACGCAAGCAGCAGCCTGCTCATCGAAGCAGTCCATTACGACTCATATGAAATGCCACCGAAAGGAAAACTGGGTGACGAGGCCATTCAGACACTCACCCGCTGGGTCGATATTGGTGCTCCCTGGCCAGATGAACCAGCCCCTGTCGCTCATTCAACTCAAGATGACTTCGACCTTGAAAAGAGAAAATCGGATTTCTGGGTATGGCAGCCAATGCAGACACCTAACCTGCCACCAATTCACAATGCAGACTGGGTAAATAATGACATCGACTATTTTATTCTTTCACAACTTGAACAGGCTCATATCAAACCATCTCGCGATGCAGAACGAACAGCGATTCTTCGACGCCTGTATTTTGATTTGATTGGCCTGCCTCCAACGGCAGATGAAGTCAAAGCATTTATCCAAAACAAAAACCCGCAGTCGACCGAACAAGTTGTTAATCAACTCTTGCAATCTCCGCACTTCGGTGAGCGATGGGGACGGCACTGGCTTGACATTGTCCGTTATGCAGAATCTCGAGGGCATGAATTCGACAATGACACACCCAATGCATTTCAATACCGCGACTATGTCATCCGAGCACTCAATGCTGACGTTCCCTACGATCAATTCGTCCGCGAACACATTGCTGGTGATCTCCTGAACAATCCCAGAATGCATCCAGAGGAACACTTCAATGAATCTGTTCTTGGGACAGGATTCTGGTTTCTGGGTGAATGGGTTCATTCACCAGTCGACATCCGAAAAGATGAGGCAGATCGTTTCGACAACATGATCGATGTGTTCTCAAAAACGTTCCTTGGTGTCACCGTCGCCTGCGCGCGTTGTCACGACCACAAATACGATGCCATATCAACGGCTGATTACTATTCACTCAGCGGTTTTTTACAAAGCAGTGATTATCGACAGGTTCGTTTTGAATCAATGGAGCAAAACCGGAAAACTGCAATCGAACTGGCTGAAATAAACACCACTCACCAAGGCCAAATTCGTACTCTGCTTGAGAGCCGTGGCGTTCGGGCTCCGGACAATGCACCAGAACTGACTGATGATTCAATAGAGACAGATTCCGTACTGTTTGATTACTCCAATATTCCCCAAGACAGTTTCCTTCAGGATGGATTTATTTTTGGCTTATCTCCAAGAAGAGCAGGGGACCCATACCTGGACGGCGATACTGACCACCTGAAAATCAGTACGTTTGGTGCTGCAGTCAATGAACCGCTCTGGAATGGTCTTGAATCGATCACAGAAGGCGCTTTCCAAAACCAAAGCGTGCTCACAAAAATCCCCAAGAGTGGCAGAACGCTTCGCTCACCAACCTTTGAATTAAAAGATGGTGAGGTTCATTGCCTCGTTGATGGCGCAGGGCATATTGTTGCCTGCGTTGACTCGCATCGTCTGGTTGCCGGGCCACTCCATCAACAGACCGTTGTTCGTTTTAAGAAGGGTCAGCGTTGGGTGCGGCTGAACCTCGACCGATACGTCGGTCATCGCATCCACTTGGAATTCATACCCGAAGCAAATCAGCAGATAGCCGTTCGCATGGCCGTCCAGGGGCTTTCCAAGGATGAATTAGCCTCATTCGAAAAACGAATTCATGAGAATGAAATCCAATACAGAGAGTACGCAAAGACAGCCGAAGCCATACTGAATAATGACACCCAGAATAGCGGCACCCAGACTAAAACTGACCTCTCGGCCCACAACATCGTCGCTTCATGGAAAGGCGAACGAGAACAACTCGCTTCTCGCATTGTCCGCACATCACGTCTGGCCCTGTCGATGATGGACGGAACCGGAGAAGACGATCATATTCTGATTCGTGGTAACTCAGCAAAACCCGGACAGATTGAGCCCCGGCACTTCCTCACTGCAATATCAGGCGACAAACCGATTCCAATTCAAAAAGGTAGTGGCCGACTTCAACTGGCAGAACTGGTAAACGATCCAACCAATCCTCTGACTTCACGGGTCATCGTCAATCGCATCTGGCACCATCTCATGGGGCGTGGCATTGTGCCAACCACTGACGACTTTGGCTTTCTCGGGAAACGACCAACACACCCTCGTCTCCTGGAGCATCTTGCGACCAGATTCCTGCAAGAAGGCCGTAGCATCAAAAGCATGATCAAGTACATCGTCCTCTCGCGGACCTACCAGATGTCGAGCCATGCCAACCAGAAGGCACAAGAATTGGACCCAAGCAATCTGCTGTGGCACCACTGCCCCCCGAGACGTCTGCAGGGTGAAGCAATCAGAGACTCTCTCCTCACACTTTCGGGCCGACTCGATACAACCGCGTTCGGTCCTCCGGTTCCCATCCATCTCACATCATTCATGAACGGCAGGGGACGGCCCAAAAAAAATGGCTCCCTTGATGGCGATGGTCGTCGCTCTATATATATTTCCGTGCGGCGTAATTTTCTTTCACCCTTCATGCTGGCATTTGATACGCCAACTCCATTCAGTTCCATGGGCCGGCGTAATGTCTCAAACGTTCCGGCCCAGCCCCTGATTCTTTTGAACGACCCCCTCGTTGTTGAATTAGCAGACGACTGGAGCAAGCAAGCAGCGAAAAATACACCCGGCACTGGGTTCGACGCTGCCTCCAAGCGAATCGAATGGATGTACCTCTCGGCATTCGGCCGTTATCCAACCGAACAAGAAACGGCGACATCCCTTGCGTTCCTGTCTTCAAAGACATCCAACAACTCATTTGACTTTGATGGCACCTGTTGGTCAGAACTGGCTCATGCTCTTGTAAATACGAAGGAGTTCATATTCCTCCGATGATTCACCACGACCCATTTCCGTGCCACCAACACAGGCCCAGCCCGATGAGTCGCCGCGGGATGCTCTCGCAATGCGCGAATGGGTTTGGTGCGGTGGCACTTGCAGCACTTCATGCCGATCCAGCATTTGCTAATGACGCAGTACCGCAAAACACACCAGTGCAGGCGGGCCATGGGCCACATCATACGGTTCGAGCGAAAAACGTCATCTTTTTATATATGGATGGCGGCCCCTCACAAGTTGACACGTTTGATCCGAAACCACTGCTCGACAAATATAACGGCCAAGATCCTGGCGACCTCTTTCAAGTCGAACCGACTCAGTTCAATAACAATGGAAACGTGCTTGCAAGCCCGTGGAAATTTAAACAGCACGGCGACTCGGGCATTCCCGTCAGTGAACTCTTTCCACACGTATCCCAATGCGTTGACGAACTTGCTGTCATTCGGTCAATGACGTCGGGATTTCCAGAGCACACATTTGCCAACTACTTTCTCCACACGGGGAGTGCACTCCAAG
>JAQWMC010000130.1 GCA_029246985.1 Pirellulales bacterium
GCACGAGACGAATCAATAAAAGCACAGGTATTAATGATGACAAGATCTGAACCCTTGGGCTCGGCAACAAACTGCCACCCATCATCTCGCAACAGACCAAGCATTCGCTCGCTATCAACCAGATTTTTTGGACAGCCAAGGCTGATCAGCGAAAAGGTGCCGCGGCGCTTTGCTGGCTCAACTGGCTCGACGTGGAGGCCAGCGATCAAATCAGACTGTGGTCCAGTCTGACAGGCAGCTGCAACGTCACCAACAATTGGAAGTTGAGTCATACGATTACACTCCCGCCACTGTGCCCGCGACATCGCCGCGTTCGTTGATAATTCGATCAAGCTCTTCGCGTAAACGGGGGATAATGGCATCGTACGGAAAAGCACCGATCGGCTCACTGCCCTTTTTCAGATTGACATGCGTCGGCCCGCACCAGAGGCCAAGGTCTGCATCATCAGTTTCCCCTGGACCATTCACACGGCAACCCATAACCGCAATCGTAATCGCATGATCTTTTGCATAGGCCGTCATCTGCTTGACTTCTTCAGCCAATTCAATGAACGCCTCATTTTCGACTCGTGAGCAACTCGGACAGCTGATGATATTCAGGGTGTCGAGACCAAAATCGACAACACTTCGTACTCTGCCAATGGCGATGTCCGCGAGGATGCCTTGGGCCGCTTCGATCTCTTCCGGTTTGCGCACATTTGGCACCGTGAGAGACACTCGAACGGTATCACCAATGCCACGGCTGATAAGCTGTTCAAATGCGATGCGTGTTTTAATAACACCATCCGGCGGCATACCTGCCTCGGTCACACCGAGATGGAGCGGCACATCGGGACGCTGTTCTGCAAACCGTTGATTCACCTCAATCACTTTTTGCGGATCTGAATCTTTCAGTGACACGACATAGCGAGTGAATCCAATCGAGTCGAGCAATTCACAATGCTCCAGGGCACTAGCGAGCATTGGTCCGATTGAATCATCTTCGTCGAACTGCTCCTTTTTCGCTGGATCAACACTGCCACAATTCACGCCTACACGCATTGCACAGTCATGGTCTCCTGCCACTCCTGCGATGAACTTCACTTTCTCTTGCCAGGGCTTTTCTGTTTCATGGTGATACAAATGCCCCGGATTGTATCGGAGCTTATCAACATGCTCTGCCACATCTGCAGCGAGGCGATAGTTTTCCTGCAGGTCGATTGCGAGGTTCGCTTCTGTCTGACTTCGGATTGACGGCAAAGCGGCTGCATCCTTTTTGCTATCAACGGCAATTCTGATCACACCCGCACCAGCAGCGTGCAGAGCGTTTACCTGTTCAAGCGTTGCCTCAACATCCTGCGTATGCGTCGCTGTCATACTTTGCGCCGCAATCGGGTTATTGGCACCAACGGTGATGCTTCCCACCTGAACTGCCCGGGTTGGATTTCGCTCAATGCTTACCACTGCTACCCTTATGTTCTTTCAGTGTTTTTCAAAAATAGTAAAACTGTGGTGGCCCGCACAGCGACAGGACTACCAGAATGAATCGTACTCCTACAAAATAGCAGGAAAGTGTCTCCTCGGCGATCCATCATGCGGTACTCCCCTTCCCTCCATATCGTCTTGCACGAGCCCGAAATTCCACCAAACGCTGGAAACATCGGCCGAACCTGTGTAGCCATTGGGGCCAAGATGTGGCTTGTTGAGCCACTGGGATTCACAATTAACGACTATTACCTCCGACGAGCAGGGCTTGATTACTGGGATGAGCTTGAATGGGAGGTTGTTCCATCATGGGACGATCTCGTGACCCGCGTCACCGCCGAGGGAGGTAGACTTGGCTGGTTCTTTTCCGCCCATGCAACAAAATCATATACAGATATCGCATACCAACATGGTGACGTTCTTGTATTTGGAAGTGAATCAAGCGGCCTCCCGCAATCAATCAAGAAGAAGCACGCTGATCAGCTTCTCACAATTCCGTCTCGTCCTCAGGTGAGAAGTTTAAATTTGTCGAACACTGCTGCCATCGTCGCATATGAAGCGATTCGCCAGTGGAATGGCATTCCCCGTTAGTTTTTCTCTGCCACTCCATATAAAGACAGATGGCGGTAGTATGTTTCGAGCATGCATGCACTGAGGGCTGTTGTGAAGAGTCTTCCTCCCTTCACTCCATAAAGATCATGCCCCGGTGACCAACTTCCACGATCGGATCCTCCACTCTCCTGATTCTCTGGCAGCAGCGTACACATATTAGAATTCCATTCCCGCCAGACGCGACCACCAACGTGATGACACACTTGCGTAATATAATACCACGCATAAATATTCTTGACTGTATGGTTCATACTCCGGGCATCGATTGCAGCGAAGTCAACGGCAGCACCACCTTTTCTTAGTGATTCAGGAAAAGCAATCGGAGACTCAATAAGCAATCTATCCACAACGGCACTGACATGTGGGTCGTCCGGAGTTGCACCCAGAAACAACTTTCCAAGAATTGCTTCGGCTGAAATGGCGGGCTGAAACTTCCTGACTGGACTCAGCGGATTAAATTGATAGTCGTACCCGAGATCAATTGCATCTGGATTGTCAGAAACAATCCGCAGTTGGTCCAAAAACCCGTTAACCTGCTGAAACGATTCTTCGATCGCTGGGGACTGCAGACCGGCCATCTCTGCTGTTTTTAACGCAAGCAGAAACCAGCCCGTCATCGACAGATCACCACGATTTTTCCAACTCTCCACAAATCCATTCTCGTCTCTTTCAGGAAGATGGTACCGCCATCCACCATCCGGCAATTGTGCTGCCAACGCATACCGGATTGCTGCTTGTGCAGCCTGTTCCAGTTTTGCATCCCGCGTGAGCCCATACGCCTCACATAAGGCAATTGTGATCTGGCTATGCCCGTACATTCGCCCCGCAGATGACGTGTGCTCGTCTGAGGCCGGCTCAAAGTTACCCGCGTCTGTCTGTATCTTGATGAGCGATTGCCATGCAGCCCTGACAACCTCTTTGTGATCTCCGGTCGTCGGTGTGTTGCCCGCCCCTTGCAACGCAAGCAGTGCCATGGCCGTTGCTGCCACCCTGTTTTCCTCTGATCCACCATCTGGGTACGGGCCACGCAGGCTCCAGAGCCCAGCATGTGCACCCTTGTTCGTTTGCTGGCGGACAATCCACGCGAGTGCTCGCTGGACCGCCTGCTCTGTTTGATCAGTTCCACCACCTGCCGCCAGAAGATTACGACGTTGCCCCTCTTGCCTGCCGGTAAGAAGCGAGCCGACTGCCTGCGCTGGACGTGCTGCGGCTGACTCTTGATTCGGCACAAACCGATTCACGGCAGGCACTGCAGTCGGATCTTTCACCGTATCTTTTTCACTCACCGCCAATTCCTGAGCCATGTTCTCGGGATCAGCGAGGGTTGGTGCGTCTGCTGGCAGGACAACCGCCGGGAGGCCCGGAGGACCGGGCTGCGAAGCAAACTCAAGGGTAAGACTCAGTGGCTTCTGACTTACGACGCGAACAGATACTAATAAAAGCGCGATAAGAATAAGAGCGTGGAGACCAAGACTGACACTCCAGGCCGGGCTGTCATGGAGGATCTTTCGTAGCGCATTCCGCCACTGAAATGCCAAGAAAAAATCAAGCGGACCAAGAGGAGCATCCTGGTCAAACAGTCCACCCTGCTTTTTCTCTTGGGGTTTTTCCCTTGCTTCAGTAACAACCACGCCTCGAGAAGACTGACGTTCACTCTTTGGCTTTGTCCACGGGAGTCTGCCGGCAAGCGACCGCGTTTTACCCTCCGCAGGGGCGGTCGCCGACGCTCTCTGAGTCGCCGAAGGCTGCTTTGAAGATCGCGACGATTTCCGACGTAGCTCTGTCATAGTATGCAGGTGGAGGGTTCGAGCAGGCAGTAGCGTGTTCTGATTCCTCTTCTCCTTTCATGAAAACCAAAAACTAACGCGAACGCCAGACTTTTTTCGACCAAAAAGCAGAGGGGGTTTTTTCTGATATACTAGAATCGTCTGAAAGACACGCTCAGCCTCATCAGAATTCCGGTCAGATCGGTTTGGATGATTAGGCGACTAGAATCCGGCGTTTTCGTTGGTTCTAGGCCTAACACGAGGCTCTACAACATATCGCGGGGTGGAGCAGCCCGGTAGCTCGCGAGGCTCATAACCTCGAGGTCGCAGGTTCGAATCCTGTCCCCGCCACTTAACCTCCCAACACCTGTTGGGGGGTTTTTTTGTCGCTCGGAATCCACTCTCTCCGCAACAAGACTTTTTCTCGAATAAGACTTCTTTGGCTAATCACCAGCTTTTCATACTATCAATTCATATCCAACTCATGTCTCATCGTGTCTGATTATGAAAAGTGGACTAACAACAGAGTTCATCTCGACAGGCTTTTCCACAAACCTTTTGCCCCATACACGCATGAAAAACTTGTTTGTATTTATTGCGGCCTGCATTGCTCATGCATGCAATCCGATAGCTCTTGCGCAAGACAACCCTGTGTCGGCATCGCATGAAGAGACCTCCTTTACCCCAACCATTCATCACTCGAACATCAAGGCTGTGACCTTATTTGCACAGAACCCACAGATCGTTACGCCTGTGGGAATTGCAGTTGCACCTGATGGCCGTGTCTTCGTGCAGGAAAACCACACCCACAAACGAACAAAAGAGTACAAGGGACCAGAAACTGATCGTATTCTTATTTTTGAAGATACCAACGGCGACGGGATCGCAGATACACGAAGTGTTTTTTACGAGGGACACACCTTCAGTACTGATCTCCTCTTCGGTCCTGATGGACACCTGTATGTCAGCACACGTTGGTTTATTGGTCGTTTTCGAGATGCCGCAACGAAAAAGAAGGCTGACGCCGAGCCTGAAAAAATAATCGTCTGCGACACCGAGGGGGACTATCCACACAATGGAGTTGGAGGGTTGGCAATTGATCCAGCACACCCAGAATGGCTGGCATTCGGCTTCGGAGAAAACCTTGGTGTTGAGTACACATTTGTTGGCTCCGATGGAACAAAACTTTCTGGTGGTAGCGAAGGTGGCTCGACATATCGTTGCCGCACAGATGGAACCAGATTAACCCGACAATCCACCGGACATTGGAATGCCTTTGGAATGGCATACGATCTGGCGGGAAATCTTTTCAGTACTGACAACGACCCCAACGCCACACCGCCGAATCGTTTGCTGCACATCGTTCCGGGTGCCGACTTCGGCTACGAGTATCGCTACGGCCGCTCTGGCCGGCATCCACTTGTCTGTTGGTTTGGCGAAAATCCGGGCACACTTGGAATGATCGGTGCGTTGGGTGAAGCAGCATGCGGAGTGATCCCTTATGGCCCAAGAAAACTGTTGAGTGCCTCCTGGACAGACAATCGTGTTGATCTCCACGTACTCCAGCCTCACGGTGAATCATTTAAGGCATCACGCAAACCGTTCCTGAGTGGCCCAGATGATTTTCGGCCAGTCCATTTCTCATACTCTGCCGATGGAAAATATCTTTACTTCACCGACTGGGTAAAACTTTCGTATCCGGTTCACGGTCATGGCCGGATCTGGCGAGTTGAATTCCAGCAGCCGGTACAGATGCATCCATTACCGCGAACTGACGCACATCAAGCGATGACTGTGGAAGAATCCTTGGTATCACTAGGAAGCGACGACCCATATGCTCGCACTCACGCTATTCAATTCCTTACCACCCACCCAGAAATTCTTCTTACGCATTCGTTCGACGCCCATCCGAGTTCGACGGCCCGGGCACACCATGCGATTGCCCTCAAAAGACTTGACACCCAAGGACAACCAAGTGTCATTCCGAAGCTTTTAGAAGACACCTCACCCGATGTTCGTTTTGTTGGGGTGAAATGGATTGCAGACAAAGGCCTCACGCAGTTTCAAGCAAACCTTGAGCAACTCCTCACTCTCCCGGACCTCAATCGCAAAGAGCTCCGTGCAGTAATCGCATCGCTTGCCGCTCTTGCTGAAACCTCCTCAAAAGAATTCTCCCCAGACGACACGCTTCTCGAACTAACACTTGACACAAACAAAACGCCTCGTACACGTGCACTTGCGCTGCAATGTATCAACGTCTCTCACAAGCAACTCACCGTTGACATGCTTTCACAACTGGCACAATCTGAATACCCATCAATTCAGCGTGAAGCAGTTTACTCACTCGTCATTCATCCAGATCCAAACAAAAAATGGTCTCTAGCCAGATTGGCAGCTGACTCAACACTAAGTGATACACTCCGTGCTGATGCCGTGGCAGGACTCACCTCGAGTGCGGCCGAACATAACGGGCTCCTAAACCTCCTGTCACAATCAACAAGCCAGACACTTTCATCAGAAGCAGCTCGAACACTATCAGCAGGCATCACGGGGCGACACCTACGAGAAAAACCGCCCGCGACTGACCTCGAGGCGTGGCATGCACTGGTTGCGCAGTCATCACGTCAGCCAGATCCTGTCGTTGGCCGAAGGCTTTTCTTTCACTCGACTCTTGGAGGCTGTTACAAGTGCCACGCCATGGATGGCCGTGGAAATGCAGTCGGGCCGGACCTGACGACTATTCAAAACCAAACTGGCATCAGCCGGGACTGGTTACTCAAACATATCGTCAATCCGAATGCCGAAATGGCACCCTATTACCGGCCACAACAACTCCTGACACGTGATGGGAGGATTCTCACGGGGCTCATCGTTGGACAGGAGGGTCGAAAGCAGGCCTATCTACAAACCAATGGCGAAACGTTTCTCATCGAAAAAGCTAACATTGAAGAGCGGAAGGAACTCACGACATCAATCATGCCCATTGGCCTGCTCGATAAATTGAGTGCACATGAAATCCAAGATCTCATTTGCTACATACTGCAGGACAGAGACCACTATACGAGCGAGCAAAAGATATCAACTGAGCATTAAAACCTGGACAAAACAAAAAGGGCCGCACCAGCGTTACCGATGCGGCCCTTCAGTAAAAGCGAGCAATTACATTCAGTCTTGCTCTAAAGCACATTCACTATTCGCGCAGCAACTTGATTCGACAGCAGCGTCATCACTGCAGCCTTTGTCACAGCACTCAGACGAACAACCGGTAGAACAAGCGCATGAGCCACCAGATCTACATGAGCACTGGTTTGCGTCACATGCGCAGTCTGTGCACGTACAATCATCACCGCAGCACATGCACGATGTTGCGTTTGCACTATTGAAAGTAGCGAGAGCAAATGGCATTGCTACCACGGCACTCAGCAGTGCCAGCCCGGCTAATGATTTAATAAACATAGCAATCTCCTTGGTCAAAAAATGAAATGTAAGAACACAAAAGACAAGAAGATTCTCAGCTATTGAATCCATACACAGAGAAGCGATTGGCGTTTATTATGACTTATTGAAGGCAGAGCAGATTCAATGCACTGTGTAGACGATTGCTGCAGGTCCCCGTCAACCAGAGTTTGTCGATTCCACGACAATTGGAACGCGGCAACACTTTTCCCCAGACGTACCGGCAAGGCCGTTGAGATCTGTCCAATGCCACGGCAACACTCACATGACGACCGAACTCGATTCCCTAGCTTGAGTGTGGCACACTCGAGCAATGAGTCCGACTCTGCAAGAGCTTTTTCGCAACTGCAGCAGCTCGTCTTCGAAACCTCGACGGGGGTCGTAACAGTACAGCAACCTGCATCGCCTGAACTACAACAGCATTCCGCAAAGATCCCGGTCGGCACCAACATTGCCACCGAGATTGCGACGATCATAGTCAAACGTAAATATTTCACTCTGTGAACGTTCCGTAGAAAAACTAAAAACACCTTGTTGGTACTAAAATTTTTACATCTCTCAATATTGTACTCATACTTACAGTTTACGCACAACACGAAGCTTTGATCGTTCAAAAAACGAAAAAAGAGAGGATTCCCTTGTCGTGCGGGACAGACACACACCGTTTGGAGGATAAAAACGAGGGGGAGACCAATGCCTCCCCCTCGCTTCCCAGACTGACCGACTTTGATCAATAGTCGCCGTTGACTACCTCACCTCCGGACCGCGAGCACAGGGACGCAAAGAGCGCGTCTGACATGCCGTCACTCAGGAAGGCAACGTGCCCATCAGCAAAGACGAAACTCACACCACCAGGATGTGAAGAAAAGAAGTCTTCAAAGTGAGCCTTACCACCGCGGTTAAACACATGCTCACCAACTCCGATAACTCGCGACATTCCAGCTTCTAGGCCGTCTCCTCTACCAATCCAGAGACTTCCACCGAGACGGCTATCTCGTTCACCAATCATGACAGTCTTACTTAAACCATCTCTCACATCTCTGAATTGCACCCCATTCGCCCCATTGGCTCCACCGGCAAAAAAGATCCCATTGCCTTCGCCCGGCTCAAGTCCTTCGTCATCACCACTGAGGAGTGCAGCGGTCAAGTCATCATGCTCGTGGCCAGCAATGTGTTCGTTCCCAAAAACACCTGGGTAATTGCTACGCGAATACTGAGTTGAGCCCGGTGATGCATCAGGCGTGTCCTCGCCACTACCCTCCGCCCCAGGATTAAAAATATCACCCGAACTGTATGAATCGGAAGGGCACAGGAACGTCGAAATCACAGTGGTTCGAGCCGTTGCATTACTTGAATGACTGACCTGCTGATTGAAGTTAATTGTCTTATAGACATTGTTTTGCTCGATGAATGGGAGCATTCGACTGGCAAAGCCAAATCCTTCTCCTTCATCACCGTGCCATTCACCAGTCTCGTATTCACCTACCCACCCCACTGGAAACCGTTCAGGATTCACGTCAGCATAGTTGTGAACGGCAAGCCCCTGCTGCTTCATGTTATTTGAGCATGCACTTCGACGAGCAGCTTCACGAGCCTGCTGCACAGCCGGCAAAAGCAGGCCAACCAAAACACCGATAATTGCAATCACAACGAGCAACTCAATTAATGTGAAACCGG
>JAQWMC010000132.1 GCA_029246985.1 Pirellulales bacterium
CTATCCAGCGCACTACCGAGAGGCGATTGAACAATACTTCAAGCGACTTGCAACGGGCAAGCCATAAGACGAACGGAAGAAATGAAGTGGCAGTCCTTGTTCCCCCAAAACACGAGTCGGTCAAACAGCGACAACCCGGCAAAGCCTGGACCACTCAACCCTGCCTCCTGACAGGCGTCATTGTCCTCTTCGCACTCTGGGCACCTCGTCTGACACCTGCCCAAGAAAACCCTCCAAAACAAGACGTCACTGTCACTCTCTCAAACGGAGACATTTCCCGAGGAACACTTGTGCATCTAGACGACGAAAACATCACTGTTTCCGACACGTCAAAAAGTCCTGTTTCGACAAGCACTTTCAAGATACCTTCTGTCCGTAAAATAACTGTACCGGCACGCTCTACCAACTCGAACGACCTCATGGTTGGACTTGTTGATGGTTCTTATGTTCGAGCCGATACCATTTCAACTGATGACTCAACGGCTTTCCTGTTAATTGGAGACAGCACCCTTGAAGTACCGCGAGACACTGTCCATTGGATTGCTTTTAAAGAATCCCAGTCAGGTTCACCGGACACATACAAATGGCTTTCGGAACTCCCTGAAAACCCAGCAGCCGACATCATTGCCATCAAGCGTGATACTGCCTGGCAATTTATTGAATGTGCAATCACTCAAATCACACCAGAAAATGTTGTAGTGCTTCTCGATGGTGAAAGCATTCCGGTCAAGCGAAGCAAAATTTTTGGAATCTGCTGGTTGCGACCTGGAGAAAAGCCAGGGAAAGACATAGAGCCCAACGCGCTCGACATTCTATTACGTTCACCACAAGGTGAAATGAAGTGCCGTAAAATAAGATGGAATGATGACCTGCTTTGTTGGGAGATTACGATGGCATCAACAGAAGATGACTTTGTCATTACCCTGCCAGCAGATGCCCTATCATCGATCGATTACACCTTCGGACGACACATTGACCTTACCCGAAGGCCACCAGCAAACTCGAGAACTGACCCTTACTTTGGTGGACTTGCAGACGACGCAACTCTTTTAAAATACTTTGCACCAAGAAGCATCATGACACCCGATGGTGAAAATCAAGACGCATCAGTTCCGGCACTACTTATTCATCCTCGAACCGAAATAACATGGACTGTCCCCGACGACTCGCGCCGTTTTCAAGCAAGTTTTTCGCTGGCAAAAAATTATGTCTCACCAACAGCGGTCATGATTCAGATTGACAATTCTGAAGTTTTTCAAACCGTGCTCGGAAACTCAGAAGAGGGAGATATCGGCAATCAGCCTCTCTCTGTCGACATTGCTCTCGACGGCGGCAAACAGCTAAAAATTATTGTCGACTTTTTAAAGAAACCTCTGAACGGCACAGATAAAAAGACTGTGGCTTCTTTGCTCAGTGGCCCGATTCAAATCAAGAATCCGAGAATCGAGCGGTAAATCAACATGCAAGCAATTCATAATCGAACCGTTACGAAAGAAACAGGTCGTCGTGTCATCATAGTGATACTGATACCACTTCTGGCAACTGCATGCCCGGTAGTATTTTCTGCCGGCAACAACGACACGCTCCCAGAAGTTCTTTCTACTCAGCAAGAACGGATCCGCGTAATTGAAATCGCTGCAAAAACGTCGGTATCAGTTTTTGCCGGTAGTTCCGGTGGAGGCTCTGGCGTGCTTATTAGTCCTGACGGATACGCCCTCACAAACTTTCACGTCGTCCAGCCAGCTGGAATTGCCATGCGGTGTGGACTCAACGATGGGAAACTCTACGAGGCCGTCCTCGTGGGCCTGGATCCGACGGGCGATCTTGCAGTTATTAAATTGATTGGAAAAGACGCCTTTCCCTACGCCCCTATCGGTGACAGCGACATCGTTTCTGTCGGCGATGCCTGCTACACCATTGGAAATCCTTTTTTACTAGCCACCAACCTCCAGCCCTCCGTAAGTGCAGGCATCGTTTCGGGGGTGCATCGCTATCAATTTCCAGCCGGCACTCTTCTCGAATACGCCGATTGTCTTCAGGTCGATGCCGCTATCAATCCAGGCAATTCAGGCGGAGGGCTCTTTAATGCACGTGGAGAACTAATTGGTATTAACGGCCGTGCTTCATTTGAAAAACGTGGAAGAATTAACGTCGGAGCAGGCTATGCCATTTCTTCCAATCAGGTTCAAAATTTCCTAGGAATTCTTAAGAGTGGCCATCTCGCAGACCATGCAACCCTTGGGGCAACCGTTGCAACAAGTGCTGATGGACGAGTTGTTGTCTCCGATATCCTTGAATCTTCAGATACATGGCGGAAAGGGCTGCGAATCGACGACGAGATCATTGAATTGGCAGGGCGAAGTGTCCGCAGCGTCAATGCTTTCAAAAACATTCTTGGGACCCTGCCAGCTGGTTGGCGAATCCCTGTGGTCTTCCGAAGGGCTGGAAGACCAAGTGAAATATTTGTTGAGCTAGCCGGAGTTCACACACCTGCAATGCTCAATGAACTGATGGCTGGACGTCGAGCCCCCCCGTCAGAAAACAAACCTGGCGACAGCCCAAAACCCAAGCCAAACCCTTTGGCCCCTAACCCGAAAGACCTTCCAGAATTAATTCGAAAACTCTATGAACCTCGTTTTGGCTACGCCAACTTTCATTTCAACAGAATCGAACTCCAACGGGTTCGTGATGTTCTCCAACGCCGAAAATCAGCGTCTGAAAAACAAGAAACATCATGGCGATACCAAGGACAGCTGGCAGCCGGCGGCTCTTTTGAGATTGAACTGGATGACCAGTCAGCAACAATTTCTCTTCCAACCGGAATATCTCGTTGGGAACAAGCTGCTGCCGATGCAGGCCTCTCTGCAGAAGCTGGGTTTGACTCAAGCCCTCCAGGATCAGGCGGAATGCTAGCAGCATTAACAATGTGGCGACGCCTCCTGATAAAAGGTGCGCAGAATATTGATGGGCGTATCACTTATTGGGGGCAGCAACCTCTTTATTCAACATCCACAAACCAGTTAGCTGATGTTCTTGAACTGACAACAAGTAGTTGTCGGTCTCGATTTTTTATTGATGAATTTGGAAATGTTTCACACGTGACATTTTTTCTTGGATCCTCCTCTACTTCGTGCGACCTACATTTCACTGGACTAAGTAAACGCGGACCGTACTGGCAGCCAACTCATCTGACTGTCGACTATGACGGCGACCGATTTGCTACATTCCACTTTGAGAAGGGTGAGCAAAAAGGCAGATGACTTTGAGAACCCAACACCCTACAGCCATGAGCTCAAGAATACTCCAAGTAGGCACGGTACTGGCGACCACTATTCTCGTACTCGTCTCGTTTCGAGCGATGGGTGGTGACGTCACAGCAGTAAGCGTGGATGCTGCAAGCCGTGTCGTGAAACTCTACGGAGCAGGTGGCATTCGTGGCTTGGAATCATACCAAACAGGAATACTCGTCTCTCCATCGGGTCATATCTTAACGGCACTGAGTACAGCGATCGACTCAGAAGTGATTGATTGTGTTCTCGATGATGGCCGCCGCTATACGGCGAGCCTTGTTGGTGCGGACCTGCGTCGAGAATTAGCAGTCTTAAAAATAGACGACACCAACCTGCCTTTTTTCAAACTTTCGGCGGACTCTCCTCGACAAGCTGTTGGAACCCGTGTGCTGGCTCTATCAAATCTTTTCGGGGTAGCAGTTGGTGACGAGCGGGTAAGCATTCAACAGGGCGTCATTGCGGCCCACGTACCGCTCCGAGCCCGCCGAGGGTCTCACGAAGCCGCATACCGTGGAGATGTTTATATCCTGGATTGTACAACCAACAATCCGGGCTCTCCTGGTGGATGCCTTGTTACCTGGCAGGGGAATTGCATTGGCATGCTTGGTAAGGAATTACGATCTGCTGAGAATGCAACATGGTTGAGTTACGCAATTCCAACAAACGAATTGGCTCTCGGGCTTGAAGCTATCTTAAGTGGAAGAAACAACGAATCACTCGCAGGCGAAAGAGAGGCTTCGGAGTTTGACATCCAGTCACTTGGCTTGGAGTTAGTTCCCGATTTACTTAATCTGACGCCACCTTTTGTCGAGGCGATTGTGCCAAACACGCAGGCTGCCAAAGCTGACTTGCAGGCCGATGATCTTATTGTCGCGGTTGGAAACTGCACCGTCACATCACAGCGAGGCCTTCGCCAAGAACTCTCTTATCTTATACCTGGTGACCCTATTCAATTAAATATCATACGTAATGGGAGAATCATCCTGGTAGATTTGGGCGTCGTTCCCTCTCTCACTGAACACAGAGGGAAAAGGTGAAAAATGAATGGTGTCTCCAGACGAATTACTTCGCATCAGGTGATGCTTGCCGTATGGCTTTTTTGTGCCGTGTCTGTGAATCCATGTTACCCGGATCAGGCCTCACAACAGAAACCACCCGAGCGAGTCCTCGCTGAACAAACAGCTTTTCAAAACGCCCTGAATGGAATTGCTGATTCCGTTGTCCGAATTGAACCAAGTGGCTTATCTGTAGCCACCCTCCAAGGTGCGCGTGAAGCAACACCGACTGCAGGTCCATCGAGCGGTCTTGTCGTTGGAGCCGATGGCTGGATTCTTACTACTGAATTCGCCGTTCCCTCTGATATTGAAGAAGTGGTCGTCACGCTACCACCAAAGAAAAAAACAACAGAAAATCCAAAGCAGTCGCTTAAACGACTTGTGGGGCGAGTCACTGGACGAGACCTCAATCGCCGCCTTGTTCTTCTGAAGTGTGATCCCAAAGAGCCACTCAGTGAAGCTCAATTTGTTCCTCGAGAAAAGGTACGCCCCGGTGAATGGGCACTTGCTGTTGGCCGAGTATGGAATCTCTACGAGCCGAGCGTCGCCATAGGCATTATTTCGGCGGTAGGCCGATGCTGGGGCAGAGCCATCCAAACCGATGCGGCAATATCACCCGTGAATTATGGCGGGCCTTTGCTCAACATTGAGGGCAAGGTTTTTGGCATCATTGCACCACTACCTGCAGAGACTGCAGGCATGTCTACGGGAACCGAGTTGTATGACTCCGGTGTCGGGTTCGCCATACCCATGTACGACATCATTCCGCTCATTCCTCGACTCAAGAAAGGGGAAACGCTCAAGCCGGGGCTATTGGGAATTGGCTACTCGACGACGGACCCTATCAATGGACGTCCTATCGTGGAAATAGTTCGAACTGGCTCACCAGCAGCCAAATCGGGGCTCAAAAGTGGCGATCTCATTACACAAATAAATGGTCAGTCGATACAACGCATTGCAGATGTACGGCATGCACTCACACCAAAACTAGCAGGCGATGCTCTCGAAATCACCATTCAACGTCCTGAGAAAAAAGCACCACTATCAATCCGTGCTGTTCTCACTGGCAAACTACCACCGTGGAAGCGGTCAATGCTTGGTATTGTCCCAGTGCGTCAGCCGTCAAAGAGTAATGTAAAAAGTACAGAGGAGGGCGTCGTTGTAAAGTGGACGTGGCCAAACAGTCCGGCAGAGAAAGCTGGCATTCAGCCTCAAGACGTGATCACTGGCGCCGCAATAGTTTCACAAACGAATGACGAGAATCTTCCTCTGCGATCAGTCACATCATCGAATCAATTAGCCGGCCTCCTCGGTGGACTCACAATCAATACTGATATTGTCCTCAAGATTCGCAACTCGAAAACGTCCCGGAAGGTCCGAGTCACAACCGCACGTTTCCCAGAAAAACTTCCAAATAAGGTTCCTGAATTCGACTCAACCAACAAGAAAACCCCACCACCTGCAATCGTGAAGCTTGAAATCCCGGAGGTAGCGGAACCTTCGTGGGCACTTATTCCGGAACGGCAGGATGGCCCGCCGGCTGGCGTTCTCGTGTTTTTTGACGAACCATCTGGGATGCTCTCAGAAAAAGCTGTGACGGTCTGGACGTCGAACTGGCGGGAGGCTGTTGCCCAATATCGAGTTGCTCTGGTTTTAATACCATCTTCAGATTCTGGCAGTTGGCGGCAAGCTGATCTGGAGCGTGTCGGAAAGACAATTGGTGCATTGGCACAACGCTGCAAAATCGATCCAACCAGGATTGCCTTTGCTGGCTCAAAAGCAGGCGGGACGTTCGCTTGGCTAGGAGCAAATCGTTTCGACACGATAGCTCGCGGGGTCTGCCTGATCAATGCTGACATACCTCGCCGAACACGTATCCGCGAAGCCTCACCAGATCGTTTCCGCTGGGTGCTTTTTGGAAATACAAACGCGGAAAAAAACAATGAGAAAGAGAGCCAGCAGTATCAAAAAACCGTGAAACGACTTCGCGAAGCCGGTCTCCCTGTCGGTGAAATACCATTAGGGGATGTAACGGAAAGAGCATCTCAACTCTGCCAGTGGGTTGAAGCACTCGGAGTGCTCTAGAACCGGTCATCAGCGAACGTGGGCCTCAAGGCCGTCTTTGAAACTTTGTTCCAATACCTCGAAAACCTACCGAGATCCTTTACTTTACTGGCGTCACAGAAAGACGGCCACTCAAGAGGAACAACTGACGTTGTACTAGACAGCCTATCGACAACGCGACGCACGGCAGGACAGGATGTGTTCGCCACACTGATAGCATCAGCCTTATTCGCGCGAGCTCTTTCCTGTAAGATCGAGGCAGTATCTCCAAACCATATTTCCACATCTGGAAGATCTGCCAAACACTCACAAATAAATGCTATGCGTTTATAAGAGGGAAGTTCATCAGATAACCAGTGCTGGTCAAATACAAAAATTGCCGGCGACTCTGGAAAGCGAAGTTTAGCAGGAGAGCAAACAGAAAGTGAGTCAAGAGTCATCCATACAAGCGATTCATCAGGGACATCTGAAGAGTCCCATGACACTACCGGTGGTATCGTCAGCCTCATCTCTCGCTCATCAGAATCATTCATAAACAACTTTTCATTAAGCTGTTCGTATGTCCCTTCAAAATCACAATGCCCGAGAGCAGGGCATGTTTCACAATAAATACCGGCAGTAAAACGCTCCAAATTCTCGCGGTTGAAAATATATGGCTTGCTAGAGAATGTTCCCGCAACCCACTGCCATGAAAAATTATTACTGGCGGGATCAGCGTCGAGCAGATGCTGAAGAAACCAGGCAGCACCCACCCTCCAAGTCACTTTACGAGTATGAACAAGCCAAGATGCAAGCCACATTCGTTCATGATTGTGAAGCCAACCATCATGTGTGAGTTTTTTACAAAATGCATCGATGCAGTCCAAGCCAGTTTCCCCGTGAGCAACCGTATCGGGAAGGTAGTCAATCACTTGTCCTCGATGCCTTGCGGCGGGAGTTTCGAAATCATACCAAACTCCCTCAGGGCGAGCTGCGCGAACCCGCTGCCAATAATCCCGCCACCCCAATTCGGCAATAAGTTTTTCGGCTTGCGATGCTTGCTGTACTTTTGAAAGAGCTGCATCACGAACCTCTGTAAGAGACAATGCTCCGTGACGAAGCCACGGAGACAATTTCGTAACATCGCCTGAAACAAAATTCCTGGTGCGACCATATCGAACTGGGTCGATCTTCTGAAGCTGTTCAATCGCTTTAACTCGTCCTCCACGAAATTGACTCCCTGAGAATTTTTCAATTTCGACTGGCGTCGAAGCCGGTAGTTCATGCCCGGTTGCAAGATGGAACTCACGAGCGATATGTGAATGCATCGCCTCAGAGTCATTTCTGTATGGCTGGAGACTCTTCATAAAGGGACCTTTTTCAGCTGCCCGAAATACAGGCACCGAGTGCTTGTATAGGTGGCTTCGGTGGGAATCTTGACTGACAAATGAAACGCAGAGACGGGAACACCTAGGCTGGAAACACAGGGTCGTCCTGAATACTAGCTTCTGCGTCAATACGCACATGCTATGTCGGCACAGAACTTGCAATGCTCCATATTAGGAGTGTAAGTAAATCTGCCCACGAGAGAGATCTTGAGTGCGTAATCAAACATTCTGCCGTGATACCTCAATGCTTGTCCCCCTCGCATTTCTAGGAAAACATGACGTGTTTTGCGGATCCTTCCACCGAGTGCAGCAGTCATAAACGGCAACGAAAGACCGATATCTATCAGCCAAAAAGCACGTGAGCACAGCATGCAACTGTGTCTCTAAACCCTCCATTTATGGATGCCCCAATGGCTTGAGTGAGCAGTCCGCCTAGCTCGCTCAGGTCGGGGCATCCGTATGCTTAGTTCTAAAAAGGGTACTATGACGTAGCTGGTTATTATTGACTCAAACTCAAAGGCGGATCCTGTGAAACTGATTATTGCAATCATCCAGCCCGACAAACTTGAACGAATCAAACAAGCCTTGTCAGAAGTTGAGGTATTTCGTTTGACAATCCTCGACGTCCAAGGATTCGGCAGGCAACTTGGCCACGCAGAGACTTACCGTGGTCATGAAATTGCAATCAATCTTTTGCGGAAGGTACAACTTCAAATAGCGATTAATGATGAATTTGTAGAGCCAACCATCCAAGCGATTCAGAAGGGTGGCCGATCGGGAGTCGCTGGAGAGATTGGTGACGGTAAAATTTTCATCCTTCCGATGGATGAATGCGTCCGCATTCGCACAGGAGAGCGTGGAGAAGAAGCCATTTAAAGATTTGGCCCTGGAAACGAACCACCGTGCAATCAGAGCTGCTGAGGATGAAGCCTTGGCTTTCCTCCGATTGCGACACGATTCACTGCGGCAAGAAACGCTTTTGCTGACGCCTCTAGTGAATCCGTTGATACTCCTCTCCCTCGATGCAGTTGTCCTCTATATCGCTCAGAAGTCGCTTCAAGCTCAACAGACACTTCTGCCTGGGCGTCTTTCCCAACCGTGACCGCCTGCACCCGAAAATCACGACAGACCGTCGTGATACCTGTAATTTTTTCAATCGCAAGAAAGATGCCATCAATTGGACCGTCGCCACTTGTGATCGACACGGCCTGACTTTTGCCATCCTGTTTAACGCGAAGCGTCACTGTCGGTGCATTGCCACTTTCACACGAAACCGAGTACCCCTCAAACACGAAAAGCTCTGGCAGTACGGCAAATTGCTGTTCACAGAGTGCTGCAATATCACCGTCGTAGATTTCTTTCTTCCGATCTGCCAGTAGTTTAAATTGCTCGAAAACTGTCTGAAGCTGCTCTCCAGTCAACTGATAACCAAGAACGGCTGCACGGTCTGCCAAAGCTGCTCGACCACTGTGTTTACCAAGCACAAGATCAGTCCGCTCAAGCCCAACGTCTTCTGGACGCATGATTTCATATGTGTTTCGATCTTTCAGCATGCCATCCTGATGAATGCCCGCCTCATGGGCGAACGCATTCCGTCCAACAATAGCTTTGTTTCGTGGCACCTGAATTCCTGTGATATTTGCAACAAGTCGACTTGTTGGTACTAATCTCTGTGTAGCAATTCGACTTTGGCACTTATACAAGTCAGCTCTCGTCTTGAGAGCCATCACTACTTCTTCAAGGGAGCAATTCCCAGCGCGTTCGCCAATCCCATTAATAGTGCACTCAACTTGACCAGCACCGGCCTGAACAGCTGCCAAACTATTTGCAACCGCCAAACCAAGATCGTCGTGACAATGAACACTCAGAATTGCTTTGTCGATATTCGGAACACGATTTCGAAGCGCATGGATCACATCAAACATCTGCTGCGGCGTAGCATAACCAACGGTATCTGGAATATTAACGGTAGTCGCTCCAACATCGATGACCGCCTCAACCACACGGCAGAGAAAATCAATCTCTGTACGAGCGGCATCCTCTGGTGAAAACTCAATATCTTCACATTTCTCTCTTGCTCGACGAACACCTGCTACCGCTCGCCGAACGACCTCATCTTCATCCATCCGGAGCTTGAACTCCCGGTGAATTGCACTTGTTGCCAAAAACACATGAATTCGGGGACGGGCTGCTTCGGCGAGCGCTTCCCAAGCACGGTCCACATCACTGTCGTTGCACCGAGCGAGGCCACAAATTATCGGTTCGCGCACTGCACGAGCGATTTCGCGAACTGATTCGAAGTCACCGGGAGACGCAATTGGGAAACCCGCTTCAATGACATCAACTCCTAATTGAGACAATGCATGCGCTACCTCAATTTTTTCGGTGAGATTCATGCTTGCACCAGGAGACTGTTCCCCGTCTCGAAGCGTCGTATCAAAAATTTGGACTGATTGATGAGCAGACATGATCAGTTAAAAACTTGCCTTTCCAGAATAATCCAGACACTTCTCGGAATAATGCACCCTTGGATCAACATCTAATTTAGCAGACCTTCGTTATTGTCCACCGTCTCGGAACTCTTGCTACCCCAAGAACCTATGACAGCCGTATCGTACATCCATCGAAAATCGCTGCTTCCGCCTAATATTGGGTCCTTGCAAGCACCATGCGGCACCGCAGACCATCTACATGCCTCCAAAGTTCCGCTCTGGTATCATCAAGGGTTGAGAGTTCCGACGGACATGACCAAGACGAATCTAATCAAGTAGGTACAAGATGACACTTCGTGAGTTCCAACAACTCATTCGCAACATGTACCATGACAAGGATGCTGCACGTGGTGTCGAAGGAACATTCATGTGGCTGACAGAGGAAATCGGGGAACTCGCAACCGCCTTACGAAGCGGCTCACCTGAAGAACAGGCCTTGGAGTTTGCTGATGTCTTGGCATGGCTCGCAACCATTGCGAATGTTGTCGATGTCGACCTCGAGCAGGCAATTGCAAAAAAATATGGACAGGGCTGTCCTGGCTGCGGGCAAATTTCTTGCACCTGCCCCGATGCGGAGAAGCCATGATGATTTTGAGGCAACCGGTGCTCTGTCTCCTTTTTTTGGTTGCGGCACCGACTATTGGTATGGCGACATCTGACAGTCAGGAGCTATCGGCTGAAATCGGTTTTGATGGAATTGTTCGCGCAGGACACTGGACCCCGGTGACACTTCACATTCCACAATCTCTTGCGCAACCATCAACTCGCTTCGTTGCTGTAGAAGCGCAGGACCCAGATGGACAATGGCTTCGATCACCACTGGTTCGCCCCACTTTGATAAACGATGCACAATGGGCAGCAAGGCTTCTTGTGAAGATTGGTGGCCGAGACAGCACCATTCGGGCCGTGGTTATCGACACAACGGAACCAAATGCAGACAGATCACATCTCGCGCAGGTGGTTGCTTCAAAAATAGTGCCTATTCCGCAACTACTGGAATCAAGCCAGGAAGTCTTGATGCTTCTCGGCGACCTCGAGAATGCGACAAGAGCAACTCGGCTTGCGGCTCGGGAAGATGGGTCACGAATGCTTGTGGTTTCTCCTGAGCCACGTTCCGAATCGCTTCCACTCTCTTCTGTTTTTGGCCCTCCGGGGCTAACGTTTGACGGCATCGACAAGGCGATAATCTGCGGAAATGCGGTGACACGAGGCATTTCGGACGATCGCCTTCTTGAGCTTGATGCCCGACGTAATGGGACCAGCCGGCTGAACTTGCCAGGCAGCCATGACTCGAGAGATGGAGACGTTGATAGAGCAGCCGGAAGTGACATTCCTGATATGAGGATGAGGTCACCTCCCTCGCGAATCCATGCATCAAGCTCAAGAAGGTGATCGTTTGAAATGCCTCGTGTTATCGAATTTCCACAGATTATCACCTTGTCGACACCGTCAAACGTTAGCCCAGGAGGACCAAAAATAGAAGAGAGTGGAATTGAGTCGGAACGTGGCTCAG
>JAQWMC010000161.1 GCA_029246985.1 Pirellulales bacterium
AGAAACGACTGCGTACCGCCTCCTGAGCAACCAGTGATGGCCAGCCGCTGTTTGTCCACATGCGGCAACGACACCAGGAAATCGAGTGCGCGGATGCTGTTCCATGTCTGCAGTCGAAGCACTTCGGGAGTCTCTCTGTGCAACCATCCCGCCTCCTTCCAGTCGCCGTACCCGACCATGTCGTACTGAAATACCGCCGATCCCATACGTGCCAGCACGGCGCAGCGTGTTTGGCGACTTTCGCGGAATCGACCTCCGTGACCGTGTGGACACAAGATACCGGCTAGGTCACCGTTGAAACTCGTGGGTCGGTACAAGGAACCCGTCACATAGAAACCGGGGGAACTTTCAAAGGCCACACTTTCCACCACGTATCCGTCGTAGGTTCGCTTGTTCGAGAATCGTGGATTAAGCGGAGTCCTTTCAGGCAGCGAGTTCAATCCGGCTCCGCGCAGGATACCTTGACGGATCTTCTGCTTGCGTTGTTTCCACCCAGCCAGGTCTTGGTAACTGGCTCTGAACCGGGCGAGTTCTTTCCGAGCCTCATCGGGCTTCTGCGCACGTCCCACCCGCAACACCGGTTGCGAACCTGCCGCCTGCGGCGGTGCTGCGGGCTCATCCGCATTAAGGTGAGCAATCTCATCCCAGAGTGTCAGCTGAATAAGCGACACGCAGCAGGTCAGTCGCAAGAAGCATTTCAGCGGTACCATTTCGTTCTCCTGTCGGGTGGCGGTGAGACTTTCTCAAGTCGAAAGAGTATCGTTGCAGACCCCGCGTCGCAAAGGAATGGCCCCCGACTTCAGCGGAGATGAATGTCGATTATGCGCAGGTCATTCGGCGAGTGACGCTCCTAGGGTTTCTTATTTTGCTCTCTGCAAAGATTCTCAGTGATTTCCAAGCTGAGAATAAAGGTTTAAATAAAATGCCCTTCAGAATAATTAAGACAATTTTAAAAATACGATATAAGATCGAAACACCATCCACTGTCTTATTCTTTAGAAAACAGCCATAAGAATATCAGACAACGGGCGGCAACAAGAGCAAATTCGTATGCCTCGAAAAGTAGCAATCGGCAGAAAGAATTGCAAAAGGAGTCACCGTTTTGGAAACCAATATATTTATGGCGTTTGCTGGGACCTCTTCGCCCATTCACTTTTTCTTCAAAGGCTTATTTCCCGGCGTTTAGCACACTCAGAGATTCCTGCTGATACTTAATGCGACTTTTTAAGTAGTCATGACGCTTAATGAGAAGTCCTCAAAAAATGCAAAATGCCAACAGTACCAAGAGCACTATTGAGAAGCTAAACAAGAGACACGCCAGCTTTTTGTACTTCTTGTACTTCTTAGTGATTGAAGTTTGCATCATAACTTCTGAGTCATTAATCGAATCTACCAGCCGAATAAATGATGCAAAATTAAATCCATAGAGGCTGTGCAGCAAAGCCCTATTCTCTTTCTTCCTTATAAATCTTCCTATCGTACGATAGCCCCAACATTGCTTTGAAAAATCCGGTGTTGCAATGGCGAGCCTCCCGAGAACATACGGAATTGTGCAGTTGGTTGGTTCACCAAAACGCCGTGCGTCTTCTTGAAAAACATTTAATAACAACCCGACGTCTTCAATTTTCAAGAAGCTATCCATCAAAGAAGGGACCTCTAATGACTCTCTAATCAGGACACTTTTGGATCGTGCGCTCACATTAGCGCCGGACGATCGCTGTCTGTATTTGACTAGTTTCTCAGTTGATTGAAAAACCCCACCATTAATCAACAGTCTCACGTGAATTTGATAATCCTGATATTGGAGAACATCAGCATCTAATGGCATGATTGCTTTGAAAGCTTGCGTCCTAACAACCATACCAGGAGACAAAAGCTGATTCCCGTCAAAAAACATCGACCTTAGCAGACCAAACCTGTCACTGTTTCCCCTGACGTACTCTCTTTTCTTATCAGGCAAAGAATTACCGTCATCATCAATCAGACTCAGTGAACTATAGAACACATCCACTTCATGGTTATTTTCTAAATAGTTGTAACTGCACTCTAAATGCCCTGGCTCCATAACATCGTCTGATCCCATGAAGACGCAGTAATCACTTCTTGCATGACTTATCGCATCAATTAAGGCTGAACTTATTCCCTCATTAAAATCATGCTTTATGACCAGAATTCTTTCGTCTCTTACTTGATTAATTTCTTTTAAATTATTATCTGATGAAGAATCATCGACAATAATAAGTTCAAAGTCTTGAAGCGTTTGACTTTGAACGCTCTTAATGAAAGTAGCTACAAACTTCGAGTGGTTATACGAGGGGCATACTATTGTAATTTTCGGAGTTTCATTACCCATCATATTAACGCTGACTTCCCTTTGACTCCCGTTTTCCAGCAAAGCAATTAACGGAGAGTATTCCTGGGCCACCGAGACCCCATCGCCCTCTTTTTCAATTTACTGAAATTCTTGTTACTTAATGCCAATTCTCAATACGGCTTCTTAATTAGTTGTGACAGCAAACAAAAAACTGCAAAACAAAATAGCTTCTATATCCTAGAAAATTGCCGCTCTCTCTTTAGAACTGATGGACTCGTTGCTTTCTACTGAACCAAAGAGGGCAGACAATTTTACTGAAATCCAGTCTCTTTAATCATTTAAGCCAGTTCATGCTTTATGTTCACAGATTGCAATAACCGGAAATCTTTTTGATAATATTTTCTCCCCGGAAAACTAAAAATCAAAATATTTTGACATGGCCGGCATCTACTTTCAGAAAAAAATTCTACAAGCACAAAACATATTGCTCGAGTGTGACCGATTGGCTTTCGTTACCTTGGTGATTTCTGATTCGCAAGGACACTCTATCTCGTTGGAACGCCTTTTTTGAAGACCCGAACAGGGGAGTGACTTGCTCTTACACAACGAGTTCGTTTGTAGCCGGATTATCGACATGAGCCAACAGCTATTTTTAAAGAACGCTTGAAACTCGCCCAAAAACCTCTGGAGGTCAAAGGCCTTGGAAGTTCGGTTTCAAAATGAAACAGTTCGATCCAAAAAAATAAGAGGGAACAACGTAAATTATACAACTTGTTCTTTTCGGAATTATAAACACGATATAAGATCGAAACTCTATCCGAAGGCTTGTTCTTTAGAAATCAGCTAAAAGATTACGAAACAACCGGAGGTAACAAAAGTAAATTCGCCTGCATCAAAAAGTAGCAATTACTCAAATCAGTCATATACTCAGTTGCATATAAATTCCTCCCTATTTTATTACTTGGCTGATTTCTCTTCGCCCACTCCTTCTTATTCAGACACTTTTCTCCAGTGCATTCAATGTGTTCAGTGACTCTTGCTGATACTGAAAGACTCGTTCCTAGGCAGTCGTGACACTTGACGAGACGTCACGAAACAAACGGAAAATAAAATGAAGTGGCAAACCTGGATACTGCTCGGTGTTCTATTAGCAACTCCTACATTGGCTCGGCCATCTGAGAATAGAGCGATTGAAAAACAAAATAATGCATCTCCAAATATCTTATTTATTAGCGTTGACGATCTAAACAACTGGGTCGGCTATCTAAAAGGACATCCGCAGGCCAAGACCCCCCATATGGATCAACTTGTGAAAGCTGGCTGTGCTTTCACGAACGCCCACTGCACAACTCCTCTTTGCCAGCCTTCTCGAACTGCAGTGCTTACCGGACTCTCTCCGGTCAAAACAAATGTTTATGAAAATGGAAGCAAGTTCGACCATACGGCCTACACCATGTTGCCTCAGTTTTTTGCGGAACATGGATACACAACATACGGAACAGGAAAAATTCATCATAAAAAGTATGTTACCGAGGTAATTTTCCAGAAGAGCTACATGACGGAACAACGGTGGAGTCCATTCGAAGGCAAGAGTGCTGACTATACAAAACAAGAGCTTCCAAGCAAAGGCTCTAAAAACCCTCGACACTTCATACAGAGAGGGCCTGCTGGAAAAAGTTATGTCATGCCCTTCAATCGCATGTCCAGCGAGCGAAGCCCTGATGACAAAAAGGGCGAGTCGTTTGACTGGTCTGCTTTCGACCTACCTGATGATGCTTTTGGTGACAGTAAAATCGTTGATTGGGCTACTCAACATATAGAAACCCATGGCTCTCAGACACCATTTTTTATGGCAGTGGGTTTTTACCGTCCACATATTCCACTGTATGCACCGGCGAAGTACTTTGATTTATACCCTCTTGAGTCGATCCAGTTACCCATGACGACACCCAATGACTTGGCAGATGTTCCAATTACTGGCAGACAACGAGCGTTAAGTGCGGTTACCGCCGGAACGCATGCACATGTCATGCAAAACGGGCAGTGGGCGAAGGCAGTGCAGGCCTATTTGGCCAGCATCTCATTTGTCGACCATCAAGTAGGACGATTAATTGATTGTCTGAAGCGCACAGCACATGCAGATAACACACTTATCGTTTTGTTTAGTGATCATGGCTGGCACCTTGGAGAGAAGCAGGCGTGGGGTAAACAGACAGGCTGGATTCACTCAACTCAAGTTCCACTCATCTTTTGTGGACCCACGATACAAGCCGGCGCGTTATGCGAAGAACCTGTCAGCCTGTTAGATTTGTTTCCAACCTTATCGGAAGTGGCTGGTTTTCCAAAAACAGGCCTCGATGGTGTTTCACTCGCTCATTTATTGCGGAACCCGGCTCACATAACAGAGCGCGTCGTGAAAACTCATATCAACTCAGAGGACTTTGTTCTGAGTAGTAAACAATATCGATATATTTACTACGGTGATGGCAGTGAAGAACTTTATGATGTTAAAAATGACCCTAGGGAGTATCGAAACCTTGCCGGGAGTCCTGATTCACAGAAAATAATCACAGCACTTCAAGGTAACCTACGGTAGGTAGAAACGTAGCGCAAGCAGCACACAACCTCTCTTCCAAGTAGACCACGATTCGGGCACTAAATCAGAAGTTTATCCTCATACGTTTGATGAAGCGCTGGCCTCTGTGAACCTCGACGTGGTGATGTCGGCAGATGGAGTAAAACCATCTGGCTTTCATCCATGATTTTTCCCAAATCATGGCTTCGACATATCGATCTCATCTAGCGATCCATTCTCTGCAAGTCGCAAAGTGGGGCCGACGGGCAAACGATGTCGTGAGTAGGAATCGGTCATATCCTCACACGCTGGCAATTCGATATGACCAGATAGGGAACCTTCACGAAGCAACACGCTCCGCTGAACAACAAGATCAGGATTGACCAGCGGTGAAAGACCGTCGAAGCTGACAGGGTCACGAAAATGATCACCGTCGGCAACCTGCGTGGACATGAGAAGCACGTAGGTCAGCCCTTCTTCGAGCTGAACAGGTTCCAGCAAACGTATATATCGGAAAGAGTTTATCAATTCACCGGAGTTGCCTGGCTCGAGATGACATCGGGCAAGATCGACCAGCGCATCTGTAGAACGCACCAGAAGTCGAACCACATGTGGACTCTTTAACGAATGATTTCTGCCGTGGTGTGAATTCTTTATCGGCTGATCACGCCCGTTATCCATTGGTGCGGATCGAGCCGCACGAACTGGCTTGTCTCGGTCGTGATCATCAAACATTCCGAGGTGCGTTACCACCTTTCCACCTGCTCCGGGTCGCAACTGAAACGTAAACCCAACTTCTCCGGTGACATCATTCCTCAGATTATGCCACCCGGGATCCTGAATCAGTGGGCCGCCATCCGTACCACGCATGTGTCTGGCATGGCCGCAGTTATGAATTCTTAATAGTGTGGATGCTAGTTCATCGATGATGACAGTGGATGAAGCATCCGTATAAGGTTTAGTCTCATAAAGATCCTTCTCCATGTTGTACAAGGCGATAGGCGTTGCTGCACCACGTGAACCTCCCGATGCCCAGGGCATTGCCAATCCTCCTTCGACAATTAGTTTGTTCTGGCCTTGCCGAATAGCCAACGCATCGTTGAGAAACGGTGGCCCCAAATGGCAGAAGAAAACGCGTGGCCGTGTATCTTTTTTTTCAGGTTGCCCAAGCCAATACGCGAATACATTGTGGCTGTCTTGTCCTTCTTCAGAGCTTAATGAATGTCCAATGATGTGAGCAAGTGTCGCGTAAAGATCAGTCAGAGTCACAATGGAGCGGTTGATCGTGCCTCCCTCAAGTACAGCTGGCCAGGAAACCATTAACGGCACTCGGATGCCACCTTCCCACAATTTGGCTTTCTTGCCTCGCAGTTCCCCGCTTTCCTGATTGGTCCCCAGATTATCTCCAACATTAGCACCGTTATCACTGGTGAAGATAATGAGCGTGTTCTCAATGAGTTTATGCCCAGGCCATCGTGGATCATTTGTCAGTTTTAGTTTTTCAAGTAGCTTGCCGAAGACAACGTCATTCTCCAGCACCATGTCCTCGCGATCATCCGCAACAGACCCATCTGAGTAACGACTTTCGCCCTTGATATTTGTCCCTGCTATTTTTTCCGGAACCGCATAATCGCCATGGGGGTTTCGTTGAAAATGATTGGCGTTGGGCACGTAGTAAAGAAAAAAAGGCTGTGTGTTATTGCTTGACTGCCGCGTCAGGAAGTTCTCTGCTTCTTGCAAATACAGTGGACCGAGTTTGCTGAGATCCCAGTCTGGTGCCGACAGAATGTGTCCTTCGTGATTCTTCATTCCGATCAGCTTCATCTGGCTACGATCAGTGAAGGTGAAGCGGTCGTTACGAATCAGAATGCGTGGCTCTGTGTCGAGAGGGTCTTCGGTGTTTCCAGTAACGCCATAGTATTCATTGAAACCGTGATGTGTTGGCCCATCCAATATTGGCTTCGTAAAGTCGACATCGTCAAAGAAGAAATCTTCGGCGGGCTCACCGTTTCCATTATCGAACGCCATGCCCACGTGGTATTTGCCGATGCCAGCGGTGTGATAACCGTTTGACTGCAACATCTTGGGCAACGTGGACAGCCCCTTTTGGATCATTGGCGTGTTGGGTCCGTGAGGGAGCCAACCCTGATACTTAAGGTATGACCGGTGGGCAAAACGACCAGTGAGTAGGGAATAACGCGTTGCACTGCACATAGAAGCCGGTGCATAGCCATCAGTGAAGACAATCGCTGATTTTGCGAATCGCTTGAGGTGTGGTGTTCGTAGTGTTTTTTTGACAGGAGGACTTGCAGGAGATAAGCGTACATTCAAATAGGCACTCGTGTCACCGATCCCCATATCATCTGCCATCATGATCAGAACATTAGGTTTTCGTGGCCGGGTTATGGCATCACCTTGAGCAGATAATACAGAATCGCCAGCATCCACTGCGAAGATGGAATGATTACCAAATCCAAACAGCAGAAATGCTGCTGTGATGTGCAAAATTGGGATGTGAAATTTCAAAAGCATGACGAGTTGTGAGAGTTTATGAAACCCTTCGGTTTCTTTTAAGTTGAATTCTGTGGGCAGGTTTTATTGAGTGTATTTTTTCTCGATGATCAATCTTATTACTTGGCCTTGTATCTTTGCTTCGAGTGACGCCTGATCCGTACTAAAGAGCCATGCATAGTTCTACATGCATTTGATCTGTACAAAAAGAAGTATGGACCGTCTTCTCATCCATACGGTAGAGATTCGTACGACTGCAAGGTATCGTTAGTATTAAAACAAGGAAAAAGCAACAATGCTCCATGTACACTTTCGAACTATTGCGACCGGCGGCGGCCGATTGAGTCACTACTGCCTTGTGATACCAGGCATTGTTTGCGTTGCCGCCTCCGTTGCACTGACCAGCCTCTGTGACGAAGTCGTTCCTACTGATCCTGTGCCGCAGTACTATAAAGGCAACATCCATACGCATAGCTTGTGGAGTGACGGCAACGACTTTCCAGAAATGATTGCTGAGTGGTATCGGACACACGGCTACAACTTTCTCGCTCTATCAGATCACAACGTTCTCAGCGAAGGCACGCGATGGATGAAGCACAGCACGATCATAGAGCGTGGTGGCAACCTGACTCTGAAAAAATATCAGGCTCGCTTCGGGAATGGATGGGTAGAAACGCGGGGCAAGGCTGACACCGCCAACTACGCTGTGCGGCTCAAGCCGTTCGATGAATTTCGTTCGCTCATCGAAGAACGTGGCACGTTCATCATGATCCAGGGAGAGGAAATCAGTGATCGGGTTAATAAAAAGCCCCTTCACATGAACGCCACCAACCTTCAAGAAGTCATTCCTCCCTCTGGTGGATTGACAATTCGAGAGGCAATGGAAGCGAACCTTCGGGCTGTTGAAGATCAGGCCCGTCGCACTGGACGTGAAGTGCTTGTGCACCTCAACCATCCAAACTTTGGATATGGCATCACGGCAGAAGATCTTGCCTTCGTTGTCCGGGAACGTTTTTTCGAAGTCTATAACGGCCATCCAAGCATCAATCATCTTGGTGATGACACCCACCCTGCCGTGGAACGACTTTGGGACATTGCCAATACAATACGACTGAGTGAACTCGGCGCTGCACCACTATTCGGCGTCGCCACTGATGACAGCCATCACTACCATGGGAAACCTGGGAGTCATACCGGCAGAGGCTGGATTCAGGTCCAATCAAGGTACCTCTCGCCTGAACACATTATCCGTGGAATCAAAGCAGGTGACTTCTACGCCTCAAGTGGAGTCGAACTGAAGGAAGTGTCATACGATGCAGTAGAAAAGGTACTTGCTCTTCGAATCGACACGGAACCCGGCGTGCAGTACACCACTCGATTTATTGGGACAGCCAAAGACCATGGAACGACAGGAACTCCTGAGAACAAAGAGGGGGGCGAGCCGTCCTCGGAGCAAAAATACTCTTCACCGGCGATCGGCAAAGTACTGGCTACAGCCAAGGGGGAAACTCCCCAATACCGCCTGACTGGTAATGAACTCTACGTACGGGCCGTGGTGACGGCCGATCGTGACCACCCCGATCCTTCATTCAAAGGACAGCAGCAGCAAGCCTGGACCCAACCTGTTGGCTGGCGGGGGCATCTTCAATAGCCAATGCTTGCGTGGTCAACAAACGAAGGAACACTCACATTCTGCTGACGCTACCTTCACGGAGCAAGACGCTGCAATGTCCACGGACCCTGATCAGTACGGCTAAAACACAACCGATCATGTAACCTGTTCGGGCGGCCCTGCCAGAACTCGATCCGCTCTGGAATCACCCGGTAGCCCCCCCAGTGCTCTGGCCGAGGAATCGCCGTCTCGTCGGAATACCGTTCCTGATACTGATTAAAAAACTGCTCAAGCACGTCTCGACTCGGAATGACGGTACTCTGCGGCGAACTCCAGGCACCGATCCGCGACTGACTGGGCCGACTTTGGAAATAGGCATCGCTCTCCGCTACAGAGACTCTCTCTACCTGACCCGCAATCCTCACCTGCCGCTCCAACTCAACCCAGTGAAAAGTCACGGCGGCATGCGGATTAGCTGCTAACTCTTTTCCTTTTTGACTGGAGTAATTGCTAAAGAAACAAAATCCTCGTTCGTCATACCCGCGAAGTAAAACAATCCGGGCGGAAGGCCGGCCCTCTGAAGTAGCCGTTGAAAGTGTCATCGCCTCGGGCTCTGGCAATCCAGCCGCCACCGCCGCGTCATACCATAATGTGAATTGCTGGAGTGGATCACGGTCAATTCCGTGCTCATCAAGGGCAGCTCGCTCATAGCTTTTGCGAGCATGTGTTTCTCTTGAAGGCATTTCCGTTGAATCCTTTCACTACTTGGAGACTATTATGGAAACGATCGATAGTGATCTCATCGGCTCATTCAAAAATCTGGCACCCAAGGTCGCAACAGGCCGAGCCAAGTTCGACAACATTCGATTTCTTACATGATATGAATGCGATTGAGAATGACTACATACGTGCCTGGTCTCCTACCAATTCAACATACCTTACTTCCCACAATGCGGGCACTCTCTGACAACACAAAACGATCGCATTTTTCGAGACTCACCACAATGAATACACAGAGCATCTGTTTTTGTTATTGCGTGATAGACAGAATCAAACACCACAAGAAGTACAAAAATTGCTGCTAAACCTGTTAACAGTCCTAGCATGACCGGATGCGCCTTATCTACACCACCGAAAGCCATCACCGCAGTTCCAATTGCGATGAGGCTCGCCGTAAGTGTTGAATACACTCTCAATCGCAACCTTTTTAGTTGAACGTGTTTCATTACCTCGTGCACTGCAATCCATCGATTTTCTACTTGAACTGAAGACTGACCCACCATTTCCCCGCATAGAATAGTTCTTCTCAAGGCCCGTATCAAAGCAGCACGTACACTGTATTTTCGTGGAAATGCCACCGACCACTGCAGCCACATAAACGTTGGCAAGCCAAACGAAAGCCCTCTTCTTCTCCCTGCCCTGCTGGGAGTACCGTCTAGACAAAGCTCCGAGACTCCCTTTCTTCGGAATGACAGCCTCTTTTTAGCCCGTTTTCAGGCCCACTACTCGCATATTTCAGAAACCGCTGTACACTCAAAGTCCTGAAATCGAGAAGTGGTTGCCCAAAATCTCTTGTGAGCGACTCTCCAGAATTCAGTATCGCTACGCCCAACAGCCTTGGGTGGAGTGAATCGCACATTCAATACAAGGTATTCAAGGGCAAGTAAAACAGATGGGTCACTACACCGGGGCTAAAGCTCGCATTAATCGTCGTCTTGGATCTATGATCTTTGAAAGTGCAGGAGCAATACGAGCATCCGAGCGTCGCTCAGATCCACCCGGTGTTCGGCAAAAAAGACGCAACAAACCTTCCACGTATGGTGAAGGGCTGATCGAGAAGCAAAAGATCAAGTACTACTACGGTTTTGGAGAGAAACAACTCCGACGATTTTTTGCAAAAGCCGCACGAAAAACTGGCAACACCGGTGATATTTTTCTCATTGAGTGTGAACTACGACTCGACAATGTTGTCAGAAGAAGTGGCTTCACAAAGACAAGGCCACAGGCCAGACAAGGTATCGTGCACGGTCATTTTACTGTGAATGGCATTCCTGTCGACAAACCTTCCTTCCAAGTTAAGCCAGGAGACATCGTTGATGTCCGAAGAAAAGGGAAGCTTGTCGATTTATACCAACAGGCAATTGCGACTCAGACTGGTGAACCATGTGACTGGATCAGTTCGGACAACGAACGGCTGAGATTCACCGTTGACAGACGACCCGATAAGTCAGATGTCAGCCTGCCTGTAAACATCAACAAGGTTGTTGAATTTATGTCTCGCTGATTGTGGTCTTTTAGACATCAAGCAAAGCGACAGGCATTCATTAGTTTTCTGAGTTGTACGTCTTTTTGCTATGCGCTCAGTCCAGTGCACACTTTAACGATTTCCTCACTGCTGTCCTTGCAGCTGCTTGCACACTAGCCTGATCTGCTTTCGTTTTTTCTGCGTTGCTTTTTTAACAACTACGAATAAAGTTCTGGATTTTTTACGTTTCAGTCCAGCTATCGTGACCAGCAGGTGGGTAGATAATGATCTTCGGTCCTCCACTGCTCTCCGTATTGCAGGAACCATGGACTCTGAGAAAGAAACGGGGACAACCTTGTCTTCTGCGCCGTGAAATACCCATACTTGAAGATTGATCAAGAGTTTTGCATCAAGCGTACTTCCACCGCCACATATTATCACAATTGCAGCAAATCGCTCTGGGGAATAAGCCGCGAGATCCCATGTGCCAAACCCGCCCATGCTCAGGCCATTCCCGGCCTTCTTTCAGGAAGGGGAACATGGATCATTGATTCGTATGAATTCGTCTACCTTGTCGATCACATCACACTGTTATAAAAGTCCTCGCATTGGAAAGCGTCACATGAAGAGGGCATACAAGATTGGTTTTCTGAGTTTCTTGATTGGTTGCTGACCCAACCTACAAACAGAATGAGTCCACTTCCGCCAACAATCATTGAATGGCTTTTAATATGCAGGTGATCGCTATTGCGTCGTACTTACAAGGGAAGATTGGGGATCTCTGTGGATCCGAAGTCATACGATACCACCTATTGAATCGAAAATCTCGATAAGCGGCAAGCAACCTCTGGAAACCGATCGGGCCAAATCGTGGAACTATACCACCAAAAACCTTAACCATTTCTTCCTCATAGGGCTGATGGCGAACAACGCGGGGCACGCCCTATTCAACTACAGCAATTGTTCAGGAGGTGGATACAAAAAAGCCATCGATTACGCGATCCCTTACGCAAAAGATCCTTCAAATTGGTGGCACAAAATGATCGTTCCGTTCGATCTCAAAAGACGGCAGGCAGCGACGCAGATTGCTGGTTCCGTTTACGCGGAAGCCAGCTATCAGGAGGGCATTGAAGAACAAGACTGGGGGGAAATTTCTTTACGATATTTCTTGCGACAATAGTCAAATAAAATCGAGAGTCTGCCCCAACCATTGGTTCTTTTCAACGAATGAAAGAAGTCGTGAGCCCGGAAATGGTCCCGAACATCGGGCTGAATTCCTCGGATGTGCTACCAACAAAGCACAGACGAGAGGAGAAAAACTCCCGTCTAATTTGTATTCTTTGCATTGTTTCGTTCCAAAGTTCGTGATCAGCATTGAAGTCTGACAATACGAACAGCACGGCAGACCATTCACGCACCCAAACGGATTGCCAAAAAACGCAATACCTTGTTGGAACGTTTATCACTGGAAACTTGGTTCGACAGACGGAACAGCCCGAAGGGGGAAGAAGAAAATTAGGCGCCCTTCATACAATTTGGGACTGATCACTAAGCAAAGGGCCGAAAGAGATCCCCCTGCTATTTAACAACCACTCGTTCCTCACGAGCATTGAGAACCGGGAGATGCTACACGTAACCGCGAACTCCTAGCCTATCCGTTATCTTTTGAAAGAAGGTCAAACTGAAACTCATTTTTTCCTGAAACGACTTTTGCATGTAACGGACTAGACTCAGGAGTATTATATTTTTCCGGCACTATTACTTTTGGTTTTGCATTATTTGCCTCTTGTTCAAGCTTCTCCTGCTCGGCCGTACCGTACCGGGGATCATCTGTATCAATATTAGGAAATTCTGGCATCTCAACCTTGCTGACTGTAACAGCGTACTCTCCTGCTACTGTACCTGCACCAGGTTTCGCAGCCTGTGCATTGAGCGTGAATGAACCGTCTGACTGAGTCATTCCCGAGGCACCAATCCCATTCGCATCCTCGGGTGAAAAGGACACAGTTGC